>JAQZBV010000085.1 GCA_029237685.1 Cytophagaceae bacterium | reverse complement strand
TCTTCTCATCTCCTCTCCAATAGGCGCCGGCAACGTTCATTAGCTTCACCGCTTTGATGAAACCTGTGTCCGGTATATGCGGTCCACGGCAAAGATCTACAAAGTTACCCTGACTGTAGAAGGTAATGCTTCCGTCTTCCAAACGTTCTAACAAATCCAGTTTGTATGGATCTCCTTTTTCAGTGAAATAAGAAATCGCATCTGCTTTTGAAACATCTTTGCGCACGTAGGCATTTTTCAGCTTCGCCAATTCGAGCATTTTAGCTTCTATTTTCTCGAATTCATTTTGAGAAAATTCTTTTCCGCCAAAATCAACATCATAGTAAAAACCATTTTCAATCGATGGTCCTATACCTAGCTTTACACCAGGATACAACGCTTCCAGCGCTTCAGCCATCAAATGGGCAGAAGAGTGCCAAAAGGTTGCTTTACCTTCCGGTGCATCCCAGGTCAGCAGGCGTAACGTGACATCTCTCTCCAAGGGACGCGTGGCATCCCATACTTCTCCATCGATAACGGCCGACAATACATTGCGGGCCAGTCCTTCACTGATACTCTTGGCTACATCCAGAGATGTGCTGCCTTTCGGATATTCCCTTTGGGAACCATCGGGTAACGTTACTTTGATCATTGTTTAGCTGTATAAAAAACAGGATGCTAAAATAGCGTATTAATAACGGAAAAGGAAATTAGTAACTAGTTGTTAGTTGTTAGTTGTTAGTTACCAGTTAAATCAACTGATTGACAATGTATTATATTTAAACCATACATCATTGACTACTAAACTAACAACTAACAACTAACAACTAACAACTAACTACTGAATTTTAAACCAAAATCCCCCCGATATAACTCCTGCTGTAAAGCTGGACTTTTGATCACCTTCTTTGCTATAGATAAAAACCTCACTGCTCTGCAAATAATCGAACACATCAGAGACATAGACATTTTCTGTAAAAGGATGTACGCCCAAACCATACCAATGGTGTGTTCCTTTCGCAATGATGGTGGCTCGTTGGGAAATCGGACTGTCTACGGAAAGTTTTACGACGCCGTCTTCCAGCCAATACAAAGTGGACAAATCCGCGGAACAGGTCAGGCCTCCAGCCGGATGATCCAATGTTTCCTGAAGGATAATTTCATCTGTGCTTATATCAACCTTTGCTAAAAATGGATCGTGTGTAATCGGGTCACTGTTGCCTAATAGCCACAAGGCATTATTTTTATCCAGCACCATCGATGATATACCCTCGCCTGCTTCAATAGTATCGATCACTTGATCCTGCGAAGGATCTATAATAAAAATGTATTTACTGTGCGGTGCGGAAACATATACTTTGTTATTCGCATAGGCCAAAGCCTCTGTCCATGTGGGAATAGAAATACTGCCTGTGATTTCATTGGTCGCCAAGTTTAGGATGTGCACTTTATTGGCGTACAAATCTGTCAAATATCCTTTGGATGCGGACAATGGCAAAAGATAACGCGGCGATTGACAGCCGGTAATTGTTTTGATTACTTTAAAATCTGTCGTGTCTACAACCTCCACTC
The DNA here is from genome assembly GCA_029237685.1 of Cytophagaceae bacterium. Taxonomy (GTDB): domain Bacteria; phylum Bacteroidota; class Bacteroidia; order Cytophagales; family Cytophagaceae; genus JACMQM01. The sequence goes on along the minus strand of JAQZBV010000085.1, from coordinate 14,384 downwards.
TTCCACTGCCATTGACTACGATATAATAATAAGCTCCGATTTGAATCATCGATTGACAAACATCACCTAAGTCAAATCCATTCGCTGCAGAAAAAACATCATTTGTCACATGACCTGTTTGTTCATCAAAGTAACTGATGGTACTGTTGCCAAATTGAAAGTTACCTTCATTGGTTACATATACTCCATCCACAAATTCAGGCACAACTTCTCCTCTACGCTCCGGTGGACGGCAGTTAGTAAAGCAAATTACTAAGCATAAAAAGAGACCTGCTATTTTATCGAATCTGAGCATTTATAGTTGTTAGTTGTTAGTTGTTAGTTGTTAGTATTTTTTAACTAACAACTAACAACCAACAACTGATTTAGTTTTTTACAAATTGTTGAGCTTCCCCATTGTACAACAAGATGTAGACACCTTGTTTCAATGAAGCTAATTCTAAAGTAGTTTTATCTGTACCAGCTACGATCATTTCTGAAGCCAATTCATTTCCTGTTATATCTAACAGTTTAAGCACACCTTCGCTGGTCGGATCTACGAAAGAAATGTTTACACGCTCTGCGGCAGGATTGGGATAAACTGAAATCGTATTCCTTTTATCATGGATAGTGATCACACCGGTTATAGCACTTTCATGCAACACAGCCACGGCATCCAAATCAAATCCACTGGAAGGAAAAGCGGTTGTCCATGGATCATTTAAAGGATTACCATTTTTATCGTACGTTGCATAGTGAGGATTCAGGCTTCCTACAACATCAACAATCCTAACATGAGTAATCCGATCAATATCTAGTCCTTCTATACCAGACAATTCTTGCAAGTCAAAAGGCGTTCCGTAATTGGCCTGAGCAGATCCCGCAAGATTGTACAACAACTGAGGATCTAAGTAAGTAGAATTGTTTTGAACAGTAGCGCTGGTATTGGATACAGCCGGGAAACGGAAAAAATATTCTCCGTCTGAACTCACTTCCACAAAAGCCAATTCCGCAAATAGAAGCGACCCACTGGTAAATCCATTTTCAAAAACGGCAAAGTCTGCTCCTGTTCCGTTTTTAATAGCATGTTCAAATGTCAATACCGCATTTCCTCCATCACCTAAGCTTACCAATGTCGTTCCTGTCGCTGGACCTGTCGCGTTAGCGTCTGTTCCAAAAGTCGCTAAGGGAGAAGCTTCGGAAGAAATATCCTGCGGTCCTCTTGTTACGGTACACGTTTGTGCCCAATTGACGATAGCCACATCCGATTTACTAATGGCTGTGCTTCCGGCTTGACCGCCAGCTGCAGAAAACAAAGGGGCATTGAATTCATCGATGACAAAATACGCCGGAGTGTTCAACCATTGTCCGGTCATATCGGAAGACGCCATAGAAAAAACAACACTATCAATATTACCAAGCGGACGAAGGTCTACCCACCTCCAGTTTTTCAAAATATAATCAAAACTATTGTCGCTGTTTCTAAAGTCTGCCAGATAAGCTTCTACGGTAGTTGCTCCGGCTATACCGCCTGAGTATCCTGTGACAATCAATTTAAAATAATCAGCATCATTGCCTGTAGCACCACCGAATTTTTTGGCGAATTGATCTCCATTCTCCATGCTCAAGGCGGCGTAAGTAGAGTTGGTCAAATAAAAACCGGTAACGGTTGTATTTACGGCAGCACCTGTCAATCTGATAATGGCGCCGCTTTGAGCCGGAGCATAAATTCCGTCACCGGAATAATCTGTACCGGTAATGGCGCTGAAATCATTCGTATAACCGGCTGTTGTAATATCGTTAGTATTAGAATAAGCAAAGCCACCGTCCCAATACGCCCAATCAGCATGGTATGAATTGACAAAAAAAGCATCCCCGGAAGCAAAACCTTTAACGGTACCACCGTCTGAACCATTCCAATAGGAATTAGGATTCAATGTCAATCCATCAAAATCTGATTTGATCGCTTGCGCCTTTGCTGTCGTAAGCGAAAGACAAATAAGCGTCGCCAATTGTAAAACGTGTTTCATGTTTATTGTTTAATTAGTGTAAAGATTAATTCCATTTATAAATCACTCCGGCCCTGAAGTAGCGCAAAGGCATGGGCCGATCCTTTACGGTTTGATAAGAGGCATTCCAGCAATTGTCTATTTCTGCAAAAACGTCCAAACTATTTTTACCGATGGTATGTCCGGCTTGTAGTCTCAGCATAGCATAAGTGTAAGGATCGATATAATCACGCTCGTCCGCTACTATAAATACCCAGGACGTATATTGCTGATAATAGCTCAGGGCAAACTGTTTGTGCTGTATCACGAATCCTATGTTTCCTAGATAAACAGGGGTATAAATCAGTTGCTTTTGATAACCTTCTCCATTTTTTCCAAACCGGTCTTGCCGCGTTGTGTTTTGATAGGTATGTTTGAAAGAAAATGTAAAGGATGTTCGTTCTGAAAATTTTATTGCCAGATCATTTTTAAACTCTATGCCTCTTGACCAGACTTCGTTTATATTCTGCGGTATCCAATATTCTCCTACGGGAGTCCATAAAATCCAATCTTTCACGGAGCGCGTAAATACATTGACTGTCATGGAATGTTTAATTTTACGAAAGTTGATTTCCTGTACAATCCCAACTTCTGCTCCCCAACCGTTCTCTGGTCTTAGCTCCTGATTGCCTCCTTTGCCCCAGTACAAATCATACAAAGTAGGAATGCGGTAATAACGATCTCCCTTTATGAGCAAAGACATTCCCTTTGATAGACGTTGATCTACTTGCATTGAATAAACCCAAGGTGCAAGCTGACCAGCATATATTTCTTCTCTCACCAAAGCAGTAATGATCGTATGTTTTCTTTTACCTGTCCAGGTTGCGCCGCCATAAAAAGAAAAACGGTGCAAGGATTTTCCATTAGATGCACTACTATAATTATTGAGCGACTGATAAAACTGGTTCATCCCGAGACTAAGCTTTATTCGATCCGTTAGATCATACGAGTAGTCTACCTGATTGATCAGGTTATCGCTATGCCCCTCATCGGTATTGAGGGTACTATCACTTATGGCTGAGCGTTGATGGTACTTATACTCGTCTTTTAAATAAGCCAGTTTATAAGCCCATTGCGAACGATTTCCTTTATGATGAAGTTGAATGCTATTTCGAAAAGACGCATCAAGCTGCTTGCCTTTTATGATCGTTTGCAAAGTAGGCGCTACGTTTCTATCAAAGTGTGTATACCAACTGTACAGTGCTATATCTGTTTTAGGTGTCAACTTATACGTTACGGTGGCACTGTACCCTTGCTGAATCAAGCTGGCATATCGTTGTGTTTGTTCTTGGGCATAAGGTCTAGCAGCGGTATTGGTAAAACGATAGGTATTATCGGAATCCAGGTAAATATACCTTACATCAACAGCGAAGCGATTCTTACTGTACCCCATCCTTACACCCGTGCTTTTTTCCCCTATAGAAGAAAAAGATTGCTTTATTAAACCATAAAATCCTTTGGAGGAAGAAGGCTTATTGCTCAGTAAAATATTCCCTGCCATAGAACCGCTGCCAGAAGAGGCTCCCGATACACTTTGCTGTACGGTAATCTGATCTAACAAAAAAGGAGGCAAGGTACTTAAGTCCGTCAACCCTAATCCCGCCTGATTGATGTTTATACCATTCCAAAACACTTGTGATTGCGTCGCACTGCCACCTCTTGCAGATACCGTTGTCATGTTGCCCGGGCCGTAATCTTTTATAAAAACAAGTGAGTTATATTTCAGCAGACCTCCGATACCAATCGCATTATCCATAACCAAGGCAGCGGAATCTATCCTGTTATCCAGTGAAACTTTAGGCGTAGCCATGCCTTCCACCGTTACTGCATCCAGACTGTACGTGCTATCCTGAGAAATAGGATCACTCTGAGCAAAGACACAGGAGGCCTTCAAAAGCATAACCAGTATGCTAATCGATATGTAGATTTTTTGTCTGTAAAACATAAGGATACAGTTCCGAAGAAACAGCATCGTTAAGGCTACAGGAAATAAGAAGGAAGACTAAAGAACAAGGGTCCTTACAAAAGGATGTTGCACTCTATCCGCCGGCCTTTTCTCCGAAAGCAACGAATGATTGTTCTTAGGCAGGTCTTCTGACTTGCTCCCTCTTTACCTGTCTTCCCGGCGTGTACCAGTGACTAATGATCGGCAAGAGTTGAATGGAGCTTACAGCAGCGGGAACTGTCCGGGATTTACACCCGATTCCCTTTTAATTCCGATCCACCGGATCGGAAACCTAAAAGCGGTTGCAAGTAACAACCTATTTTTATAAAAGACAAATGTTTCATAGTGGTCATTGGACAGTTGTCAGTGATCAGTAAAATAAAAGTGTTATTAGAGCAACGTATTTACAGAAAGATATCATTCCAGATGAAGTTCCTTTAGAAGATAAGGATGAATGGACATTTAGATTCGTTGTAAAAATAAATTATGCCTACTGACAACTGACCACTGATTACTGACCACTCACCGTATATACAAACGTCTGTCCTTCCTTCACGTTAACAGAAATAGGAATTTTCTGATCGGAGCCTTGATTTCCATTTTGACTGAGCTGCACCACACTCTCACCTACAGGTACGCTGATACGGGAATAATGAATGGCATAAGGCAAGGTTTGCCAGTTGCGTGTATCAGCTTGTTCTGAAACGGCATTGAATAATCCTAAGACCATTCCTGCTTCTTGATTTTGATTGCGTAAAGCCAATTCAGCCGCTTTCTTCAAAGCCAATCTCAACAAGGCTTGTCCCAAGTCACGCAGGAAACGGTCATGAAGTGCTTTGAAAGCAATGGCATTGATATTCTCTGCCAACTCTACCGGATGAGAAACACCGTCAGGGGTAATGAGATTCGCACTATTATACAAAGGAGGTCTTTCAACATATTTTGGCAAAGCCATGCGAATGATTTGCACATCTTTTAATTGAGCTCTTTGATTGTTATCGTTACCTATAAAAATTGGAATGGTTAATCCTGCTCCTAAGTTTACAAAATTAAGATAGCCATTCCCTAAATCTACAATCGTAAAATCAATGCTCCATTCTTCCTTCACCGGGCCGAAACCGTTGTGCCATAAAAAAAGCATCTCTCCTTTTCCTTTAGGAGAAACATGCTGGTATTTCATTTTAAATTTCTGTTCGTAATCTCTCACATCATCCGTCAATCCTGTAAGGTATGCGGTGCGCAATAAGTCTTTCTTTAACTGATCAGGAACGGGTGTATTGAATTTTTCGACATAATCCTTTTCATATATATCCAATGCATTTCTATAGGCGATGAATGCATTGTTATAATCCTGATTGATGTCATAAATTAACCCCATCAATAAATGCACGAAAGCATCTCTTTTATACTTGGCGTCAGAAGAAAACTTATCGGTCAGTTTATTCAAACGAATATCCATTCGCTTACATTCAACTAGCGCTTCATCGTATTTGCCAAGTTTGAGGTAATTCAATGCTTTATAGTAGTTCACTAACAGCACTTCAAATGTCTCGCCATGGTACTCCGCCAACTTAGGATTGAGCAATAAAGTCAATCCTGTTTCTAGAGCTGTCTTTGACTGAACTTCGGAGATGTTATAGGCCTGCTCAAAGAATTCATTGCTTTGGTCGTAATTACCCAGGTAAGAGTTGACCGTACCCCGATTCAAAAAATAAAGCAGGTGCGATTTCCCTTTAGGTCCTTTTTTATCGGAGGCCAGGATCGCATCTGCTTCTTTTAAATTCCCTTGTTCAAAATTCGTATTGAACTTTTGATACTTCGCATAATAAGACATACAGGAAGGAATGCACAGCACTAATAAACCCAATGCAATCTTCTTGACAGTATGATAACGCAACATATTCAATACGCTTGACAAGCTGAATTAATTGACGATGTATTTCTTAATTTTTTTCTCTCCGATCCAAACCAATTCGTTCGTTTCCAAATCAGCCAGTTCAAGATTGATTTGATAATAGGTAACTTGTTTTTTATTGTAAGTATCTACAATCGTATTGATCGTACCGAACATCATAAAATCAGCGCCCAATTCACGTCCCCATTTCTTTGTTGTTTCAGGAGAAGAAAACTGTTGCTGATCAGCTCTTTCAATGCGAATTTTCTCTCTTAATTCTGAGTTCTGAACCACGCGTACTGTTCCTGAGTTGATACAAGCTCTTTCTATATCTTTCACAAACGTTTCTGCTTCGATGTGCTCATGACTTTTATTGGTAACGACACCTACGATAAATGTAGGTTTCTTCCCTTTTGCTTTTTCAAAATTTGAGAGCCAAGGTCTGTTCAACATGTCTTTGGACAATTCTTCTGCGGCCAATCTGGAATCGGTATCGTTCCAACGTCCACTTAAATCTATCGTTTGATTGGTATCTACTCTTGTCACGGTACGTGTACAAGCGAGTGCTATGGCTGCTACCACAAACAATGTCACTCCTGCGCTGATGGTCTTTTTCATATAATAAAGAGATTTGTTTTTAATTCAGATTAAGTTTAAAGCTTGCTTGACAAATTTAATACCAAATTTGACATTTAATAACGGGCCGTAATTTTTATATTCAAAAACCTACTGGATAAGGTATTAGGGATAGCGTATTGGAAGCCATTGGCATCTTTTATCCAATCGTAAGAGATCGTATTGGATACACCCAAAAGATTCAATACTTCTGCCGTAATCCAAATGGATTCAAAAAGTTTCTTCTTTTCTATCTTCTTATCTGAATACGAAACCAGTTTAGCAAATCCAATATCCACTCTTCGATAGGAAGGAGACGCAAAAGAGGCTCGTAGATCAGGTCTGTCTTTCGGACCGAAAGGAAATCCGGAAAGGTAAGACAAGGTAAGGTATACTTGTAAACTGGGATTGTTTGGAATATGATCTCTGAAAAATATGGAAGCATTAATCAATTGATCGGATGGTCTCCGGATGTATCCACGGTCATCACCCTCTACCTTTTCTTTTGTTTGTAAGAAACCGAGACTAAACCATGACTCGGCTCCTTTCACGAATTCTCCGCTCAATCTAAAATCTACGCCGGTCACATACGCCTGTGCATTATTCTCGCCGTAGTAGCGCAAACGAATATTCTCTACATCATAAGGAATAACCTTGTCCAATAGTTTGAAGTAGGCTTCCGTAATAAATTTAAAGGGTCTGTTCCATAATTTCAGATTATAGTCCAATCCGCCGATAACATGCCAGGAACGCTGTGCTTGTATGGATCTGTTCACCTGCCCTTGCTGATTTCTCAACTCCCTGTAAAAGCCAGGCTGCTGGTATATTCCGGTTGCTAAGCGAAAGACCATGTCGCGTTTCCATAGAGGTTTAAAAGCATAACTAATGCGCGGACTCACTAATAATTGATCATTCAATGACCAGTAATTCAATCGTGCACCATAAGTGACATAATGCAAGGAATCTTTTGTATGGTAAGAATGCTGGAGGTAATACTCGAAACGATGTGAAACTAATTTAGTTTGTGAAGTAACAAATGTACTCCCTGAAATAAAATCCGCGGAATCCTGAATGCTGTACTCGTACAATTTATCCTGAATGTTTTCAGACGTAAAGATCAAGCCCATTTCTATTTGGCTTTGATCACTCCAATTGTAATAAGCTCTCTCTCCTACTGAGCCAATGCTGCTCTCTAACTTATTTCTCGAATAATTATAATCGCTGCCTAATCCTGTTACAAACAGGCATTGGTTAAAGGATTGATTGTTGGGATCCGGATCTGTATCACACAAACGATAAGCGGCCATCACGTCGCGGTATTCACGTTCTACCGATTTCACCAGGTAACTAACCGTTTCAAGTCTGAGTTTGGGTGAAACACGGAAGTAATGCATCAAACCAATTTGTCCTGTATTGTATTCCATTCTTTCTTTCCCTTCATAGGCTACACTGAATGTTTTAGGTTGAGAAAGAGTTCCGAATTTTGTTTCACGTGTGGTGGGTTCAAAACGATAATCATTATACGCCCAGGAATAAATCAAAGAAATGGAATGATTGCTAATACCGTCTTCGTCTTTCGTTGGATTGAAATCATAATTAACAATTCCTTGTACATCATAGAAGCGTGGCTTATATTCTCCTTTAGTAGGCAATGTACTCAACAAATAACCTGCTCTTTTATGACGGGCACCAAAGGCATAACTCAGTCGCTTGTTCTTCGATGCATTTTCAGCATGAATGGTGGCTCCCAATAAACCCAGACTTGCGGAAGCCTTGAATTGTGTCGGTCGCTTATACCTTACATCCAATACAGAAGAGAGCTTATCACCAAACCTGGGTTGCCAGCCTCCTGCATAAAAAGAAATTTTATCTACCAAATCAGGATTAACAAAACTCAATCCTTCTTGCTGTCCCGTCTTTGCGAAAAAAGGACGATAAATCTGCATATTGTTTACATACACTAAATTCTCATCGTAGTTTCCTCCTCTCACATTATAGGTATTGGAAAGTTCATTATTAGAACTCACGCCCATTCCTATGGAAGAAATCACTTTATTAAAATCACCAAAGGCACTGACGAAATTTTGGGGTGTTTTAGGATCAAGATAAATCCCGCCTGCATTTAATCGTTCTCTCTCTCCTCTTATTTTATTGCCTTTTACTTCTACTGAAAAATTGGCTTTACTATCTGAAGTCAAAGTATATACGATGTTCTTGTTGATATCAGCAACAGGTATAGAAAATTCTTTTTTCAAAAAACCAAAAGCTCTTATACTGATTACATATTCTTCTCTATCCGCAGGAATACTCAAGATGAAAGAACCTGTAGAATCGGTAATCGCATGGTAAGTAGGATTTTCTATCCATTCTACAACCGCACCGGCAATGGAGATGCTTTCTTTATCCTTAATCGTACCGGTTACACGTTTAGACTGAGCCAGGAGATAGCTCTGAGAGAGTAAAATAAAAAATAATATAGCTCCTATACGCACGTTTGTAAAACGATCTGATGTTAGTTTTAGTGTAGCAACTACAGAGACTTTAACTCCTTGATCGTTTTTACAGGATCACCTGACTTGAAAACAAAATTACCGGCAACCAATACATCTGCACCTTCCTTCACTAATCGCGGAGCATTAGCTGCATTGACACCACCATCAATTTCGATCAAGGCTTTTGATCCTGACGCAGCAATTAAGCGGCTCAGCTTAGCCACTTTTTGATAAGTATGTTCGATAAATGATTGCCCACCGAAACCAGGGTTCACAGACATGATCAATACCACATCAATATCCTGAATCACCTCACTGATACTTTCAACCGGAGTATGCGGATTGAGAGCTACACCGGCTTTCGCACCGGTATCTTTTATTTGTCCGATCACACGGTGTAAATGCGGACATGCTTCCTGATGCACTGTAATCACATCTGCACCGGCCTGACGAAAACGCTCGATGTATTTTTCGGGTTGCACAATCATCAAATGCACATCAAATACTTTTTTTGTCAATGGTCTGATGGGTTCGATGACAGAAAAGCCAAATGAAATATTGGGCACGAATACGCCATCCATGACATCAATGTGTATCCAATCCGCGGCACTGGAATCCAACATTTTTATGTCCCTATCCAGTTGAGTAAAATCTGCGGATAAGATAGAAGGAGCGATGAGAGGTGATTTTTCCATGGGTGTAAATTTAATTCAATTTCCTCTTTACACCATCAGTATCAGCTAAATCTTTCAGGGATTCGTACGATGTGGATATCTACTTCCATGGCCTGTCCCCTGACAGGCCATTCGCTTATATGAAACACTAAAATTGTAATCATGACGTTTCGGCCTGTCGGGGGACAGGCCATGGAGTTAGATTGTCTTACTTAATTACCTTATAGATAGAAAAATGTCCGTTACAAGAAATCTTAAGGCAATACAGCCCTTGTTTCAATGACTCTCCTGTTGAAAACAGGTTGACCACACTACTTTCTGTTGCCTTTTCTCCTTCATCGACCAACTCCCCTTTTACAGTATACAACTCCCAATGGAGCGGATGTCCGACCTGATTTTTCTTAATTTTCACATACACATTTGAACCGATTGGATTAGGGAAAACACCTTCATTTTCCTCGTCCAGCAACAACCTGGCGTAGTCCGACGCTCTTTCATAATTAGGAATCCCATACCCATAGTTAGGATTGGGATTTTCAAAACGATCCGAAGAATATTGAATAGCCTGAATCAATTCATGATGAGTCAAGGCTGGATAAGCCTCCATCAATCCGGCAGACAAGCCTGCTATTAATGGAGACGCAAAGGAAGTTCCATTTCCATAAGCTACATTGCCTGTGGCACTGCTTACATACGCCACACTGCTGCCCATGGCCATCACATCAGGTTTGAGTCTTCCATCTGATGTATAGCCAATCGCAGAAAACGATGCTCTGTTTTCGCTGACGTCTACTGCTCCGACGGTAAGTATACCTTTTGCATCTCCCGGGCATAGGATTTTATTCCAGGAAGAATTGCCTCCATTTCCCGCGCTGACTACCACTACTATTCCTCTAGTAGCGGCAATGGAAGCGCCTTGAGAGCTATAACTGGTATGCCCGTCTAAATCGCTGCTCATGTTATAATCAAGAGACGAATTATCAAATGTATTATAACCCAGTGAAACCTGAATAATATCAGAGCCCAGACTATCTGCCATTTCAGCGGCCCTGACCCAATTCAATTCTTCTAAAGGAGACTCCGAACCGGTATCTTCTGTTCTGAATAAAACAAAATCAGCACCTATACCAGGTCCTGAAAACTGATTGACAAGATGACCAGCCAATATAGAAAAGACATGTGTACCATGACCTCCACCTTGTGAGTAAACAGTTTTATCCAAATCCACCAAATCCCAGGCATCGATTATTTTGTCATTGCTAAACAAATGCTGAAAGGCTGTCATCGTATCCGCATGTAAGAACCCATCGTCAGTAATAGCGATCAACACACCATTTCCATCGTATCCATCCTCCTTCATTTTGATCATTCCCAACATCTCATTTTGCAAGTAGGAATTGTCGGATAAAGACTTTGCTGTAGCATAAAAGCAAAACTCTTCTTGCGCTGCTGAAGGCGCTGCAACCCGCTTCACACTCTGGTCCGCGGACGAAACAAAAGCCAACGCTGTCACTTGATTTTTTACAGTAGCATCGGAACGAACCACTACACCATTGAACCACTTTAAAGGATAGAGCACCTCTGCTCCGGTAGCCTTAATCTGATCAATATACGTTTGAGAAACCGGTAAGTCTTTTTCATCTATCGACACGTTGCATTTTTGTCGACGCTCTAAAGCTCTTGACGTTAAAAATTGTTCGGGATTAGAAATAGAATAACTATTTGAAGCTTTGTCCTTGAACCGAACAAAATAAGTTTGCTGCTGTGCCCATATCAATTGGCTGCTGCCTAAGAAAAAAAATAAAGTAAAGAGATATTTACTCTTTTCCATAGCTCATGATCTCCATTATTTTGCGCGAACCGTAATCAATGATTTGGCTTCCGGGATGAGCTTGGTCGTAATAATATACTGTATAATCCTTTTTAATAAAACCTATTCCTCTGGCGTAAAGATCGTAACGAATGTCCTTGCTGACAATAGGGTCTGACTGATTAGCAATTGTCATCTTCAAGGTGTAAGGATAAACCACACCATTGATTCCCGTATAAGGTTTATTTAAATCCGTCATCTTATAAAACTTATCCGAAGAAGTGATATCACCGGCTGTATTCTTGGCATTTCCATTCCAGGTTTTACCTTCTTTTACCGGAAATACCAATTTGATGTATTGAAAATTACTTTCAGTACGAAGGAGCTGATTCGCTGTTCGAGCGACAGTCCATACGGAATCCGGTTGTAAAGGCCAGTCAGATTCCGTTGTCTTTTTCGCAAAACGGTAAACAGTGAATTTTTCTTCCGTACCTTCTAAAAAAGAATCATGAATAATTTCTTTTACGTGATACGTAGTATCAGTAAAACTTGCGGGATCATATATAATATCGTGCTCATCATAGATTACGTAACGGCCTACTTCAAGCGGATAATAATCATAGCCTAAATCTACATCTTCAGGATCAATGCTCTGCAGCTTGCAGGAATGCAGGCAGGCCAGCAAGGCTAAGACTGTGCATGAAAGAACAAAAAAATCAATATACTTTTTCATCGTTCGATTGATTAAAACTGGATTTTATCCATCCTCCTCCAATGACATCGTTGCCTTCATAGAAAACAGCAGCTTGGCCAGGAGCAATTGCCTTTACTTTTTCTTTAAACAAGACCCTCATCTCCGTTCCGATCTGCTCAATAATAGCGGGCGATCCATCGTCATTGTATCGGACTTTAGTAACGGTATCTTTTTTTACATGATTGAGGTTATCATATTTTTGCATGTGTAATTGATCCACCCACATCGCATCTCTCGATAAACTTTCTACTTCACCTAATATCACTCGGTTGGTATCTTTTTGAATTTCCGTAACAAATACAGGATATCCCAAAGTAATTCCAAGTCCTTTGCGTTGGCCTATGGTATAAAAAGGATAGCCCTCATGATGTCCTACAACAGTGCCATCTTCCAACACAAATTCACCACCTCTTACTTTCTCTTCCAACCCCTCTACACGTCTTTTCAAAAATCCTCTGTAATCGTTATCGGGAACAAAACAGATTTCATACGACTCAGATTTATTCACCAGATCAATAAAACCTTTGTCCGTAGCCATGTCTCTGATCTCCGATTTTTTAAGATCACCTAAAGGAAGAATCGTACGACTCAGACTTTGCTGGGATACTCCCCATAACGCATAAGACTGATCTTTAGTCAAATCAATCCCTTTCGATATAAAATAACGATCGTTTTCTTTTTTCACTTTAGCATAATGACCGGTAGCAATCCAGTCACACCCCAGCTTATCAGCTCTTCTTAACAAGGCATCCCATTTGATATGCGTATTGCATAATACACAAGGATTTGGTGTTCTTCCATCCAGGTATTCATTGGTGAAATGATTGATGACATAATCACCAAATTCTTCCCTGATATCCAGTATATAATGAGGAAAGCCCAGGCTTACCGCAATACTGCGTGCATCGTTAATGGAATCGAGACTGCAACATCCTGTTTCTTTTTTGGTGCCGCCGGACGACGCGTAATCCCACGTTTTCATGGTCATCCCTATGACTTCGTATCCTTGCTCATGTAGCATAACAGCAGCAAGAGAACTGTCAATTCCTCCGCTCATGGCCATTAATACTCTTCCTTTCTTACTCATATTACTTCTTGTTAATCCCATAAAGGGACTTTAGGTAAACCAACCATAAAATTACAAATTAAATACCCCCTTAAAGGGAATTCTATAACATCTTTACTTATTTTTTTGTTTATTTGAAGTTCGAGCATATGGCATTAAAGACAAACGTATACATCAGTGACGTCACTAACCTGACAGAAGCACGCTATTATGCAGGAATGGGGGTCTCTATAATAGGCTTTAATGCTAATCCTGGAGATTCCACTTTCGCCAGCGCTCAGCAATTTGACGCCATTACCTCCTGGTTATCTGGAATTCAGACCGCCTGGCAATGGCATTCAGCCCCTTCACAAGAGCTTTTGGACCTTATTTCTTCCTCTTCTTCAGATTTGATAGAAATTTGCACTGTTCCTTTACCGGAGCAATGGCAATTTTTAACTAAACCTTTATTGATAAGAACTTCATCGATAGAAGACTTACAAACTATTGCCGGTTTACCTTCCCATACTTTTGCGGGCATTGTATGGGAAGGAGATCCTTCCGTTTTACCACCTTTATCCGGTGATTTGACTCTATTTATACAGACAGAACCACCTTTTGACCCATTAGATTCCCTTTTGGATGAACATAAGGGAATAAGCTTAAAAGGAATACCGGAAAGCAGACCCGGCTGGAATGATTTTGATCAATTGGCCGATTTACTTGAATCTTTAGAAACGAATTGAATTCAATGAAAAACATCTATACGCTGACTTTAAATCCTGCCCTGGACAAAAGCACCACGGTGGAACGAGTAGAAGCTGAGCATAAATTGCGTTGCGAAACTCCAAAATTTGAACCCGGAGGAGGTGGTATTAATATTTCCCGCGCTTTAAAAAAACTGGGCGGGGATTCTATTGCCATTTATCCTAAAGGAGGCCCTACAGGTGAACACATGCAGCTCTTGTTGGATAAAGAAGCCATCCAGCAATATACAATTCCGGCTAAAAACTGGAACAGAGAAAATTTCATTGTGGTGGAACAGTCTACCAACAAACAATTTCGTTTTGGAATGCCAGGTCCACCTCTGCTTGCTTCAGAGGTAGATGCCATCCTGAAATACCTGAA
>JAQZBV010000084.1 GCA_029237685.1 Cytophagaceae bacterium | reverse complement strand
AGCTTTAATTATAAGTTTGGAAATGTGGTCAATCGCTTTCAGTAAATGAGCGATTCAGTTTTCCCTTTTTGTTATCTACTTAATTCCAGAAGCATAATCTGTCAGGTGATCTGCTGTTATGCCGAAGGGTCTGACATATAATCCCATCATTCCTATTTGATCGCCATGCTCATAGGTTAAGGATGTTTTGTAATAGTAAAGATTTCCATCCGCTGCATCTGTCACCGTATAAATACTATTGCTTGGATCAAAGCGGGCAACGTTTGCAATCGCATAACGGCTGTCCTTTTCTCTCAACGCTTTTTCTATCACACCGTGAGGAACGACTTCAAAAGAAAAGGGATATAGTTTAGGAACATCTGCTTTCGTTAGTTTATAACAAAGATCGCGACTATCGATCAACAATATTTTTGTTTTCAACACGCTGATTCTTTGCGAAGCCTCTCTGTAAAACTGATTGATGGTACGTCCTGGAACCAACAAGTAATTTAATGCATACTGCATTTGCTGTATCGCATTGATTAAATCACCTTCGGTAGGATAAACGATAGGCAAATTAATTTCAATGGCTTTCTTGGGAAGATCGATGACCAAACTATGAATGGTTAGATTTTCTATGGCGCGGCGGGCTTCCAGATCGTAGGTTAATGCGCCGTCTTTTTTCTTCCAGGCAAAGGGTGCAAGTCTTTCCATCTTATTATCTGTGTAAAACCAATTTCCACTGATTCCTGAATCTTCAAAATGGAGTAGTGCATATTTGTCTTTCTCTGTCTTCATCAGTTTTTGCGCTTGTTTTAAAGGCATGTACTGAATGTTTTTGCTAAAGGTCCAACAGTTAGCAACGGCATTTTTCAAGACTAGGTTCTTACCATCAATGGAAGTATAATAGCCTTCTATATTTTTAGGTTGATCCTGGTATAAATTTAGGACATCAGGATTTGCTTCTTCCAGACCCACCAAAAGTATTCGACGTTGTATTTCCAGGGCTGACGCTGGACTGGTGCTCACATATTGTGCATGGAGCGAAGAAAATGAAAAAGCAGCAACGAAAAGATAAAAGAATAGTGTTTTCATTTCACAGGTAGAAAAATATATAATTAATACAATGAACTTACTTTCCAATAATAACAAACTCCACACGACGATTTAGTTTTCGTGTCTCCTCAGTGGCATTGCTGGCAACGGGTTTGGATCCACCATAACCTTTTCCTGACAGACGTTTGGCAGAAATACTTTTAGAGATCAAATAATTTTTAATCGCAAGGACCCTTTCTTCTGAAAGCTTTGTGTTTAAAGCGGGGTCTCCAACGTTATCTGTATGGCCGGAGATCTCAATTTTTAATTCTGGATTGTCTTTCAAAATTTTTATCAAGCGGTCAAGTTCTGCAAAACTATCTGGTAGGAGTTCTGATTTACTTCTAACGAAGAAAACATTTTTGAGGGTAATGCTCTTCCCAATTTCAATAGGAGACAGGTAAAGGTCTCTTTCTATTTCGATGTATTCTTTCACGGTCGTGAGGTCAATGTTGTCACTTTCAGACAGGAAATCAGTTTTCTCCGCCAGAAAGCCATAGGCTTTACCATAAGGTAAAACGATTTTGTACGTGCCATCTGCAGGATTCGAGCGTGCGCTACCCGCATCTTTCCCGGTAGACAGTTCATGGTAGTCAATCGTAGCACCAAGTGGTTGTTTGGTAATTTTGTCAAGTACTTTGCCATGAATGATGACTACTGGTTCTGGTTTTGCCGACTCAGCCACTTTGATTCTGAAAATGTCAGCTTCACCTAATGAGTTTTCACCCGATGCGAGATAGGCATATTCGCCGGATGCGGGTATCGTATAATAGGCATCCCACTCTTTCGTGTTGATTTGTGATCCCAGATTTACAGGTTTGGTCCAACTCGTCCAGCTGTCATTGGTTCTTCTTGACATGAATATATCAGAACTGCCATAACCTGGGTGTCCATTGCTGGAGAAATAAAGAGTCTTACCATCGGCCGCCAGAAAAGGTGTTTCTTCTTTACCAAATGTATTGATCGTGGCACCTAAATTTTTGGGTGAGGTCCAGGTCTCATCTGCTTTTTGAAAGGAAACATACAAGTCTGCTCTGCCATAGGTATCCTTTCTTTCGATCGACAAAAGCAAGGCTTTTCTATCTGCGGAGAACGAATAAGAAACAAACTCAGCGTTGTTGTAATAATCATCTACGATAATGTTTTCAGGAATACTCCATCCATTGCGTTCACGGTGAGAGATCGAAAATCCTTCACCATTGGATGTACCGTCTTTGTTGTATCGCCCGGAAAGCATAACGGTATTGTTATCTGGAGTTGCCGAGATGATAAAATTGGATTGATCGTTATTAAGAGGGTATCCGATATTTTTTCTTTTGTTCCATGTGCCGTCTTTGTTTAACTCCGAATAAAAGATCTCGCTGTTGTAATTGTTGTTGGCATCTGCTTCATCGCTTCGTACAGAAAAATAAAGTGTTTTGCCGTCATGGCTGATCACGGGAGTGACATCTTGTATTTTGGAGTTGACGTTTGGTCCCAGGTTTTCTTTTTTTAAAACGGTAGCGTTTGGTAGTACATTTATTGCATCATGTTTTTGCTTGATGGTGATATAATCGATCAGTACAGAAATTGTATCGTACACTACAAATCCTACTTCCGATCCCCAATAAGAGATCCCAGATAAAGTTGACACCTCTTTTCCATTAATAAAGAAAGAAGTTTTATTGCCAGTTTGCTTGATCGATAATATGTTGGTTTGGTCAGTGCCTTGCAAGACGGACGGATCAGTTTTCCATTCCTGATGAATGATATCTCCTTTATCTGTCAGGTAAGTATTAAGTCTGAAATAACCACTTTGGGAAATGGTAAAATAGTGTTCGTTTGTGATTTTAGTATACCTCACATCTTTTGTACAAAGACCGAATCCATAAGTGCTCCCTGCTTTGAATGTGATTTTAGCTTCGATTTCAAAATCTTTATCAGGATCGAATGAAGAAGGAACACATACAAAAGTAGTTCCGTCCCGACTCTTCTCTTTGATGGCATAAAAGCCATCTTTGATTGCACAGTCGTATTTCTGGGATTCTTCTATTGGCCAGTCATTGGAGTTGTCGTTGAATTCCTCCTTAATCAATACAGGCAATTGAGCGACGGAAGTGTTAGCTAGAGCAATGAAATAAAGTATGGATAATGATACCAATCTATTCATAGAGGTAAAGTTAAATGTCAATAGAAAATATTGAGTTTGTTCTTTATAGTCAAACGCATGTCTAGATTTAGTTTGGCTTGTGATTGACTTCTTTCACAGGGATAGACGATTGTCTTATCCATGGACAATGCCTGCAACCATTTGTACAGCAATGCCCTCTTTTCAAATGGTAGGCTTCGGTAAAGACATAGAGCCCATTTTCAATATAGAAATCAGGCAAGGTTTGTTCTTCTTTCGGAAGGTCTTCCTGATTCATAGCAAGCGTTAATAAATGCCTTTGTATTTACGGAGCGCCCATTCTATGGAAGCTAGAATAATCAATATCCACAGAATGAAGGTAAGCTGAATCCAATGAAATAAACTTTCGCTGGCATGCAATACGTCCGGAAAGTTTTGTGCCGATAAGTCTCCCGTCAATTGGTTGATCTGGGATGACTTATAAAACTTACCTTTTGTCTGTGCGGATAACTCACGCAACAATTGATGGTTGGCTGTGCTTTCCATTAACTCACTCAATTCTTCAATCACGAGAAACTCTCCACTGTAAAGTTCCTTCTTTCCATTCAATTCTCCTGTGGCTGTAAATTGATACACCCCGGGTTTTAATCCTGCAATGCTGTAGCCTTGATTCCCTTTGGTATGTACAAAAGAATAATCCAGGTGTTCCTTGTCTTCGCTTGTCAACTTAATTTTAAAAGGAACATCGTATACCGGTTCATAAATGTCATTGTAGAACTCCGCCTGAAAGACAACCGCATCGCCTGCGATAAACTCATTATTGACAGGATATACTTTGAACTTTCTTTTGTCTTCTTTGGAAGACATGAATTGTACAAGGTCATGTACCAATTTATCGAACGCCTCCGCTTCACCGAATTTACTGGCTTCATTCATTCTCCACCACCACAATCCTTCTCCGCAGAACACGGCTGTCTTACGATCGGAAGAGGCAACGAGCAGCGGTGTATTGGTAGATACTTTACCTATTTTCTGATACAGTATGACATCTGCTTCCGATTTGAGTTTGTAATCACCAATAGGCAATTGCAAAGGAGGAGTATCGTTCCAGCGGTGTTTTTGATCTTCAGGTAAACTGAATTTAGTGAAGTTACTATTCACCGTGGCTGCCGCTAAATCTTTTTGACTGGAACGTTGTGCAATGGTCAATAAAGTATTGGCTTGATTGAACAAGGGCAGGTTGGTCATATTGCCCACTATAAAAAGTTTAGGAGAGGGTGTTTTCATCAACTCATTTAATTCGTTTTGCGCCAGATTATTCATGTGGGGCAGTTGATGAAAGATGATCAGGTCAAAGGATTCTTTCACCAATGGCTGAATACCGGGGATGCATAGAAATGTTTGTATATTTTCTTTCTTATCCAAGGCGCTCCGTAAGGCTTTAATGTCCGGATGAGGGGCGGCCGCGCAGATCAATACTTTCTGTTTGTTGTCGATGACTTCAATGTAAGCGTGCGCTTTATTGTTGGCTGTGTTTTTCTCTCCGCTGATGGTGCTGACTTCTACTGTCAGATGCAGCAATCCTTTCTCTTTGGCAGCAGTTTGGAAAGAGACCCGTTGTAAACTTTTATCACGCAATGTTATTTTTTGAGAAGAAAGAACAACGCCTTTATTTTTCAAAGACACCGTTACCACTTCACCATTCGTTCCTTGAGCGGCAATGTCAGCATGAATCGGAAAGTCATTGCCTTTGTAAGAAATTTTATTGTAGAGGATGTTTTTTATTTTTACATCTCTTTGTACGGTAGTATCTCCTAGGCCTATCGTGTAGACAGGCGCAGTGAAAGCCTGATAAAGCGGGTTGATTCCTTTATTGTAAATACCATCTGTTGCGAGTATCAGTCCTCTGAAGTTTTTATTTTCTTCCTGGTCTTTCACATTTGCCATGACCTGACTAATGGGAGATTGTTTGCTCCACTGAGCAGGTCTGGCTAGTGGAATGTCTTCGGCATTCCAATCAACCACCTTTACTTGGATTCCTTTTTTTTCTAATTCATTTTTTAAAGTATTCAATTGCTCAATGCTTTTATCCAATGAAGTAGAGTCATTGAAAGCTTTGACAGAGTATGATTGATCCAGTGCAATGATGAATTCGGGTTTTTCTACGGTACGGTCAAAAAAGCGACTGATGGGACCGGCAAGTAAAAGTACAAGGATAAAAATAACGGTGAAGCGTATGGCTGCCAGGGAGTATTTGTAAGTATTGGACCATTCTTGTTTAGGCAGGTAAAGCAGTCCTGCATAGAGTAATCCAGCTGCAATAGCCAGTGCAGCCAGCCAGGGATGTTGAAAATAAAAAGCGGCGTTTTCCATGGTAAGTAAAAACCGGGCTTGAGGGCCCGGTCGTAAATCAGTGTGAGTGTGAGTGGGGAGTGCAGCCATCTCCACACTCACCACTCCAACTCACACTTGAATGTTTAATTATATGAAATAAGATCGAATGATACTACGTGAGCATTCCTCCGTCTACTTGCAGTACCTGGCCACTGATGTAGCGGGACATGTCCGAACCTAAGAAGACCACGGCATCGGCTACATCATTTGCAGCGCCGGCACGTTTCAAGGGAATTCCTTGCAACCATCCTTCTACTACTTTAGGATCCAATTCGCCAGTCATTTCTGTTTCGATAAAACCGGGAGCGACAGCATTGCAACGAATGTTGCGTGAACCCAATTCCAATGCGATAGATTTGCTAAAACCAATCATCCCTGCTTTAGAAGCCGCATAGTTTGACTGACCCGCATTTCCGCTGATGCCTACTACAGAGGTAATATTAATAATAGAACCAGCTTTGGCTTTCATCATGGGTTTGATGGCAGCTTTGGTCAAGTTAAAACAAGATTTAAGGTTCACAGTAATGACCTGATCCCATTGTTCTTCCGTCATGCGCATCAATAAACCATCTTTGGTAATACCGGCGTTGTTCACTACAATATCAAGTCCACCGAAATCAGCTAAAACGCTGTTTACCAGATTTTCAGCTTCGTTAAAGATGGAAGCGTCCGAACGATAACCTTTGGCTTTGATACCCAGGTCGCTCAATTCTTTTTCTAATGCTTGTCCTTTTTCTACACTGCTCAGGTAAGTGAATGCAACCTGTGCACCTTGTTTGGCATACTGAATAGCGATCGCTCTGCCAATTCCTTTGGAAGCGCCTGTGATCAATGCTATTTTGCCGGTTAATAATCCCATAGAAAGAAATGCTTATTAAAGGTAATTGCTTATAAAGTACAATAATAGAAAGTTTTAAGCCTAATATCAAATGAGTATCGCTCGTACTTAGCGAAAGAATCATTTTTTTCTCATCTGAAATGGATTAAACCTAAATAATATTTTGGGCCATAAGTATCATGCGAATCATTAAATCATTCGTTTTTCAAAATATAAAAATGTTTCCAATGAAACATATTGTCTTAATCACAATCTAGGTTAAATTTGTTCGGAATAAACTAAAAAGGAAATGTCTGCAAAATACGATGTTCTTGTTATAGGAGGAGGCCCGGGCGGTTATGTTGCTGCCATCAGAGCTTCTCAGTTAGGTAAAAAAGTTGCGGTTATAGAAAAAGCCGAGTTAGGTGGTATATGTTTGAACTGGGGATGTATCCCTACGAAGGCATTATTGAAAAGCGCTCAGGTTTTTGAATACATCAAACATGCCGGTGATTACGGTATTAAAGTAAATGGTGCGGAAGCTGATTTCGGTGCTGTCGTAAAAAGAAGCCGCGATGTTGCCAATGGAATGAGCAAAGGGATTCAGTTTTTGTTTAAGAAAAACAAAATCGATCACATTGCAGGTTTCGGTAAAATAAAAGGGAATAAGCAAGTAGAAGTGACCGATGACAAAGGTACTAAAACCATCTACATGGCGGATCATATCATTTTAGCAACCGGTGCAAGATCGCGTGAGTTGCCTAACCTGAAAATTGATGGCAAAAAAATCATCGGATACCGTCAGGCGATGGTATTGGACAAGAAACCTGAAAGCATGGTCATTGTTGGTTCCGGTGCCATCGGCGTTGAGTTTGCTTACTTCTACAATTCGATGGGAACGAAAGTGACCATCGTAGAATATTTACCTAACATTGTTCCGGTAGAAGACGAAGATGTTTCCAAAACATTGGAGAAAGAATACAAGAAGAACGGCATCAACATCATGACAAGTTCTTCGGTAGAATCTGTAGACACGTCAGGTGCAAAATGCAAAGTGTCTGTAAAGACCGCAAACGGCGTGGAAGTGATTGAAGCTGACATTGTACTTTCTGCGGCAGGTGTTACTACCAACCTTGAAGGCATCGGCCTGGAAGAAGTAGGAGTGATCACAGACAAAGGAAAAGTAATTGTTGACGATTACTACAAAACAAATATCCCAGGCGTTTACGCCATCGGTGATATCGTAAAAGGTCCTGCTCTGGCTCACGTAGCTTCTGCGGAAGGGATCATTTGCGTAGAAAAAATCGCTGGTCTGCATGTAGAGCCATTGAACTATGGCAACATCCCTGGTTGTACCTATACTACACCTGAAATTGCTTCCGTTGGTTTGACAGAAAAACAAGCGAAAGAAAAAGGAGTGGAAGTTAAAATTGGTAAGTTCCCTTTCGCTGCATCTGGTAAAGCAAGTGCGGCCGGTGCGAAAGAAGGTTTTGTTAAATTGATCTTCGATGCGAAATATGGCGAATTGTTAGGCGCCCACATGATCGGTGCTAACGTGACAGAAATGATTGCCGAGATCGTAGTGGCCCGTAAGTTGGAAACAACCGGACATGAAATGATCAAAGCCGTACATCCTCACCCTACCATGTCAGAAGCCATCATGGAAGCTGCTGCTGCGGCTTATGGTGAAGTGATACACATTTAAAAATAGTGGTCAGTTGACAGTTGTCAGTGATCAGAAAATATAAAAGAGGTATAAGATTTTCTTATGCCTCTTTTTATTTTTAGTGTCACCAGACTTGTCCCGCTAGGGACCACATATCTATAGCAAAGATTTTTTATAAATATTAAGTCCCCTTTAGGGGATTTAGGGGTTGGACAGTATGGAGTTTGAGCACTAGTATGGAATGAGGCATCTCTCTATTGTCTATGTTAAGAACAGGGTGTGATTTACACAACTGTCTTGTTAAACAACCGACTCGTTAATAATATCCCAAAGAAGATTACAGCACCTGCAATCATTTTTTCCATAGAGAGCACATCAAAGCCAATAAAAACCGCAAAAAGTGTAGTTAAAAAAGGCTGCATGTAACCGTAGGCTCCGGTAGTTATAGGGCTGAGCCATTTAAGTGTCGCGGTGGTAAAGTAATAATTAAATATGGTAGCGAAAAGTATGATGTACAGATAAGCCCACCATCCTTTGGCACTGATTTCTAACCATGGCGTAGCCATGGTATCGGCATAAGTAAAGGGAAAAACGACAACCGCGGCTACAGCAAACATCCATTTGGTTACGAATAAAGGATGGTATCTTTCCAATAACGGTTTTACAATGACCATGTAAATGGCATAGCTCACGCAGTTGGCTAAAATGAGAAGGTCACCTTCTTGGTTGATCGAAGCTATTCCTCCACTGGAATAAGTGATCAGGTAATAGGCTCCTGATGCACTTACCACTACACCGAGTGATTGCTTCCAGGTGGGTATATTGCGCAGAAAAAGAGCTGAGATAATCAGGATAAAAATGGGAATTGTCGCTACGATGATCGCAGCATTAATGGGCGTTGAAATACTTAATCCTTTGTAAAAAGTCAATTGATTCAACGCTACTCCAACTAATCCGCAAAAGAATAAACGGATCATGTCCTTGGCAGGTAATTTGTATTTTTCCTTCGGATACAATAAGGCGTCAAGCAAAAAGAACAAAACGGCAGCAAGAAAGATGCGCGTCATGACTATGCTGTAAGGTTTAATTTCAGAAGGCATGACAATTTTGGCAATGGAATAATTCATGCTGGTAAAGCATGTTGCCAAAAAGATAAAGAGGTGTGCCTGGAGAACTGACCGAATCATGCCGCAAGATAGTAATACGGCTTACAAACAGCAGAATCGTGTAAAAAATCTACATAAAAAAATAGATAGGAGGCGGTTAAGAAAATTACGATAAATAGTTCGAACTTTAAGAAAAGGAATCAAAGTTATGGCATTGTCATTTCACGGAGAAGCACCCCTGGCAGAAAGAATGCGCCCGCAAACATTGGAAGATGTAGCGGGGCAATACCATTTGATCGGCGAGGGGAAGATATTAAAGAAAGCGGTACAAATGGGTCAGGTTCCTTCACTCATTTTATGGGGACCCCCAGGCGTAGGAAAGACAACCTTGGCAACGATCATTGCGGAGGCAGTGAAGTCTCCCATGTATATATTAAGTGCGATCAGTTCAGGAGTAAAAGATTTACGTGAAGTCATTGATAAATGTAAATACTCCGGCAAAGGAATTTTATTTATAGATGAGATTCACCGCTTCAACAAAACACAGCAGGACGCTTTGCTGGCTGCTGTGGAGAAAGGTTGGCTTACACTTATCGGAGCTACAACAGAAAATCCTTCTTTCGAAGTAAACAAGGCATTGTTGTCGAGGTGTCAGGTATATAAACTGGATCCGCTCACGAAAGAAGATTTACAAGCCCTCTTGAAAAGAGCCATAGAGAAGGATGTAGAGTTGTCAAAGCGAACGATTCAATTAGAGGAAACAGAGGCGCTCATCTCTCTTTCAGGCGGTGATGCGCGCAAGTTATTGAATTTATTGGAAGCAGTTGTTTTGTCTAACCCTTCCGGTGATTTGATTGTAACGGATGACTTGGTCATGAATACCGTACAACAGAAAACGGTATTGTACGACAAGTCAGGTGAACAGCATTATGACATCATTTCCGCTTTTATAAAATCGATCCGCGGCAGCGACCCCAATGCGGGTGTATACTGGATGGCACGTATGTTGGAAGGTGGAGAGGATATTAAATTTATCGCCAGAAGATTGATCATACTTGCTTCCGAAGATATTGGGAATGCCAATCCTACCGCCCTGGTAATGGCTTCCAGCGCTTTTGATGCGGTCATTAAAATTGGGATGCCTGAGGCCGCAATTATTTTGTCGCAAGTGGTCACCTACCTGGCTTCTTCACCTAAAAGCAATGCTTCTTATACCGCCTTGCATAAGGCTCAGTCTCTCGTTTACGAAAAGGGAAACCTGGAGGTGCCTATCGCCTTAAGAAATGCACCTACCAAACTCATGAAGGACATGGGCTACGGCCAGGGTTATAAATATTCTCACGATTACGAAGGTGGTTTCGCAGACCAGGAATTTCTGCCCCTTGAGATCAAAGGAACAACCTTATATTCACCTGGAAATACAGCCCGTGAGAATGAATTAAGAACTTTCCTGGCCTTGCGTTGGAAGGGTAAATATGGTTATAACAAATAGTTTGGGTTACACTTATTGGATCTAATGGTATAAATGATACTTTTGGAATAATAATTGAAACTTTTTTAATACCAACTCCGCTAAATTGAACAGGTGTTTTTATCATATCTTAATGATGCTAAGTTTTTTACTTGGCGTTCAAAGTAAGATCATGGGGCAATCAAACCCGTGGAAAGTGGATAAATATACCTCGTTTGGACTGGCTCTGCAAGGCTCATATTTTTATGGAGATGTATCCGGTGGTGTGCGAACTACGAGACCAGGCATTGAATTTTCTGCGGTGCAAAAAATTTCTTCGCATTCTTCCCTGGGATTAGCTGCCGGCTGGGTGCGCTTAGTGGGAAGTGATTACCTGAATGCCAGCTTGTACAATTCCACTCAGCAAGATCATCATGTGAGAAATTTACATTTTCGCTCCGATGTGATTTCACTCAAAGGAGTTTATCAATACGATTTGCTTCCTAGTTATAAAGATTACATCAGGCGCCCGATCTATAATATTTTTTTAAAAGCAGGTTTAGGGGTATTTTATTTTGATCCAAAAACAAAAGATAGCACAGGAACATGGGTTAGTCTCAGACCTATGAAGACAGAGGGAAGGAGTTATTCATCCTACAGTGCCCTGATTCCTTTGAGTCTTGGTGTTCGGTATAAGATTTCTTACCACTTCGATTTGGAAGTAGAGTTCACGTATAATTATACATTCACCGATTACCTCGACGATGCATCCGGTAACTACCCGATGGCAGATCCCAATAATCCATCTGATTATTATACCTTTCGCTCGGCACAAAAAACAGATCCTCAAACGAATAAGCCAAGAGACTTGGACTATATGACCGGTGAACTGGGTTATACCACCGTTCCTAATGGTAATGCTCCTTATTTTCAAAACCATGGACCTGGCACTTCCAGAGGATCACGAGCGGGTTTTGACTCCTATATGACTTTGTCTGTCAGGTTGGTATACTTAATACCGAGGCACAAAATCAACTGTCCACGTTATTAATTAAAAGGGACGAGCTAGGAGCTAGGAGAGACGGGAATGGCGTCCCTCCTAGCTCCTAGCTCGTCCCTTTTTTCTTGTGAAACCATCTCAATTGTTTTGGCAGAGTCTTTTGATTCGGACTAAAAAATTCTATTTTTGTAGATAAACTTTTCTCAAATGAGTGTATT
This sequence comes from Cytophagaceae bacterium, assembly GCA_029237685.1. Taxonomy (GTDB): domain Bacteria; phylum Bacteroidota; class Bacteroidia; order Cytophagales; family Cytophagaceae; genus JACMQM01. The sequence goes on along the minus strand of JAQZBV010000084.1, from coordinate 18,725 downwards.
AGTAAATAAAGATTCTAAAGTAATTGTTCAAGGGTTTACAGGTACTGAAGGATCGTTTCATGCTCAACAAATGATTGAATATGGAACGAATGTAGTGGGTGGCGTTACTCCAGGCAAAGGTGGTACAAAACATCTTGATCGCCCGGTATTCAATACAGTAAAAGAAGCGGTTGAACAAGCAGGTGCTAATGTGACGATCATTTTCGTACCTCCGGCTTTCGCTGCGGATGCGATCATGGAAGCTGCGGATGCAGGTATCAAAGTAATCATCACGATTACAGAAGGTATTCCGGTTACGGACATGATGACGGCTAAAAAATACATTAAAGATCGCAAAGGTATTACCTTGATTGGTCCTAACTGTCCGGGAGTGATTACTCCGGGAGAAGCAAAAGTAGGTATCATGCCGGGTTTTGTGTTTAAAAAGGGTAGAATTGGTATTGTTTCTAAATCAGGAACATTGACATATGAAGCAGCTGACCAGATCGTGAAAGCGGGTATGGGTATTTCAACTGCCATCGGTATCGGAGGAGATCCAATCATCGGTACACCAACTAAAGATGCGGTAGAGCTTTTGATGAACGATCCTGAAACTGACGCTATCGTCATGATCGGTGAAATCGGTGGAAGTTATGAAGCTGTAGCTGCCCGTTGGATCAAAGAAAACGGCAACAAAAAACCGGTAGTGGGTTTCGTGGCTGGACAAACTGCACCTCCGGGTCGTAGAATGGGTCATGCCGGTGCTATCGTTGGTGGTGCAGAAGATACTGCTGCTGCTAAAATGGCCATCATGAGAGAATGTGGAATTTTTGTAGTAGAATCTCCTGCCTTGATTGGAGAAACGATGGTAAAAGCGTTGAAAAAACAGACCGTTTAATCAGGTTACACATAATGTTTATAAAAAGGGCTTTTCATACCTATGGAAAGCCCTTTTTTTGTGCCTAATCCAATTTTTTGAATAACTTCTTTTCGTATCCCTCCGTAAAACCTCCTAACAAAATTTTAAGGAATGCATATGAAAAGTAAACACATCATCTATACAGGGGCATTGGTTCTAGTGTCTACGTTAGTTTCTTTTGGGCAGAAAAAAACTGATGGTTACGATAAAATTGTATTCGGTTCTTATATCGTCACTGAAATAAAGTTGAAGGAATTCGTCATTTCTAAATCTGGTGATATTCTATTCACGTCAAGAATGGATAAGCAATACACACATGTCGGTCATCTTGAAAAAGATCAACTAAAAATCTTATCTACTTATTGCACCAGCAAACCATGGGAGGATTTTATGAAATTTAATCCTGGCAAAGATTATAAATTCGTCCGCTTGTACAAAGGCAATCAATACATCGAAATGATTTGGGCACCATCAGAAGCGAGCGCGGATATGAATGAACTGTACGACATGCTAAATGATGCCGCATTAGGCTTTCCATTACCAGAACCTATCATGGCAAAAAAGCAATAGAATCCATGATTAAAAAATGTATAGGGTGAAAGGATAATTAACTATCGTTTCATCCTATATTTATTATATTGCGTTTCATCCACAGGAGGCAATTCTTCTTGCTCTTTTGGTCCCGGAGTTTCATCTTCATGACCCTCAAATTCTTCAAATAATTCGTCCTCTTTCGCCTGTCTGCGTTTGGCTTTTTCTTCTTCTCTTTGTTTTTCGATTTCTTCCTGACTCAACTTAATGATTTCAAATTCGACCCTCCGGTTGATGCGCTTGTCTTCCGATGTCTTTTCTTCTACAATGGGTTTTTGATTTCCATAGCCCTCTGCCGTGATTCGATTAGGATCTATTTTACCTTTTTCAATGACATAATTACGAATGGCCATCGCTCTTTCCTTAGACAACCTCAGGTTGGCATTTGCATCTCCGTCTGAATCGGTATGTCCGGATATACTCACTTTCATGTAGGGGTGATCCAGCATGAAGTCCACCACTTTGTTCAAATCCGTTTCCATTTCAGGTTTGATATTCGAACTGTTGTTGTCAAATTCCAAAGAGGCAAATTTCCACTTGTTGTATTTGATGGAATTGGTTTTCAAATTAATACTGGTATCTCCATTAAGTGTGAACTGGTGTTCCACGCGAAAGAAATCATCTCCTTGGATTACCAATAAGTACTCATTTTCAGGTACGAGGTCAAATTCGAAGGTACCATCCGGTCTCATGTATTTTGGCGATACTTCTATACCGTTTGTTAAGTCAATGACAGATACAATACCTGAAAATGGATCATCACTTAATGAATCTCGCAAAGAGCCGGTAAACTTGGTATAGGCCAGTGCCTGAGCTTCCATCGGAAGAGGGAAGGAATACAAATCAAGGTTTTTAATGTCGTCGATTTCTGATTTGGCATAAAACAGATCTTTGCCCTTGGTATCGATGGCAAAATAATATTCATCTCCTTTCCCATTCACCAAGGGACCGATGTTACGAGGCTCGTCATACATGCCCGCGATGTGGCGTGTTTTGTAAATATCGAAAGACAACACAGTCTTTTGTGTGGTGTCGATATCTCCAAAGTTTAGCAATTGTCCATTGGAACTGAAATACAAGACATGGTGCTCCGGATGATAGAAAGGTGATACGTCGTTGCCTCTCGTGTTCACTACTGGTCCTAAATTTTCCGAAGGAGCCCATCCGCCATCCGGTAACTTATAAGTAAACCAAATATCAGATAAACCAAATCCTCCTAAGCGATCAGAAGCAAAGTACAACGTGTCTTCTGTATGAGAAAGTTAATGGAGTAGTAGAGGTCCTCGTTTTCACGATAAGCCATTTTGGTTGGCGTCAACTCTTTTTTTCTTTTCGTATAAATGAGCATGTTCCCCTGCACGTTCATGGCTGGTCCGTAATCAGGATACTTCTTGTCATTGATCAATTCTCCCATGTTTAGAAAAACATTTTGAGGAGGCACTAACGTGTCGATCGATCTTCTGTATTCTACCAGGTCGTAATAATATTCCAGAGGAACATATTCATCACGAACGACTAAGCTGTCGTAGTGATTTTGAATGTGATCGGTTTGTTTGGGTTTATGATGTTTGAGTGCAATTTGATACAAGTATACGGCTTGTTCTTTCTGTCCGTTGAGTTCGTACAATTGACCTAGCTTCCAGAGCATGTCCGTGTTACGGCTGAAGTTTTGTATACCGAAGTTTCGAACGTATTGTTCCATGGCCATCTGCAATTGCACGAGGTCCTTTTTCTTTTCCAACGATTTTATTTTTTTCAATTCTTCTTCATTGAAGTAGAACGGAATTTTGTTGACATTTGGAAAAGTAATGTAAAAGCCCAGACGTTGCTCAGCAGAGAATTGACCTAATCCTTGTATGACCTGTCCTTTGTAACCCTTCTTTTTCTGGGCATAGACGAATTGGCAGGAACATGCCAAAATGCAAAAAATCAGAATATGTAAAAAACCCTTATGTTTCATGTGGTTACGCAAATTGGCACCTTTTTCAGAGGGGTGGCATAAGTCTTGCGATTACTATAGCAATATTATATTTATATTGAATCTTTCATAGTTTTAGATCGAAAATGTCATTTTGACATCCCCTAACTTAGTTGGCATGCAGAAAAAGGAAATAGATCAATTGTCCTACATACAAAGCTTACTTGATTCAGAATCAGTGGACATGATTCCATTGATTTCACCCGAAGAGGAAGAATTCATGAATACGGAAGAACTTCCTGAGGTCTTGCCCATCCTTCCATTGAAAAACGCTGTATTGTTTCCCGGTGTGGTGCTTCCCATTACCGTTGGTCGTCAGAAGTCTATTCGATTGGTGAAGAAAGCGTATAGAGGCGATCGTATAGTGGGAGTTGTAGCACAAGAGAATCAACAGGTTGAAGAACCAGGTTTGGCCGATTTACATAAAGTAGGTACGGTGGCACGGATTCTTCGTATGCTGGTGTTACCGGATGGCAATACCACGATTATCATACAAGGAAAGCGTCGTTTTGAAATAGAAGAGATGGTGCAGGAAGATCCCTACATCACAGCACGTGTCTCTTACCGTGAAGATATTTATCCGGATAAAAGTAAAAACGAGAATAAAGCGCTCTTTCAATCTTTAAAGGACTTGGCTACAAAGATGCTGCGGTTGAATCCTGAGATTCCACAGGACGCGCAGATTGCTATCAATAACATTGAAAGCTCAGGTTTTTTAACGCACTTCCTGTCTTCCAATCTCAATGCAGATATCAAGGAAAAACAAACCTTGCTGGAAACCGATGACACCAACAAACGAGCGACTCACCTCATGAGTCTGATGGATAAAGACATTCAGATGCTGGAGCTCAAAAGGGAAATTCAATCAAAGGTACATTCTGATCTGGATCAGCAGCAACGTGACTATTATTTGCGTCAGCAAATCAAAATACTTCAAGACGAGTTGGGCGGCGCGGAATCCAGCGATGCTGAAATCGAACGTTTGAGAATCAAGGCTAAGAGTAAGAAATGGCCCGAAACAGCCTTGCTGCATTTTGAAAAGGAACTGCGCAAACTCGAACGCTTGAATCCTATGGCGGCTGAGTATCCTTTATCCATGAACTATGTAGAGTTTCTAGTGGATCTTCCCTGGGATGATACCACCAAAGATAACTTCAACCTCAACCGTGCCCGTAAAGTATTGGATGCCGATCATTTTGGATTGGAGAAAGTCAAAGAAAGAATATTGGAATACCTGGCCGTGTTAAAATTGAAGAACAACATGAAGGCTCCGATCCTTTGTTTGTATGGCCCTCCGGGGGTCGGTAAAACTTCTTTAGGAAAATCCATAGCGAAAGCATTGAACAGAAAATACAACCGCATTGCTTTGGGTGGAGTACACGATGAAGCAGAAATCAGAGGTCATCGCAAAACTTATATCGGCGCGATGCCGGGACGTATCATACAAGGAATTAAAAAGGCCAACTCTTCTAATCCCGTTTTTATTTTAGATGAAATCGATAAGGTAGGTTCTGACTTCAAAGGTGATCCTGCTTCTGCTTTGTTGGAAGTATTGGATCCGGAACAGAATAATAGTTTTACCGATAACTACCTTGAAGTAGAATACGATTTATCCAAAGTCTTATTCATCGCTACGGCCAATTCGCTGGACTCTATCCATCCCGCATTGAGAGACAGAATGGAGATCATTGAGATCAACGGTTACACGATGGAAGAGAAACTTCAGATTGCCAAAAAATACCTGGTCAGCAAGCAAGCGGAAGAACATGGCTTAGATGCCACGTCGTTTAAAGTCACGGATAAAGCAATTGTTAAAATCATTGAAGATTACACCCGTGAATCCGGTGTGAGAAACCTGGACCGTAAGATCGGTGCCTTGACACGTAACATTGCAAAGTCAGTGGCGATGGAACAAGCATACCCGCAAGTGGTGAAACCGGAAGACGTACCGGCGATGATTGGTCCTGAAATATTTGACAAAGAACTGTACGAAGACGATGAGCATGCCGGTGTAGTGACAGGCTTAGCCTGGACACCGGTTGGTGGAGAAATATTGTATATTGAAGCCAGTCTTAGCAGAGGAAAAGGGAAATTGCATATTTCCGGTCAATTAGGAGATGTGATGAAGGAATCTGCCAATGCGGCGCTCTCTTATTTGAGAGCGCATGCTGACGATTTGAAAATAGACTATCGTGTATTTGACCATTTTGACTTGCACATTCACGTACCGGCAGGAGCTGTTCCTAAAGATGGTCCTTCCGCCGGTATCACGATGTTGACGGCATTGGCTTCTGTATACACGCAACGTAAAGTGAAGCATAAACTAGCCATGACCGGAGAAATTACCTTGCGTGGTAAAGTACTTCCGGTAGGAGGGATTAAAGAAAAAATACTGGCGGCTAAACGTTCCGGCATCAAAGAGATTATTCTATGTGCCAAGAACAAAAAGGATATTTTAGAAATTAAAGACGATTACATCAAGCAAATGTCCTTTCATTATGTCGAAAACGCCAGCGAGGTATTAACTTTGGCACTTTTGAAACAGAAAGTAAAACAACCGATCGATTTGAGCGTTATAGCCAGTCAACATTCCAAAGAATAACCATTTTGAAACAGTCCACTCTTTTTTCGGCGTCTTATTGGGGTAAAGTGTTAGTCTTGTCGCTTTTTTGCGGTTTCTCGGGCTTTGCTCAAATAGGAGGTAAAGATGCTTTCCAATTTTTGCAACTTCCTGCAAGTCCGCATGTGGCAGGGATCGGAGCAGAGAATGTTTCGGTGAGAGACCGCAGTGTAGGTACAGTCTGGCAAAATCCGGCATTGCTTTCAGATACTATGGATCGGGACCTTTTGCTAATGGTCCACCCTTATTATGCCGGTGTCTTTCATTCGCATTTGCAATATGCAACCCGTATTAAAGATTCGGGCTTATGGTCCTTTGGTCTGGCTTATTTCAATTATGGGAAAATGGATCAAACGCTGGCCAACGGCACGGTTGTCGGCACCTTTAATCCGAATGAGTTTGCCCTCTCTGCTTCTAAGTCGCATACGATTGGGCTGTTTAGTATGGGAGGAACATTAAAGTTTGCCGCTTCTCAAATCACATCGGGATACAGTGCAGCCGCTTTATTAGTGGATGCAGGAGGAAGTTTCAAACATCCGAGGCAGGATTGGACAGTGGGATTGGTAGTGAAAAACATTGGCTTCCCGATTAAAAATTATTACGAAGATGAAAACATCACCACACCGTTTGATGTGCAGCTCGGTACTACTTTTAAACCGGCTCACTTACCTTTGCGTGTATCGGTAACGGCTCAGAAACTATACCAGTTCGATATTTCCTACAACGACCCGGCACTCAATAAGCAAGTGACGTTTGATGGCAGTTCTGAAATTAAAGAAGAGAGTGTTTTGTCAAAAGGTTTCAGGCACATGGTGATCGGAACGGAGGTCTTGTTAGGAAAGAACTTTCATGTGCGAGCAGGCTACAATGCGTTGATCCGGAGAGATCTTCGTTTGCAAACAAAGGCCGGGATGGCCGGTATATCCTGGGGTTTCATGATGCGTGTGAAACGCTTTGAGTTTTCTTTCACACGCGCCTATTATCATGTAGTAGGGGGTACGAGTTACATAGGTTTGGTCGTCAATACGAGTGATCTTTTTGCGAGAAAGAATAAGTAAGCCCCTATTGTTCTGCGCGACCCGAGAGATGGTAGTGGAAAGTCCACGAATATAGCGATTGATAATATTCAAAAAATAAATTCTAATGGATCAACAGAAGCTAGAGGAGAACAAACTTTATTTGACTCCCAGACAAATTGTATTGGAGTTGGACAAATACATCATTGGTCAACACAATGCCAAAAGACACGTGGCCATCGCACTGCGCAACCGTTGGCGAAGAATGACCGCTCCGGAAGACATGAAGAAGGAGATTGTTCCCAATAACATTTTGATGATTGGTTCTACCGGTGTCGGCAAGACAGAAATAGCGCGTCGTTTGGCGAAGGTTGCAGATGCTCCTTTTACAAAAGTGGAAGCCAGCAAGTTTACAGAAGTTGGTTACGTAGGTCGTGACGTAGAAAGCATGGTGCGCGATCTGGTGGAACAATCTGTGCACATGGTGAAGACACAGAAGAAGCAGGAAGTCTACGAGAAGGCTACGCAGATGGTGGAGGATGTTATTTTAGATGCGTTAATTCCACCATTGAAAAAAGAACATGGAATTTCTTCATCGGATTCATCCGATGAAGATTTGAACGAACGTACCCGTGAATCGTTTCGTGAAAAATTAAAGCGAGGAGAACTGGAAGAACGGAAGATCGATATCAACGTTCAACAATCGTCTTCACCAGGAGTAGGCATGATTGGAGGAGCCATGGACGAGGCGGCCATGATGAACATTCAGGAAATGATCGGCAACATGATGCCGAAGAAACAAAGGAAACGCAAAGTCACCATTGCAGATGCAAGGAAAATCTTGCTGGAAGAAGAAGCGGCTAAGATGATTGACATGGACGAGGTGAAAGAAGAAGCGTTGCGAAAGGCAGAGAATCTCGGGATCATCTTCATCGATGAGATCGATAAGATTGCTTCACGCAGCAATAAGGGCGGCGGTGGTCCGGATGTGAGCAGAGAAGGCGTACAACGTGATTTGTTGCCGATTGTAGAGGGAAGCAGCGTGAATACGAAATATGGAGTCATTAATACCGATCATATTTTATTTATTGCAGCAGGAGCGTTTCATGTGTCGAAGCCTTCTGATTTAATTCCTGAATTGCAAGGGCGTTTTCCTATTCGTGTAGAATTGGATGGTTTATCGGAAGATGATTTTTATCAAATCTTAAAAGCACCGAAAAATGCTTTGACCAAACAATACCAGGCTTTATTATCTGCTGAACAAGTTTCTTTGGAATTTACCGATGAAGCGTTGCGCAGCATTGCCAACGTAGCTTTCAGAGCCAATGAAGAAATGGAAAACATCGGTGCAAGACGTTTACATACTGTCATGAGTTTACTGCTCAATGAGATTTTGTTTGATGTCCCCGATGTCATTGCAGCTCATGCGCACATTCAGATCACACCTGAACTAGTGGACGAAAAATTGTCAGGTTTGATCAAGAACAAAGACATGAGCCAGTATATATTATAACGAATGGCTTACAGCGAAGGCATGAATCAGTATTTTATAACAGGAGTTTCTTCGGGTATCGGTCTCGCCTTAGTGAAGGAGTTACTTGCTCAAGGAGGAGAACTCACAATTCACGGCTGTTCAAGAAGAGATCCGGGAATCAATGATCCAAGATTTCATTTTTATCCTATCGATCTTTCCAATACGAATGAGTTGGAACAAAAGGCCCATGATTTTTTTACCGTAGAGCCTTGGGACTTTAAGCGGTTGGTATTGGTCAACAATGCAGGAATACTTGGTGAGGTGGCATTTATAGGCGAACAGCAAGCAAAGCACTATATTTCTACCTTTACAGTGAATGCATTGGCTCCTGTAATTTTTAGTGAAGTATTTATAAAGCTATTTCAGTATACAGATCCTGAAAGAATAATTTTCAATATCAGTTCCGGGGCAGCCAATAAAGACATGGAGGGCTGGGCGGCATATTGCGCATCCAAAGCTGCACTGGATCGGTTTACCAGTGTCTGCGCGCAGGAGCAAACGCATAAAGAAACCCCTATCGAAGTATACAGTATTTCTCCGGGAGTGATTGATACAGCCATGCAAGCTGAGATTAGAAGTGCTTCAAAAGACAAATTTCCTGCGCTGGATCGATTCCTAACCTTGCATCAGGATGGGGAATTGTTACCCGCAGATGACGCTGCGAGGAAGCTGATTCTCTTGTTAAACAAACCGGATCTTCGCAAACAACCTTTATTATCTCTTCGAAATATTTGATTTTATGATGTAAAGTTGATTTTTATTACGCTTATTTTTTTTGTGTTTTAACGCTAAATCAGCTTTTTTTTAGACTTAACCTCTTCTTTATTAGATTTTAATCATTGGAGACTTAAAAAAAGAATATCTTAAATTTTACTTTATCGTATAAATATTACATATTTGATTAGTGGCCAAGCTGTCAAAGCTTATTTTTTTGATATTTTTTATACTTCTGGATGAGGATGGAGATCAGCAATGATTTTCATCCTCTCTTTTTTTGTGAATTTATCCACTGACTCCTTCAATCCTCCTTTTAATTAAGTGAAAACTGTTTAATTTCGTAGCCACAAGCTGTAAGCGTATGAATACGCTTAACGGTAATGGATGATAGTTTTATGGAAAAGGCTTTAGAGATTTATAATAATTTTTTGCCGAATGCGAAACATTGGGTAGGTGAATTGGATTATTACTCCAAGTCTCAATTTAAAAGAGTGCCTGAGGGTTGCGAATTATCCATCGGACAAGTTTACGATTCTCTGATTCAAGTTTCTTACCATTTCTTCATGAAAAATGCACTGGATTGTGCCTACGGCAGAGGCGTGTCCACTACCGGAGAAAAGACCTTGAAGGGATGGGCTTTGTTCAATGCAAAGGGCTTGTTTTACCTTAAACCAACCTTGGGCTACAATTATATTCCCAAGGCACCGGAAGGCGCTTTGGGTGTAAAAGATGAGATGTATAAATTTTTAAAACTCATCTACAAAGTGGCTCAGGAGATTGATGCCAAAAAGCCGGAAGGTAAAATCCTTCATCCTGTTTTTGGATACCTCACAGCCATTGAATGGCTTACTTTAGTGATAAAGCATTTTGAAGCCATGAGAAAGGTGAAGCAGAAGATTGATACCTCTGTTCGTTCTAAGTATATAGTAGACGAGTTGGAGGAGCAGTACTAGCCTAACCTCTATATTATTCATTTAATTTTTAATGTTATGAAAAGAAGTTTTTTGCTTAATGCATTATTTTTATTTGTTTTTACCTGTAGCAAATGCTTCTCGCAGGATGTCATGTCCAAGGATTTCGAAGTAATTACAAGTACGCCTTATGAAGTAGTGAACGCATCTTATAAAGAGTATTTTTCTGATGGAAAGAATCAAGTAATTGCTTTGAAAGTTCAAGGTAGACGGGTCATTATTCAGCGATTTGATTTCGTTACCATGAAAGAAATAAGTAAAAAGGTTTACGAAGATTTTCCTGAAACTGCAAAGATGCAGGTGGCATTTAAGGTGGCGGATAAAATATTTTACATTTACGAATGTTTTAATGACCGAGAAAAAAAACATGAGGTCTACGCAAGAGAAGTGATAGCAGCTGAGGGTATTTTCGACACACCGAAACTGTTATTAACGACCTCAATGGAGACCATGCCCACCTCTTATCTTCCCGGAGGAGGTATGGGGGGCTATATTCCCATTCGATTTGAATTAGTATTATCGTATGATAAGTCTAAAGTGTTGGTTAAATACCGAACCAAACCAACCAAACGAAGGGATGCGGTAAGCTTTGACATGTTGGGCTTTTACGTATTCGATAGTTCCTTTGAAAAAATCTGGGGAGGAGAAGTTCAGATGCCCTACACGGAAAAGGAAATGAACAACTTGGCTTATGCAGTGGATAAAAAAGGAGGAGTCTACATGTTGGCACAAATCGTTGCCTCTAAAAGCATAGAGCTGTTAAATATCCATCAAGACTTGACTGTTACTTCTCATAAAATAGATATAGGTCGGGCCTTAACATTTTGGGAATTCAAAATATTAGAAGATGAGGCAGGCAATCTAGTGGCTCTTGGTTATTATGCCAACGGCGTTGACTTCGTTGTCAGTTGGGCTGGGAAAGCTACACTTAGTCTAAACGTAAATGGAATTCTTCAAGTTAAAATGTCATCCGATGGCAAAATTATAGAAAAAACGGATATTGAATTTCCTTTAGAACTTATCAATCAGTATGAATCTCAGCGTACTCAGGATAAAAATAACAGTCGCGAAGAAAAGGGGAAAGCAGGTATCAATGACTTGCGGATTGTGGAAGCGGTATTGCATCCAGATGGCAGTACTACTGTCATTGGTGAACAGCAATTCATACGGATGGAATTGGTAGTGACATCGCAAATACCTGTACAATATTATGGTGATGTCATTGCTACGAAGTTTACCAAAAAGGGAGAAGTATTATGGCAGGAAAAGATGCCTAAGATGCAAGCTGGTTTAGCAAAAGGAGGAAGCAGTATCAAGTTTATTAAGAGCTCTGCAAATAATTATATCCTTTACCTGGACAATATCAAAAATGCCAATCTTAGTGAAATGCAGGCGCCTGAAAAGCACAAAGACGGAACGGCAGGGTATCTTATGGTCAATAAAATAAATGACGAAACAGGTAAAATAGAAAAACATCCTCTGTTTAGTCTCTCAGATATCAATGGCGTAGAGTCTTTTCAGTTCAAGACATCACGTATATTGGATGCCGCTGAAAATACATTTTTGCTTGAGCTATATATAAAAGAGAAAAAAGACATGATGGTTAAGTTAAAGTTAAAAGATTAATAATTGCTTACCACAAATCAGACTAGCCTAACGTCTGATTATTGATGTATTCATGCTATCTATATTTAAATTATTAGCTGATTAATTATGAAAATGAAACTTACAATACTCGCTGCTCTATGCACGCTTTTTTCTTTACAAGGATTTGCACAGGTCAATCCTTTGTCACAGGATTTTAAAATTTCAACCGGTACACCTTATCCAGTTGTTGATGGTCTGATGAAAGAATATTTTTCAGACGGAAAGTCTGTAGCTCTTTCAGTAAAGACTCAGGGAAGAAAAGTGACGATTCTTCGTTATGATTTTACTACTATGAAAGAAGTTGGAAGACAAGTCTACGAAGATTTTCCAGATAATAGCAAGGGGCAAAAGATGCTGGAATTGAATGGTAAACTATATTACATTTTTCATGCATTTAATAAAGAGGAAGGAAAGGTTTATGTGTATGCCAGGGAAATAAGTTGGACAGACGGCAAATTCAAACCTTATAAATTATTATTCAATACCTCCAGAGAAGTTACGATCAGTTATTACTTAGAAGATTTTACATCAATTTTTACTTTAGTAAGCATCTCTTTCGATGCTATCCCATCCTATGATGGCAGTAAGGTTTTGTTTCGATATAGGCTAAAGCCATTATTGAAAGACGACAAGATGAACTTTGATGAATTGGGACTTTATGTATTCGATGGGCAGCTTGAAAAGCAGTGGGGAGGTGAAGTGAAAATGCCTTATACGGAAAAGAAGATGAGAAATTTGGCTTATGCAATTGGCAAAGATGGAAGAGCGCATATACTTGCTTCTAATATAGAGGCTAAGACCGTTGAGCTGTTGAGTATAAAACCGGACTTAAAACTGACGGTCAAAAAAATTCTAATCAGTGAAGATATTGCTTTTAATGAGTTGGCTTTAAAGGAACTCCCAGATGGTAATCTGTCAGTATTGGGTTATTATGCTAATGGCTGGTTTAATTATGCGCACATGACAGATCCTAGATCTAATTTTAACGTCGTTAATATTGGTATCGATATAAATGGGATTTTTCAGTGTAAAATCACCCCTGATGCAAGAGTTTTAGAGGAGTTTAAAATTGAATTTCCCATTGAATTGATCAATCAGTATGAATCAGAACGACAAAGGGAAAGGAATATTAAACAAGAGAATAATGGTACTGCAGGTATCAATGATTTGAGAATGATCAACATTGATGTAGATTCAGATGGTAACACAACAGTAATTGGTGAGATTCAATTCATGATAAATGATTATGTTGGAAATTCCCAACGAGCGACTTTCTGTTACTATGAAGTAGTAGCTACTAAATTTGATAAAAAGGGGAAAGTTTTATGGCAAAAAAAACTTCCTAAATATCAGGAAGGTAAGTTGGGCCGAGGTGGAATGGGGATAAGGTATATAAAAGGTAAGAGTTCAAGTTATATCCTTTACCTAGATAATATCAAAAACGCAGAATTACCCGCAGACAAAGCCCCTTCAAAACATGTGGATGGAAAAGGGGGCTATTTGACCATGTATAAAATTAATAATACAACAGGAAACGTGGAAAAGGATCCTATTGTTAATACTTTAGATATCAGTGGTGTAGAAGCCTTTCAATTTAAAACATCTCGTATATTCAATGCCTCCGATAATATTTTTCTGTTAGAAATATACATCAAAGATAAGCAAGACATCATGGTTAAGTTGGAATTGAAAGATTAGCATAATTTAAAATAGACCTTTCTAAACACCTGCTTTTCTGTAAGGCAGGTGTTTTTTATTTCATAAGAACACGTGATTTTTTTATCTTGTTTTTTTATCATTTCATACAGTTTAATCATTATTTGGATCGATGTGTTTTTGATTAATTGTTGATAATAAGTTTGTTATGTATTTTTTAAGGAGGGAGATCAATATGTTCTTGATGTATCTTTTTTGGCTTTTTTGTCGTAAAATTGCAACAATCATAAAAGTGATTGTTTTACTACAAAGTGAAAAGAAACGAGTCATCTTACTTATAGAAAGAACATCACTTTATTTATACAGCAAACAAGTAATCAACTATCCATTTATCTACTGTAAACTCAAGACACATGAGAAAAATTTACATTCTGGCATTCGCGCTAGCGATTGCATTTCAAACAGTTGCCCAAAAACTAGACAAGGAAGCAACAATTGACATTTCCGGAAAAGCAAAACGAGGCTATTTAGGTAATGTCGTGGTAGATGATTCAAGGGAACAATTGGATCTGGTATTTGTTACAAAATCTACCAATAGAAAAGTGAAGTTCGAAGCGTATCAATTTGATTACGATTTGAAATTGATCAACAAAATTGAGGACGAGCAAGATGTTGATAAAGCGAAGAGTAAGTATTCCTGGTTTAATTTTAAAGGCGATTCATATTCTGTAGAAGGTGTCACTGCTGAAGGGAATATGCTGGGTAAATTTGTGGTGAAGAAGAGACGCATCACTTACAGTTACAGCTGGTTTCTGGGTAGATACCGCAAAAGTGTAAAAACGCTGGATAAGGTAAAGTTTGAAACACCGAATGGCAAGAAGATGTTTTTCCTAAGAAGCTTTGATAACGATCAAAGTGGTGAAGTATTGGCACTAGCCGGTCATCAGCCTTCTAAAGGAGAGAGCCCTTACCTCTACATGCAGAAGATGTCATTGATGAGAGTAAACTTTAACCTTGAACTGGTAAGTGAAAAAGTCATTGATATGAAGTATCCTCAAAACATTTTGTTTTCAGGTGTAAATTCTGCTATAGATCCGGAATCAGATCAATTGAGTAACTGGTATGTAGTGATGTCACCTAGTGGTTTGCCTGGCAAAAAAGAAAGAGATCCGGCACCGGACAACTATACCTTATTAGAAATGTCTCCACAAGGAGAAGTCGTGCGTACGGTAAATTTTAAAAGTAAATGTTCTGACTGGTTGATCAATGGAGTGTATGCTGTTGGAGATGAAGTTTATATTTATGGTCCTGGTCTTTCTAAAGGTGCAGGTGAAGATTATGGAGGGAAAGCCATTTTAACAGAGGAATCTAAATTTACAGACATTCAAATTGCCTGCATCAAAGGGAATTCAGCAAGATTTGTTTCTGCAACAAACGTAGATGAATTCAAAGCAAAAGTGAAAGGCATTCCGGGTGATAAGAAACCTACTTACTATAACGGTAAGAAAGTTGACATCCGTTCTTTGTACGTGGCAAAAAATGGTGACGTATTTATCACTGCGCAAGATTTTAGAAAAGATACACAAGGTGATGCACAAGGTTACATCTATAAGGATTTGATGTTGTTTCACTTCGATACACAAGGAAAACTGATTTCACAATATGGTATTGAAAACGAAGTAAAAAAGGGTGGTATCGTTGGCGGTGGCTTGGCTGACCCAAGGTTTCATCAGGCCAAAGGATCTATCCTGGAAAGTGCAGATGGTAAATCCTTATGCTGGATCCTTTACATTCCTTACCTGACTCAATCAGAAACGGAAGATTACGGTACTTATAAAGTGACGACTTATTATCCGAGGAGATATCCAAAAGTTGTGAAAATTGATTTGGAAGGGAAGACTATAGCAGGTGTTGCTGAATATGGCGACAAAGAATATTTCTTATTGGAAGAACATCCATTTGTAGAAATCAACGGTGGTATGCAAGGTGTGTACATCGGTGAAAGCAAAAATGGTAAATCCATCTGGTTGGGTAAATTTGATCCGACTAAATTGTAATCAGCCTTTGGAAAAATAGTCAAGATGCTCCGCTCCGGCGGGGCATTTTTTAATTGGTGTCATTTAATATGAGTTACATGAATATGAAATACTGTTTTTTTATAGGGATGCTTATTCTTTCGTGTTCTTTAGCATTTGCTCAGACAGAAGAATTAAAATTTACCGCGCAACCAGAGAACCTGGGGCAAAATGTCAATACCGGTTATGCCGATTTTAAACCCATCGTATCACCCGATGGCAAAACAGTATATTTCATCAGAAGAAATTTTCCTCGTAACATCGGTGGAGTGAGCGATGACATCTGGTACACCAAATACATCAACGGTGAATGGTCCGTGGCGCAGAACATGGGAAGCCCTTTGAATACAGCCGGTGTCAATGCGGTCTCTTCTATTTCTCCTGACGGCAATACGATGTTGGTCATGAGTGTCTACAATTACTTTGATGGTACCATGAGCAACGGGGTGTCGATCAGTTATAGAGATAAAAAGGGCTGGGTCTTTCCTAAAAAACAGGAATTAAAAGACTGGCTCAACCTCAATCAACATGTGGGCTACTACCTGACCAATGATCAACAAATTCTCTTAGTGAGTGCGGAGCGAAAGAAAAAAGAAAATCTGGGAGGATTGGATATTTATTTTTGCAAAAAAAACGGAGACAATGCATGGGGCACACCCGTTAGCCTTGGACCGGTGATCAATACGCCGGGTGATGAATTCGGTGCTTTCTTGGCGGCAGACGGGAAAACTTTGTTCTTCGCTTCTGACGGGCATAAAGGATACGGAAGCGCGGACATCTGGATGAGCAAGCGTTTGGATGACAGCTGGACAAACTGGTCTCCGATTGTAAATCTCGGACCGCCTATTAATACCGCCAATTGGGATGCCTATTTTACTATACCGGCCTCTGGTGATTATGCTTATTTTTCTTCCGAAACCAATAGCTTCGGACAAGAAGATGTGTTTCGTATAAAAATGCCGGAAGCGGCCAAACCGGATCCTGTTGTATTGGTGAAAGGAAAAGTGTTGGATAAGGAAACCGGCTTACCGGTAAAAGGAGCGATCACGTATGAAATACTTCCCGGTGGAAAAACCGCAGGTACTGCACGATCTGAGCCGGTAGAAGGCAATTATAACATAGTACTTCCTAAAGGATATAACTATGGCTTCATTGCCGAAGCCGATGGCTATTACGCGATCAATGAAAATATTGACTTGTCTGCTTTGGATGCTTACAAAGAAGTAGAACGCAATATTTACATGGCCCCATTGAATGTGGGTGCAGTCATTCGTTTGAATAATATTTTCTTCGAATTTGGCAAAGCGGTATTGAAAGAAGAATCTTACCCGGAATTGGATCGTGTGGTGAAATTGCTAACCGATAATCCGACGATCACGCTGGAGATTGCAGGACATACCGATAATGTCGGTTCCGATGAAGCGAATCAAACCTTATCTGCTGATCGTGCGAAAGCCGTCGTAAATTATTTGATATCAAAAGGGATCAGTAAAAAATCGTTATCGTCTAAAGGATATGGTGAAACAGTGCCTATGGGCGATAATAATACCGAAGAAGGTAGACAGTTGAATAGGAGGGTAGAGTTTAAGATATTGAATAAATAGTAGTAAGTAATAAGTGAGTTTACTTACAACTTATCACATATTGTTATGTTAATGTTATTGGTGTCAGGTCTTCAGACCTGACACAGGCTTGTATGAAACATGAGTAATTCTCTTTTCATACCAACCTTTTACTTTTCTTTTGCTCACCCAAAAGAAAAGTAACAAGAGAAAAAGGTGCCACTAAAAGGAGAAACAGAAACAGAGCGTAGAAACAGTGAAAAGAAATGCTGGATATCTTGCGTTAGGGATTGAGCATTGTCTGAGCTCTTCCCGCTTTTTCAGCGGGAAAGCGAGTGGCGAAAGCCCGGCCCGAAGGGAACGCCCTCATTTTAATGAACTGATCTACTTAAAAGTGTCAAGCAGATTATGATAATTTTAATCAAGGTTACATCTTAAATCATAATTCTAAAAAGCCATATCTGCCCACAAAAAAAGCCCTTCGAATTTCGAAGGGCTTTTTATTAAGAAAATCTTTCAGATTACTTCACTGAATCGATGTGCTCGATCAAGTTTACCAATTTGTTGGAATAACCCCACTCATTGTCATACCAAGCAACGATTTTTACAAAGTTGTCATTCAATGCGATACCTGCTTTCGCATCAAAGATGGAAGTACGAGCATCACCCAAGAAATCGTTAGATACCACTTCGTCTTCAGTGTATCCAAGGATACCTTTCATTTCACCTTCAGAAGCTTCTTTCATCGCTTTCTTGATTTCTTCGTAAGAAGCACCTTTTGTCAAACGGCAAGTCAAGTCAACTACAGAAACATCAGGAGTAGGTACGCGGAAAGACATACCGGTTAATTTACCTTTCAACTCAGGAATTACCAAGCCCACAGCTTTAGCAGCACCAGTAGAAGAAGGAATAATGTTTTGGTAAGCGCCACGGCCACCTCTCCAGTCTTTGGCAGACGGACCGTCTACTGTTTTCTGAGTAGCTGTTACCGCATGTACAGTAGTCATCAAACCTTCAGAGATACCGAATTTATCATTCAATACCTTAGCGATAGGTGCAAGACAGTTTGTTGTACAAGAAGCGTTAGAAATGATGTTCTGGCTCTTGTTGTAAGACTTATGGTTAACACCCATTACGAAAGTAGGGGTATCGTCTTTAGCAGGAGCAGATAAGATTACTTTTTTAGCACCTGCATCGATGTGCTTCTGACCAGTTTCCTGAGTCAAGAACAAACCTGTAGATTCTACGATATAATCAGCACCGATTTCATTCCATTTCAAGTTAGCAGGGTCTTTCTCAGCAGTAATGCGGATTGCTTTGCCATTTACAACAAGCTTACCATCTTCTACTTCGATAGTGCCCTGGAAAATACCGTGTGTAGAATCATATTTCAACATGTAAGCCATGTAGTCTACCTCGATAAGGTCATTGATACCTACTACTTCAATTTTAGGGTTGCT
>JAQZBV010000083.1 GCA_029237685.1 Cytophagaceae bacterium | reverse complement strand
GATAAGAGAAAATATAGCTTTGGAAGAACGTCGTTCCGTGCCGATTGCAGAAGCAAAACAATTGGGAGCTATGGCTTTGTTCGGTGAAAAATACGGAGAGTATGTTCGTATGATCACCTTCGATCCGACCTTCTCTCGCGAATTGTGTGGCGGTACTCACGTACGTGCCACGGGTGAAATTGGTTTGGTAAAGGTCACAGCAGAAAGTTCAGTGGCTGCAGGCGTGCGTCGTATTGAAGCCGTAACAGGTAAAGGGGCGGAAGCCTACTTCAGAGAGTCAGGTGCTGTGATGGCGAAATTGAGTGACTTGTTAAAACAACCGAAAGACATCGCGAAGTCTCTAGAACAATTGATCAACGAGAAAGAAGCCTTGTTGAAAAGGGTACAAGCGTTGGAGGCGATTCAAGTAGGTGTAGTAAAAGCAGAGTTGTTAGCAAAAGCGAAAAAGATAGACGGTGTGAATGTCATCATTCAACGTGTAGATCTTCCTTCGGCCGATGCGGCAAGACAATTGGCTTACGACCTGAAACAAGCTTCCCCTTCTTTGTACTTAGTATTCGCAGGTTTAGTAGACGACAAACCACAGGTAACCGTCATGTTCTCTGACGATGTGGTGGAGAAATGGCAATTGGATGCCGGTAAGTTAGTAAGAGAACTTGCCAAAGAAATCAACGGCGGCGGCGGCGGACAGAAGTTCTACGCGACAGCAGGTGGTAAAGAAGCCACTGGGCTGGACAAAGTAGTAGCAAAAGCAAACGAAAGTTTAAAGCAGTTGAATTAAAACTTAGTTTCCGCATGGTCTCTCGAAGAGGACCCTGCGAGCTGCTTGAAAGACGAGTGCTTGTTGCATTCAAGAACGCATGGTCCTCTTCGAGAGACCATGCGAGGACTTAAAGAATCATAGTATAATAAAATCAATATGGCTTTAGATAAAGCAATTCTTGACAAGTACCAACCCGTAATCGGTTTGGAAGTGCACGCACAGTTGTCGACGCAAAGTAAAATCTTTGCACCGGATTCCACAGAATTCGGAAGCATGCCCAACACGAACGTCAGTGTCATTACATTGGGACATCCTGGTATCTTGCCTCGATTGAATAAGAAAGTAGTAGAGTATGCCATCAAAATGGGATTGGCTTGTCACTGCGAAATCAACCGCGTCAATTTCTTTGACCGTAAAAATTATTTCTATCCAGATCTTCCAAAAGGTTTTCAAACCACTCAAGACAAAGCGCCGATTTGCAAGGGCGGTTACGTCAACATCAAGTTAAAGGATGGAGTTGAGAAAACGATTACATTGAATCGTATTCATATGGAAGACGATGCAGGTAAGAACATGCACTTGGCAGGAGAGGTGGATACATTAGTAGATTACAACCGTGCAGGTGTTCCATTGATTGAGATTGTAACAGAGCCGGATCTTCGTACATCTGATGAAGCCTTTGCTTTGATGAATGAATTGAGAAAACTGGTACGTTACCTTGAGGTGTGCGACGGGAACATGGAAGAAGGTTCTATGCGTTGCGATGCCAACATTTCTGTGATGTTGAAAGGTGCGAAGGAATACGGTAAAAAGGTCGAAGTGAAAAACATGAACTCGGTTCGTAATGTGCAACGCGCCATCGACTTTGAAATCGAGCGTCAGATCGAATTGTTAGAAAAAGGGGAAACCATCTTTTCTGAAAGTCGTCAATTTGATGCGGAGAACGGCACCACACATGGCATGCGTACAAAAGAAGAATTGAACGATTACCGTTATTTCCCAGAGCCTGATTTGCAACCTTTGCACATCAGCGACAAATGGTTGTCGGATATTCGTTCTACCATGCCTGCTTTACCGGAAGAGTTGTATGCCCGTTTCCATAAAGACTATTCGTTGTCGGATTATGATATTTCTGTATTGACAGATACCAAAGAAATGGCCTTGTATTTCGATGAGTTGTGTTCAAAAACAAAAAACTATAAGGCCGCTTCTAACTGGGTTATGGGTTCGGTGAAGTCTTACTTGAATGAATTGACTTTGCACTTGAATGATTTTCCCATCACGACGGCAGTGCTTTCCGAGTTGATCGCGTTGATTGATTCAGGTAAAATCAATTATTCTGTAGCCAGTCAAAAAATATTTCCTGAGTTATTAAAAGCAGATGGTCGTTCTCCATTGAAAATAGCGGAAGAATTGAACCTGATTCAGGAAAGCGACAGCGGCCAGTTGGAGCCGATCGTGCAAGAAGTATTGGCGAAGTATCCTGAAAAAGTGACGGAATATAAAAACGGTAAAAAAGGTTTGATGGGCTTGTTTGTGGGAGAAGTCATGAAAGCGAGTAAAGGTAAAGCCGACCCTAAAGTCACAACGGCTTTGTTGAATAAATTCCTAGATAATTAGTTAAGAGATGTATAATCTATTTAAAGCATTACTCCTATTATGTTCGGTCTTTCTGCTTTGGGCTTGTTCTTCGGATAGCACAAAGGAAGAGAGCGTAGGTTCTTCTACATTAACTTTGAAACTGACTGGAGTAACAGGTGGTAAGTTATTTATTCAGGAACTTAGGGATCAAACGTGGATCACTATAGATAGTTCCGCGAGTTATAACGGCAATCAAACATTCAAGATTGCGGTCAGTGAACCTGATTTCTATCGCATAGTGGATGCTGGTACCAAGTCAGGTATAGTCATTCTAGAACCAGGTAAAACCGCTACCGTTGAAGGTGACTTGAAGAACATGGCCAAAACATTTAAGTCTGCTGATTCTAAATCAAACAATGATTATTATGTTTTTCAACACAGGCTTTCTAATTTCATCGACCAGGAAGAAAAATTGGATAGAAAGTATAAAGAGTTTATGGAGGCTGCATCTACAAAGGACTCTGCCAACTACTATGGAGAAAAATTAAATGAAAAGCGTAATGAGTCAGACCAATTTATAAAGTCTTACATCGATTCGATTATGCCTTCTTTTGCCGTGTATGGTATGGTCAACTACCTGCGTATCGAAAAAGAATTCGATTACATGTATGCGCTTGCTGATCGCATTAGAAAGGAAATGCCGAACAGTAAATACTCCCGTTTATTTGTAGGTGAGATCAGCCGTATGAAAACGATCAAAGAGGAGCAGGCGGCTAAAGATGCGCAAGGTAAAGCTGCCATTGGCAAACCGGCTCCTAATTTTACGTTGCAAGATAGAAGTGGCAAGGCAGTGTCTTTATCTTCTTTGAAAGGTCAATATGTTTTGATTGATTTCTGGGCTTCCTGGTGTGGCCCTTGCAGAGCCGAAAGTCCTAACATGGTGAAACTTTATAATAAATTTAAGGGAAAGAATTTTCAGATATTAGGTGTATCGTTGGATGGAAGCGAAGACGCCTGGAATGGTGCCATTGAAAAAGACGGGTTGACCTGGTTGCATGTCTCTGACCTGATGCAGTGGAATTCTCCTGTAGTTGCTTTGTACGGTATCGATGGAATTCCTGCTACTGTGATCGTTGATCCCAATGGAATTATTGTTGCCAAAAACTTAAGGGGAGAAGAGTTGCTGAAGGCTTTGGATAAATTATTAAAAAAATAAAATGAAACAATTACCTGCTTCATCGGATCATCGCATTGAAACACTATTAATTGCCGGCGCCATCGTTCCTCAATTGTTAGGTTTTATATGGGGTAAAGGCATGGAGAGTTATTGGTTGTTTACAGCCTCGTTTGTTTTTTTAGTATTCCTTAGTGGATACTATACTTATACCTATTCCGCATCAAAGAAGATACTATTTATAGTGGTAGTAGCTGTCGCTTTAATAACGGATATTATTTTAATGAAGCAGTATCCGTTATTATCTGCCCGTATCGGGGCCAGAAGTATTTTAGGATTATGGATGATGATTTTTGCAGTGCAACAAATCATCAAAACAAAGAGCTTTGAAATGTTGACAGTCATTGCCGCTTTGTTCCTGATCTTGAATAGCATTTTATATTTTCCTTTTTTAATGCTGGAAAATGTGGAGATGATTATTTTATTTGGCTCTACATTTACTTTGGCTACGTTGGTTTACTATGAAAATCTTTGGGATCAATACGATGCCGCAGAGAAAAAGGTGATCATTGTTTGTTTGCTCACTTTGTTGGTTGACGTTTTATTCTTTTCAAAGGGGTTGTTTTAAAATCCGAACAACCTATTTCATAAAAAAAGTCACGCTATAAGCGTGACTTTTTTTATGAATAGAAAGGAATGGAGATAAACTATTCAGGTCTTCCTACTCTGTGAGTTTCCTGTCTCAAATCAGCTGATACTTTAGCCTCAATGCTTAGGTCGTTTTTAGTTGAATTGAAGTAATCAGACAATACACCTGAAAATTCAAAAGATATTTTTTTGGTAGAATGATCATAGCTCCAATCGCTTATCGCCAATTCATTGCTGCCATTATCTTGATAGATTTCATAATTACCAAGACTACCTCTGTCAAAATATCCATTGGCAGTACCTGCACTTATTCTTGCAGAAATAGAAGGGTCATAAACATAACCTGTTGAAATTCTCTTATAACTAGAAGATGTTACATTGTCGATGATATCTATGTAAAGGTTTTCTACAACAGGGTCAGAGGCTCCATCGTAAAAGGCAATATCAAATGAAAGAACGGAGTTGTTTAAGCTGTCACGTCTTACAATGTGATAATAATAATCAGTGACAGTAGCTTCCGTACGTGCCGGTATGCCGTTACCATCTTCTACCTGTTCTTCTACTACAGCGTTTTCTTCCAGAGAAGCAAAGTAAGATAGTGCATAGGTATTATCAAATGCTGCATTGTCAGAAGAATAAGTTCCAGACAATTTCAATGTTGTTCCTTCTTGTTTGTAAGGAAGAGCGATGCCATTGGTTCCATTTGCTCCTGCAGGTCCCGGCTCAGTTTCTTTTTTACAAGAAGAAGTGAAAGCAACGGCTGCTAAAAGGGCAGTGGCAAAGAAGATTTGTTGGGTTTTTTTCATGATTGAATCTTAATGTGTTGATAGATATGATATTGATAACAAAGCAGCTTGCAATTTTACGGATTATTCTGGGTTTTTAGAATGATTTTTCCGATTTTAATACGCATTTTTGTGTTAAATAATTAATTGTCCGAACGTGTCCGTAGAGGTTAAAGAGTTAACAAAAGTTTTTGGTCAGCAAGTAGCTGTAGATCACATTTCGTTTTCTGCCGTCAAAGGTAAAATTACCGGATTTCTAGGACCTAACGGTGCTGGAAAATCTACGACGATGAAAATAGCGACCAGTTTCATCCCGCCTACATCCGGAACGATATCTGTTTGTGGATACGATGTGGTGCAGCATCCCTTGGAAGTCAAAAGACGACTCGGTTACCTTCCTGAACACAATCCTTTGTACCTTGATATGTATGTGCATGAGTACCTGCAATTTATTGCTACTCTGCATCAGCTCGGCAATCAGGCGGCAGCACGTGTTAAACAAGTGGTAGGCCTTTGTGGTTTAACGTCAGAACAAAATAAAAAAATAGGAGCGCTCTCTAAAGGCTATCGACAGCGGGTAGGTATTGCGCAAACCTTGTTGCACGATCCCGAAGTTTTAATTTTGGATGAACCAACTACCGGATTGGATCCCAACCAGATCATTGAAATCAGAAAACTGATTAAAGAATTGGGAAGAGATAAAACGGTTATTTTTTCATCTCACATTTTACAAGAAGTGGAAGCAATTTGTGATCAGGTGGTGATCATCAATAAAGGGAAATTGGTTGCTAACTCATCTGTTAAGGAATTATTAAAACTAAACGAGGTTTCTTGCTTATACGTGCGCTTCAATTCACCGATTGATATTTCATCTCTAAAATCTATAGAGGGAATTTCTTCGATACAATTACAACCGGATGGTTCTGTGATGCTCTTTTATCAACCGGGGACTAATTTACAGGAAGCCATTATCCGATATGCCAGTGTGCACAATCTCCAGTTAGCGGAAATGAAACAAATAGAACAAAACCTGGAGAGTATCTTCCGAATGTTGACCGCGAATAGTTAAGAATACTATGTTAGCCATATTAAAGAAAGAGTTTTTCCATTTTATCCATGCCTTAATTGCCTACCTGGTGATCCTGGTATTTCTTACCTTCATCGGTTTGTATACCTGGGTATTTCCAGAAAGCAGTGTGCTGGATTATGGATTTGCGGAATTGGATAGTTTGTTCACCTTTGGCCCTATTGCTTTTTTATTTCTTGTTCCGGCCATTACCATGCGATCGTTTGCAGAAGAAAAGAAGGACGGTACATTGGAATTGTTGTTGACAAAACCGATTACAGATTGGGACCTGATCCTTGGTAAATACCTGGCCGGTTTACTGCTCGTTGTTTTCGCTTTATTGCCGACGCTGATTTATTATTATTCTGTCTATACCTTAGGTAACCCTGTAGGGAATATTGACACGGCAGCGGTATTCAGCTCTTACATCGGATTGTTATTGGTAGGTGCTGTATTTGTTTCCATAGGAATTTTCTCTTCGCTATTATCCACCAATCAAATCGTTTCCTTTATCACATCACTGATTCTTTGTTATGTGATGTACGATGGTGTACATCGCTTAGCTTTGTTGCCTTTGTGGGATAAGGCAGGTTACTTCATTGATTTGTTTAGTTTGGATTACCATTACAGAGCCTTGAGTAAGGGGGTAGCAGATGCAAGAAACATTACCTATTGCGTAAGTGTCATTGGTGTCATGCTGTCGTTGAGTAAATTAAAATTGGGGAGCAGACAATGGTAAAACTACAATTCCCTCGCCGTAAAAAGTCTTTGGACATTCTGGAGTTCTCTCTGATCTTCGGAATCATCGTTTTATTGAATGCTTTCGTAGCGGTCTATTTCTTCCGTTTGGATTTTACAGAAGATAAACGCTATTCTGTTTCTCCTCAGGCCAAGGACATGTTGGCCAAGTTAGATGATCCTATTACAGTAGAGATTTATTTATCAGGCAAGCTGGATCCTGATTATGAAAGACTGCGTCGCGCTATAGAAGACAAACTCGAGCAGTTTAAAGTATATTCAGGTACTGAATTGGTGTATCGTTTTGTTGATCCCTCTGCGGAAGCGGATGAATCCATTCGTGAACGTCAGATGAGCATGCTCATGCAGAAAGGCGTGCAGCCGATGGTGTACCTCAAGGAAGAAGGCGGTAAAAAAGAACAGGTGAGAATTTTCCCGGGAGCGATCATGACCTATAAGGAAAGGGAAGTACCCGTGCAATTCATAAAAGGTATTCGCTTTTCGGACCCTGCTACTTATTTGAATCAAGCCGTAGAAAGTGTGGAGTTTGAATTGCTTCAGGCTTTGCGTAAACTTTCTTCCGAAGACTTTGTGGACATAGCCTTTGTAGAGGGACATGGAGAGTTGAATGAGCAAGAGGCATCCTCCTTTATCCGGACCATAGGTAATTACTATTCGATTCAACGCATCGATTTAAGTAAGGATACGGCATTGTCTCGTTTTAAGACCGTCGTTGTTGCACAACCTAAAATGAAGTTTTCTGAACAGGAAAAGTTTGTATTGGATCAATACTTGATGAAAGGTGGGAGTTTATTATACCTCATCGATCCGTTGGAAGTGCGTCAGGACAGTTTGAAAAACGGTGAAACATTTGCCGTGATTCGTGATCTGAACATCGACGATCAGTTATTTAAATACGGTGTGCGTGTCAATACCGGCCTCGTACAAGATTTACAATGCGGTGTTATTCCTGTGCAAACAGGTATGAATGGAGAAACACAATTGTTGAATTTTCCTTACTATCCTTTGTTCTATAATTTTTCAACGCATCCGATTGTGAAAAATTTGGATGCCGTATATGGCAAGTTTGCTTCTTACATCGATACCGTAAAAACATCCGGAGTAAATAAGTATCCCTTGATATTTTCATCCAGCAATTCACGCACCGTAGCGGCTCCCTTGCAGATCGACCTGGATAATTTGCGTAAAGATGCTACCCCTGAAAATTTTAACCAGGGAGGGCTTATCATTGCCGGTTTGATGGAAGGTAAATTTACATCGCTCTATAAAAATCGTCCTTCTCCGATTCCAGGACTGAAGGTGATTCCAGATGCTGAAAAGCCAGGTAAAGTGGTAGTGGTGGCAGACGGAGACATGATGATCAACGATTGGGATCCATCGTCTAAACAACCTTTGCCCTTGGGTTATGATAAGTACACAAGAGCGCAGTTCTCCAATAGTGATTTCTTGTTGAATACATTGGATTACCTCACCGGACAACCACTGATTATGGTGAGAGGAAAAGATATCGTCCTTCGTCCGTTGAATAAGTTTAAAGCACAGGAAGAACGCGTGTATTGGCAGGTGATTAACCTCGTAGTACCGGCTTTACTTATTGTGTTGATAGGGATAGCATTATACATCATCCGCAAAAGACGGTATAGCCGATTTGGTAATGGATCAAATTAAGAGAGTAAAAATATTGAGTCTAGTCTTTGGAGTATTGGCCTTGCTGACGTCAGCCGCTTACCTGTTGCCTCTATTGAAAGAGAAGCGACAAGCCTTGCCTGATATTGCGTTGACAGAAGGTTTAGCCGGATTGGATGAACTCGATTTTCAATACAAAGGAAAGAAGCATGTGTTGAAACCCACCAGAACAGGAGAGGAGTGGTACATCGACAATACCTATCCTGTTAAAGATCAGTTTCTGGCTTTGATACAAACAGGATTTTCTCGATTGAAAGTCAAAAGAGTCTTATCAAAGGAATTCATCTCGCAAGCGGATTCATTGTTTGCAGCAGACGGTATTGTATTGAATTGGAAAAGCACAGAAGATAAAGGAACATTCAGTGTGGTGAGTAATCCCAACGATCCTAACAGTTCTTATTACCGTTCAACTGCTTTAGGTAATGAAACCTATGTGGCTTTCGTACCTGGCTTTACTGGTGATATTTCCAATATCTTTAGGCTGGAAGCAGGAGAGTGGAGAAAGAAAACATTGATCGCCGGTTCGTCCAGAACCATTCAATCGGTACAGCTTAATTACAGTAACCAACAGTCCGAATCGTTTATCCTCAGCTTTATCAACGGTGATTACCAAGTTATCGACGTTCCAACGCTTGATTCCACAAAGTTGTACACCTATTTAGAACATTATGAACAGTTAAGTGTGGATAAGTACCTGTCCCCATCAAAGGCAGACTCCGTTAAGTCAGTGAATAAAACAGCGCTCATCGCACAGCTGGATGTCAAAATGTTGGACGTACAGGCTTCCAGGTCACTTGATATCTATAAGTTGGACAAAGAGCCCGGATTTGCCTTGATTTATATTCGCCCAAACAACGAGTGGGCGTTGATAAAGACCCAGCGCTTGTTCCCTCTAATGGTCAAAAAAGCATACTTTGTGAAGAAATAAACCGAGCCATCGGTTATTAATTTTAAGCGAATTTGCTTAATTTTAATACGTAAATTTTTCATATCCCTTTATTGATCATGAGATTCGTAGTATCATCTAGCACATTGCTAAAGCATTTGAACTCTGTTAACGGAGTTATCACAACCAACCCTGTTGTGCCTATCCTGGAAAATTTCCTGTTCGAAGTAACAGAAGGTTTGTTGACGGTATCTGCGTCTGACCTTCAGACGTCTATGATCACTGAAATTCCGGTAGATGCGAAGAAAAAAGGAAGCATTGCCGTACCCGCTAAAATATTGTTGGATACCTTGAAGAACTTACCGGAACAACCGGTAACCTTCTCTATCGACGAAGAAACTTACAGCATAGAAATCAGTTCTGATAACGGTCGTTACAGATTGTCGGGTGAAAATGCAACAGATTTCCCTAAAGTACCTGCTGTGAAAAACGGCTACTCTGTGGAAATGCCTGCTGATGTATTGAACAGAGCTATCGCAAGTACGTTATTTGCTGCCAGCAACGACGAATTGAAACCGGCTATGACGGGTGTTTATTTGTTGTTGTCAGATACCAATATCACTTTCGTGGCTACTGATGGCCATCGTTTGGTGAAATTCAGAAGAGTAGATGTTTCTTCCGATATGGCAAACAACATCATCATCCCTAAAAAAGCATTGAACCTGATCAAGTCTTCTATTCCTAGTGATAGAAGCATGGTGAAAATAGAATTCAATGCGTCCAACGCTTTCTTTAGCTTTGGTAACCTTAAAATGATTTGCCGTTTGATCGATGAGCGTTTCCCTGATTACGAAAACGCCATTCCGATGAACAACCCTAATAAATTGGTGATTTCTAAAACAGACTTCTTCAACTCTCTAAGAAGGATCTCTATCTACGCCAACAAAACTACTCACCAAGTGCGTTTGAAAATCGCCGGTAGTGAACTACAAATTTCTGCGGAAGATTTGGACTTCTCTAACGAAGCGAACGAGCGTTTAGCTTGTGACTACCAAGGCGAAGACATGGAAATTGGATTCAACGCTCGTTTCCTGTTGGAGATGTTGAACAACCTGGACTGTGAGAATGTGGAGTTGCAATTATCTGCTCCAAACAGAGCTGGTATTTTGACTCCTGCAGATAAATCTGATAACGAAGATTTGTTGATGTTGGTAATGCCTGTTATGTTGAACAACTACGCATAGTACAACGATATATAGTTTTATAAAAATCCCGACTATAAGTCGGGATTTTTTGTTTTATCTCCACACAAAGGGAGTCTTACTCGATGAAGCCACCAAACTATTGATCTCCGCTATTTCTGCTGACGTTAAATTTCTCCATTTGCCGACACCCAAACCACCTAAACGAATGTTCATGATGCGCACACGTTTTAACTTGGTCACGCTGTAACCCAGGTAATCGCACATGCGTCGGATCTGTCTGTTCAAGCCTTGGGTCAATACAATACGAAAAGTAAAACTGTTTTCTTTGGTCACTAAACATTTTTGGGTGACGGTATCAAGAACAGGAACTCCGTTGCTCATTTTAGTAATGAAATCATCGGTAATAGGATGATCCACGGTAACCATGTATTCTTTCTCGTGATTGTTACCGGCTCTTAATATTTTATTGACGATATCTCCATCGTTTGTCAAAAAAATCAAACCTTCAGAAGGCTTATCCAGACGGCCGATAGGGAAGATGCGTTGCGGATGATTGATGTAATGGATGATGTTGCTTTTAATATCGAGTTCTGTTGTACAGGTGATGCCAACAGGTTTATTAAAAGCAATATAAACAGTATTGATGGAGGCTTCGATGAGTTTCCCATCGACACGGACTTCGTCTGTAGGAGATACTTTTGTACCTATTTCAGGAAGTTTTCCATTGATGGTGACGCGTTGTTGTTCAATCAGTTTATCCGCTTCTCTTCTCGAACAAAAGCCTGATTCGCTGATGAATTTATTGATGCGTTTTAGTTCCTGTTGAGGTTGTTCCATGATGCAAAATATATAATAGTTTATTCGTATGGGATGATTTGTAAATTTTTAAGTGTTCATGGTATAGGTGTTTTAAATTATTCATTCATTATTTTCAATCATCGCATGGATACATGATCCATTTTTCTTTATCCAATAGGATTAAAAGTATGACAATCGCTATAGGTATGCTTTGGATGTAATTTATAATATGCTGTTTGTTAAGTTATTATGTGTGTTTTGTTATGAGTATACAAAGAAAAAGCATTTTTTTGCATACTTAGAGTGACTTTAAATACCTAGTTTTGTATACATAATGGGCCAGTTAAAATTATGAGACAAGTAACTGCAACATCGACCACTCAATCTTGGGAGAATTCCTTTTACAAGGAGTGGATCAATTTTAGTACACGAAATTTCCCGGGTATAAAAGAGCATAAAAGTAACTTTCAATTGTTCAATGACACACAATTCAGAGACTTATTTAGAAATGCTCCAGCGGTTGTATTAGTTGTCAATCATGCGGAACATAAATACGAGTTCTTCAGCGAAAATGTAAAGCAAATCCTGGGTTACGATGCGGAAGAATTTTACAAAGGGAATGTAGAATTCGGAATGTCATTGGTTCATCCAGCAGATGCTCAGATTTTCTCCGATCAGATTTTTCCTGCCATGTTCAATGCTATTGACCGCTACAAAGAGGCCGGGGATGTAAAGAAAATTCGTTTGGCTTATACTTTTAAATTTAAACGAAAGGATCAAGTATACGTTTGGCTTTCACAGCACATGAGTATTCTGGAAGTGGATCATGAAAACAATCCTTTGTTGTCGATGTATTTTATGACAGACATCAATGCGTTAAAAAAAGATCCACGATTGGATTTCACTGTTTCAGTATTGGATGAGACAGGTTATTATAATCCGGTGCATAGCATTACTTACCCCGATGCAGAGCCTTTATCTCTTACAGTGCGTGAACTGGAAATTTTGAAATTGATAGGCCAAGGTAAATCCAGTCAGCGTATAGCAGATGAACTTATCATCAGCAGACATACCGTAAATACACACCGGAAAAATATGCTTGAAAAGACCGGCGCCAAAAATACAACAGAACTCTTAAGTTTGAGTCTTGTAAAGGGCTTGTTTTAACTTGAAATAGCGCTTTATGTGCATCACTGGAAAATATCAATTGTAAAATTTCCCCTTTTGTCCTTATTCTGTATATTTAATTTGCTCACAGACGCAAATAGATAATGAATTCCTCCTCATGCGGAAATAAGAAATGGAAGACTCAGAGGAAATCAACCTGAATGATATAGAAAGTATTTTTCGCAGGCATCATAAGATGCTGTGCAAAGTGGCGTATGCCATTGTTAAAGACAAGAGCGCTGCGGAAGATATTGTTCAGGATGTTTTTTTTACAATCTGGAAAAAGAGAAATGAATTAATGATCGATTCGAACCTCAAAGGTTATTTATACCGTGCCGTTTCCAACTCTTGTTTGAACTATTTGCAAAGCTATCACAAACGCAATGTGAAGGCTATTGATGAATTTAACGAACAAGCGCTAGGTTCTTTTACCCTTCATGACAGCATTGACTATGACCATCTGAATGCGGCTGTTCAACAAGCCATTGATCATTTGCCTCCACGCTGTAAAGTGATTTTTGTAATGAGTCGTATGGAGGGATTAAAATACCAACAGATTGCAGATGCCTTGCAAGTCAGTGTAAAAACAGTAGAAAATCAAATGGGTATTGCCCTTGTTAAATTGAGAGAAGAACTCAAATCCTTTCTGAAAAAGGATAATTGAGAAAGATAAAAGCCCTTTGGGGGTGAAATTATTAGCACTTGTCTTATTAATAGGAAGTTGTAGAAAGCGGGTTTTTTAAAGAAAACAAATGGAAAAGAACTTCGATCAATTAATCATTAGGTCCCTTACCGGTCAGACTTCTGAGCAGGAAGAAGTATTGCTTTCTAACTGGAGAAAAGAGTCAGCTGCTCATGAAGCTTATTATGCGGACTATGCAGCGATATGGAGAAGTGCCTTTTCTGAATTAATTGATTATACCCCCGATACTGATGCCTCCTGGCAAGCACTGAAACAAAAAATTCAATTAGAACCTAAGCGCAAGCACAGTTATTTAATGCCCGTTTTCAGAAGTGCGGGCTTTTATCAAATTGCGGCAAGCCTGGTATTGGTGATAGGAATGATTTACCTGTTCAATACCGGGTCCTGTTTGTCGGATCCACGCATCGTCAAACGCACAGCGGAAAACGGTGATGTTTTTTACTTGCCAGACAGCAGTATGGTGTGGCTTAACAAACATTCTTCCTTGAGTTACTCGACTTCTTTTGATGGAAAAGAACGAGTAGTTTTCCTGAAAGGAGAAGCTTTTTTTGATGTGAAGAGAAATCCGAGCCAACCTTTTATTATTCATGCGGAGGAAACTACTACTAAAGTATTAGGTACCTCCTTTGACCTCAAAGCTTACGAAGGTGAAGACGTGCAGTTAACAGTAGTTACAGGCAAAGTATCTTTTACGGCAGAACAGCAAACGCTGGTGCTATTGCCTAAAGACAAAGGCATTTACCACCGTGACATTAAAACATTGGCCTTGCAACTCCCGGATGAAAACACCAAGGAGGTAGATGTTTCATGGAAGGAAGAGCAATCGTATGCCGGTAATTCTATCTATGAAACCGAGCATCAATATCCTTTGTGGTATACGCATCATACCTTTCAATGGCGTGCAAATTTAATCAATCAGTCGGTTATCGAAGGTGAATTGAGAAGTTCGGCAAAAGTATGCACTTACGAATCAGTACAACTAAAAGCCACTTACATTTCTAAAAAGGACAAAATTATAGACTATCATTTCACCGTTTCAGGGCATTTGACCCCGGGTGGGAAGTTGAGGTACAAGAAAAGATTGCCAGATTGGTTCAAAGATACCAAGGAGGTGAGAATAGTCGTAGAAAAAGTAGACGGGGTTAAAAATTAAGTACTTATCCCAAAACCTTAAAGTTTAATCTACCGTAAAACAAATTTATACGAGATATTGAATTAGATGATTAAAAGCGAGGATTATGGGATACATTGATTATTGCCTGATAGTAGATAGCGATTCTGACCGCAGAAACGAATTAAAGAACGCTATTTCTAACGCCGGCCTGGTTAAAGAGGTGATGGCTGCATTAAATGGTGGACATGGATTGTTATACCTGAATCAGTCGCTGGATAAAATTGGCAATAAGCAAGGTCTTGTCATTCTCAATGGTAAAACGCCAATTATGGGTGGGTTTGAGTTTTTACAGGAACTGCATAAAGGAGATTTTAAACACGCTCAGGATAAACTCAGAATAGTAGTCATTTCAGATGATCTGACCATTGAAGAAGAGAATAGATACAAGGCAAAAGGCATTAAGGATTTCTTACCGGCCTGCTGCTCCGATGAAACATTTTCTGCTATGTTAAAAAAGATATTCTCTAAACCAGTTGTTCGCAAAACTAAAACAGAGGAAGCTAAACCAATAGAAGATAATCAGGTGTATATGTTGCCGGATAATAAGAGTCAAGTAGGGTAATAAGAGTACTGAAAACTGAAAACTGATATCCGGATCAGGTAGATTAAAACATAACAAAAAAAAGCTTTCGACAACGAAAGCTTTTTTTTGTTATGTTTTAATCAGTTCTCAGTTCTCGGTTTTCAGTTCTCAGTTTTCAGTTTTCAGTTCTCAGTTTTCAGTTCTCTCATCTCTTCTCCAGCACCTCGGCATCATACACGATGTATCGCGTATCACCGATCCAGGGTAAAGTAAAGTAGCGTTGTTTGTATTCCAATTTTATACGTTGCCCGTTCAACATGGCGGTCTCCATTTTTGCAAGTAGACTGTCATCTTTTACAACGCTGAAATCCCATAGATTTAAACCTACGCCTGATGCAGCTGCACCGTCCTCGATGAACATCTGCGTGTTGAGTTTCCCTTCGTAAGTATTTAAAAGTACTCCTTTTTTGGTCAATTTTACTAACGTTCCTGCAATAGAACCTTCGCCGTAATGCCCGAATGTAAAATAAAGCAGTACAGACAATACAAGTACAATAAAAATATAGAGGAACTTTTTCATAAGCTTAGATACGTTTGATTTTGGCGCCTAATGCATTCAGGCGAGTATCGATGTTTTGATAACCTCTGTCTATTTGTTCGATGTTGTGAATGGTACTTTTACCTTCTGCAGACATGGCTGCAATCAACAAAGCTACACCCGCACGGATATCAGGAGATGTCATCGAGATTCCTCTCAAGGGCATGGTTTTGTTGTGCCCAATAACATTTACTCTGTGTGGATCACATAAAATGATTTGAGCACCCATGTCAATCAATTTGTCCACGAAGAACAAACGGCTTTCAAACATTTTTTGATGGATCAAAACAGACCCTTTAGCTTGTGTGGCCACGACCAAAACAATACTGATCAAGTCTGGTGTGAATCCCGGCCAGATCGCATCGGCAATGGTTAGTACAGAACCGTCAATGAAGGATTCAATTTCGTATTTATCCTGAGCAGGTACGAAGATGTCGTCTCCACGGAATTCTAATTGTATGCCTAGTTTCTGAAATACAGATGGAATGAGGCCCAACATGTCGATGCGGCAATCTTTAATGGTCAACTCAGAACCGGTCATCGCCGCAAGGCCTATGAAACTTCCGATTTCAATCATATCGGGAAGAATGGTATGTTCTGTTCCCTCTAATGATTCTACTCCTTCGATATGCAGCAAGTTAGAACCAACGCCTGTGATCTTTGCTCCCATGCGATTCAACATCGCACAAAGTTGTTGTAAGTATGGTTCGCAGGCGGCGTTGTAAATAGAAGTTTTTCCTTTCGCCAAAGCGGCTGCCATGACGATGTTGGCTGTTCCTGTTACTGATGCTTCGTCGAGCAACATGTAGCAACCAGTCAGCCCATTTGGAGCTTCGATGGAGTAGAAGGAATCTCCTGGATTGTAATTGTATACAGCACCTAAGTTTTGTAGACCGATGAAGTGGGTGTCTACTCTTCTGCGCCCGATTTTATCTCCACCTGGTTTCGGCATTTTGGCTACGCCAAAGCGCGCCAGCAAAGGGCCTATGATCATGATAGAGCCGCGAAGTGCCGCCGCTTTTTTCTTGAATTCTTCTGTTTCTAAAAAATCCAGTCGGATATTTTTCGCTTCGAACTGGTAAGTAGAACTGTCTATTTTGGTAACTAATACGCCAAGGTTATTGAGTAGCTCGATCAATTTGTTGACATCGATGATATCCGGAACATTTTTGATGACTACCGGTTTGTCTGTGACTAAAACCGCGCAAAGAATTTGTAGTGCTTCGTTTTTCGCGCCTTGTGGAACGATGGAGCCCTTTAATTTGGTACCCCCGGTGATTTCAAAAGAAGCCATTAATTGGAACGTTTTTTAAATGATCTGGATGAATTATTATTTCCGTTTCCGCCACGGTTGTTAAGGTTTGTTTTACGGAAATCTTTATTCTGACTTGGTCTGCTGCCTGCTGAACTCATGCTTTCAAACACCGGCTTACTTGCCATGGGTTTGAAATCCTTGATTTGAATATCTAATAGTTTTTCATTTTGTACTTTTTCAGAATCAAGAGACAACTTACCCTTTGAAAGCTCTTTCAAATGCTGAAGAATAACTTCGTCGTCTACATTTTCTTTGTTCCAGGTCATGTAAGATTTCTTCATCAATCTGGCAAGGTAGATGATGGCATCGTCTTTCTCTGTGCCGTCTTCCATGGCTTGTACTTCCTTTACGACTAACTCAATGTTGCGTCCATAATGCTTGTAAGCCAGACGATGATTGGTGTAAGGAACGATGTTGGGTTTTTTACCTAATATAGAGGGATCAGGCATCGGGTAAGGTGCCTCCACATCCAATTGGAAATTGGACATGATGAAAATGTGATCCCATAATTTTGTCGTATGATCCTGCGCGTCTTTCGTGCTTGGGTTGAGTTGTCGCATCAACTCAATGCAGATGTTAGCGTAGTGTGTTCTTTTTTCTTTGTCGTCAATAGTCAGGATGTGGTCTACAATTTTCTGAACGTTACGTCCGTATTCTTTCCAAACAATTCCCTTCCTGGATTCCTGATTAGGATAATGCATATATTCTGATTTGTGTGTGCTTAGTGGATTCGCAGTTTCGCGAAGCTTAAAATTAACGTTTTTTCTCCTAATTCCTCGAAATCGATGACAGCTTTTCGGTCCGAACCGTTACTATCTATCAATTTAACCATTCCAAACCCGAATTTAGGATGTTCTACTTTCATACCGGAAGCCAATCCGCTCGTGTCGCTGGCTTTAAAATCAGTAGGAGCGATGTATTTGATCTTGGTTTTAGCCGCAGGAGGCGCTAGGTTTTTTACGGCTGTACGGGTAAAAGGTTCTTTAGGAGCCGTTTGTGCCGGTTTATTAAAGAAGGAGGCTTTCGTGGCCACGGGTTTAAGGTAAATCGGACTGATTTCCTCTACAAAACGGCTGCGCTTGCAATCAATGAGTTTTCCAAAACGGTAACGGGTATTGGCATGACTCAAGGTCAAATGAATTTCAGCTCTTGTTACCGCCACATAAAATAAACGACGTTCTTCTTCCAGATCGGCGCGACTGTTCATCATCATGGCAGATGGGAAGAGATCTTCTTCCATACCCACCACATATACATATTTAAACTCCAAGCCCTTCGCAGAGTGGATGGTCATCATGGTGATGCTGTCCTTGTCTTCCGCTTTGCTGTCGGCGTCTGTCAATAAAGAGACTTCCTGAAGGAAAGCACCTAAACTTTTATCTTCTTTTTCCGGATCATCCACGAAGGCTTTGATACCGTTTAGCAATTGCTGTACGTTTTCATAACGGGCAATGCCTTCTACCGTTTTGTCGTCGTACAACTCACGAAGCAAGCCTGATTTCTTGGCCATGTCACTGGCTGCTTCATAAGCGTCTTGGTTGTTGGCGATGACTTTCCCGGCTTCCAGCATCACTACAAAATCTTTAACGATCTGTGCTGTTT
Source organism: Cytophagaceae bacterium (assembly GCA_029237685.1). Classification (GTDB taxonomy): domain Bacteria; phylum Bacteroidota; class Bacteroidia; order Cytophagales; family Cytophagaceae; genus JACMQM01. The sequence goes on along the minus strand of JAQZBV010000083.1, from coordinate 8,279 downwards.
TTCCAGGTATCACAGATTCTGCATGAGACAAGACATCCCAGATGCTGGCACCTTGCTCATCTGCAGTGATAAATAGTTTGCCCAATGTCGTGTCTCCAATTCCACGCTTAGGATAATTGATGATGCGTCTTAATGATTGTTCATCGTTTGGATTCATCATCAAACGGAAGTAGGCGAGCAGATCTTTGATTTCTTTTCTTTGATAAAAAGAAATACCTCCAACGATTTTATAAGGAAGGTTTAAGCTTCTTAACGATTCTTCAAAGGCTCTGGACTGTGAATTGGTTCGGTACAAGATGGCAAAGTCTGAATGCTTCAACTGATGCTGCATCTTTGCTTCGAAGATGGCATTGGCAATCAGTTTTCCTTCTTCGTTATCAGAACCGGCATGAATAAGGTCAATGTAATTGCCCTGGTCGTTAGCGGTCCAAACATTTTTAGGAAGCTGTGCCTTGTTCTTTGAGATGATCGAATTTGCTGCTTCTACAATGGTTTGTGTAGAACGGTAGTTTTGCTCCAGTTTGAATACTTTCAATTCCGGATAGTCTTTTTCGAAATTGAGGATGTTCTGTATGTCCGCACCACGGAAAGCATAGATACTTTGCGCATCATCACCCACTACGCAGATGTTTCTGTTCTGAGCCGCCAGCTTACGCGTAATCATGTATTGCGCAATGTTGGTATCCTGAAACTCATCCACCATCACGTATTTGAAACGGTTTTGGTACTTGTTCAATACATCAATATGCTCATTGAAAAGCTTGAAGGTGTTGAACAACAAATCATCAAAGTCCATGGCACCTGCTTTCTTGCAACGGTCTGAATAGAGTTTGAACAAACGACCCATCTCCGGTTTTCCCGCTGCGGCATCGTCTGCCATGTAGTGTGCATTCTTTAAATAAGCTTCTGCAGAAATCAATCTGTTTTTAGCCGCTGAAATACGGTTGTGTACGACGGAGGGTTTGTAGGTCTTATCGTCCAGTTGTACTTCATTCAGGATCGTTTTAATCAACGATTTGGAATCGTCTGAATCGTAAATCGTAAAATTGGAAGGGTAGCCAATTTTTTCTGCTTCCGAACGGAGAATGCGCGAAAACACAGAGTGAAAAGTGCCCATCCAGATGTTCTTCGCTTCACCGCCTACCAGCGATTGAATTCTATGTTGCATTTCTTTCGCCGCTCTGTTGGTAAAGGTAAGCGAAAGGATGTTGAACGGATCAATACCTTTTTGTATCAGATGGGCCAAACGGTAGGTGAGTACCCTGGTTTTTCCAGAACCCGCACCGGCTATGATCATGACCGGTCCTTCTGTTTGCAATACTGCCCCTTGTTGATTTTCGTTTAAGCTTTCTAGGTAATCCATTATTAACCCCACAATTATTCTACTGCAATTTAAAGTTTAACAGTCATAAACCCAAATAAAGCTTTAGACCAAAAGTATGAGGCGAATCATTCGAATCATTCGGTTTTATAGAATCAAAGCTTATTCACTACAATCGCAGCGTCTCATGCAAAATCCTAGCATAAAATTTAAAGCTTTAGACCGCAAGTATATTGAATCATACAAATCACGGGGTTTTGTGAAATTGAAGCCTATTAACTACAATCGCAGCATACTCATGCCCAATCATAGGATAAAATCACTAAATTAGAGCCTTAATACCAAAGTTGAAATTTTATTGTCGTGATTCAGATCGGAAAATCAATTGTAAGCAGCGATATCGCGGAAAAGTACTTTGCCTGTGACCTTTCCAAGTGCAAAGGGGCCTGTTGCATCGAAGGCGATGCGGGTGCTCCTTTATCACAGGAAGAAGCGGTGATTTTAGAAGAAATATATCCCCTGGTCAAACCTTATTTATCTAAAAAAGGCATTTCCGAAATTGAAAAACAAGGGACATCGTTAGAAGATGAAGATGGTGATGTCACCACACCCACCATAAAAGGAAGAGAATGTGTGTATGCCATATACGACAACGAGGTCTTGAAATGCGGCATTGAAAAAGCATGGAAAGAGGGTGCCGTTTCTTTTCAAAAACCAATATCGTGTCATTTATACCCCATACGTATTACACAATACGACGAGTTTGAAGCCTTGAACTACGAACGTTGGCACATCTGCAATCCGGCTTGTAAAAATGGGGAGAAGCATCAGGTGCCTTTGTATAGATTTTTGGAAGGTGCCTTGACGCGTAAGTACGGTAATGATTGGTATAAGCAGTTGGTGTACGAGATAGAGAAAGGTAAAGTAGATTAGTTTAATGATTTTGTAGGATAATAGATGGTTTAAATGGTAGTCTGTTGTTTAAGGTTCGTTTACACTTGAGAATAAAGTTTAGGGCGTGCCCCTGCGGGTCGGGCTATCCGCTTCAAGTCCTCGCTCGGATCATACTTAGTAGCATTGTCATAACACCACGGCTCGCTGTGGGCTTTCCGCTTCTATCCCTCACGCGCATATTTATCAATTTATAGATTACAATAATATTAATGGCTTGGTTAGGTAGTACAGCAGAAGAACATTTCAATACATTAAAAGGCCTGATCCGTAAAGAACGAGAAACGGATTTACAGCTACAGCAACAACGCATCGCCGGCGAGGATATCAAGTCCCGTGTGGCTTCCGGGATTACCTGGTATCCTTTGATTGTCAAAGAAGATTATTACGATCAGCGAGAATATGTAGTCGTTGAATTTGAACGAACCAAAGAAACAGATCAGCCCAATTCTTTTTCATACGGTGCTCATGTTGAAATTTTCTCGCAACATTCTTCTTTCCAAAAAGGAAATGAAATCAAAGGTGTCATCGGTACGGTTTCATTCAAACACATACAGGTGTTTACCAAATGCAATGAATTGCCCGATTGGTTTGATAATGGAAAGCTAGGCATCAATTTATTGCTCGATGATTATTCGTACAAAGTAATGGACGAAACCATCGACCAGGTTCGAAACGCCAAAGGCAATCGTTTGGCGCAGTTACGAGATGTTATTTTAGGCGATAAAGAGCCTACAGTTTCAAAAGAAATTATTGAATTAGATAGAAGTGACCTCAACGAAGATCAGTACAAAAGTGCTGTAAATGCTTTACAGGCCAATGAATATAGCGTGATTCAAGGTCCTCCCGGTACAGGCAAAACGACTACCATCGTGGCGATGGTGAAGGCTCTGCATAAGACAGAGCAACAAGTACTAGTTGTTGCTCCTAGCAATCAGGCTGTAGATCACCTTGCTGTGAAATTGCATTTGCAAGGATTGAATGTAGTACGCTTAGGTCAACCTCATCGTTTATCAGCTGAAGTAAGGCCGCTGTCTTTATTGGAACAACTCTACAATCATAACGATTATAAGTTGGTCAAAGAATTAAAGGCGCGTGGAAATACCATGAAGAGTATGGCCTTTAAATACAAACGTTCTTTTGGTCGCGAAGAAAGAGAGCAGCAGAAATTATTAAGAAAAGAAGCGACTTCATTATACAAAGCCAGTGAAGCACAGGAACGACAAATTTCGGACATCATTTTGGATAAGGCTGATGTAATCTGTTGTACGTTGGTAGGAGCCAACTTACCGGTGTTGAAAGATAGATTTTTTAAGACCGCCATCGTAGATGAAGCGGCTCAAGCTTTAGAGGCGTCTACTTGGATACCGATCGCTCGTTCGCAAAAAGTGATTTTATGCGGAGATCATTTTCAATTGCCTCCAACGGTGAAGTTAGACGAGAATGATGGGGGAAGAGAATTGGCTGTGACACTCATGGAACGTATCATAGGCGATCGTGTTGCGGGTAATTTATTGACCACTCAATACAGAATGCACGATGTCATCAAGGAGTTTTCTAATAAACAGTTTTACAATAATAAATTAGTAACGGATCCTGTGGTGCAGCAGTTGCGAACAGACGATGAACCAATGGTCTATATCGACACGGCAGGTTGTGGATTCGAAGAAGAATTGGACGCGTTGACTACCTCTACTTATAACGCCGGTGAAATTAACACCATCGAAAAATGGTTGACGCAAGCCAGGGAAAATAAACACATAGATAAATACCATTCTATTGGAATCATATCTCCTTACAGCGCACAAGTAAAACGATTAAAAGAACGTTTTGAGAATATTGGTGTGATGGATTTGAAAGTGAGTACAGTCGATTCTTTTCAGGGACAAGAAGCCGATGTAATTATTATTTCACTGGTACGTTCAAATCAAAAAGGGGAGATCGGTTTCTTAAACGATACCCGTAGAATGAATGTCGCCATGACCAGAGCAAAGCAAAAACTGATCATGATAGGCGACAGCGCTACCCTTTCGCATTCTAAATTTTATACACAGTTTTTAGAATACATCGATAGCATAGGGGCTTACCATTCGGCTTGGGAATGGCAGGAATAGAGAGAGCTGAAACTGAAAACTGAAAACAGAGAACTGAAAACAGAGAACAAATGAATTTGATTATAAAAAGCAAAAAGCTTTCGATTGCCGAAAGCTTTTTGCTTTTATAGAATTAGTTTTCAGTTTTCAGGTCTCTGTTTTCAGTTTTCTTATCTTATCAACGTTACCTGCCCCACATATTTTTGTTGTCCTTTATACTCTTCCCGGCCTTCGTAAGTAATGATCACAGGATATACTCCTGTAGGCATGTCTTCACCAAGGTACTTACCATCCCATCCGACACTCTTATCAGTCGTTTCGAAAATGGCTTCTCCCCAACGGTTAAATACTACCATTTTGTAATTGTAGATGTGTTTACCAAAGACGGTAAAGATCTGATCCGGATTAGCTAAACCTGGTGTGAAGGCATTCGGTATATAGATTCTTGGAGCGCAGATGTTTTTTACAAAGATACTGTCGTTGACCGTACATCCGAAAAGGTTACCTATTTGTACCGCATAGTACCTGTCGTTCGCTGGGCTTACCGTCAATGTTCTTAACGTATCTGCTACATTTCCTGTTTGCCATACGTACGTATCCGCTACTCCTGCATCCAGTATTTTAAAGTTATCTGTTTCATCGCAGAATTTAGCATTGTCATCCAATGTAGATACAGGATAAGGAGCGACAAAGATTGTATCTCTTTGTGTATTACCGCAACGGTCTATGTTAACTCCCGCTGTGTAAATGCCGGTAGTCGTTGCAAAATAAATACTATCTGTAACAGCTAATATATTCCCGTCTTGCAACCAATTGAAGGTAGTTTTTTGATATTGATCAAGATCTGCGATGTTAGTAGGTCTTGCCGTCAAGCGTACAGAAGCGCCTACACATATCGTATCGTTGATCAATGGAATAATTGGTCTTGGTATACCCAGTACATAAATACTGTCTTGCGTAGGGCATAACGTAGTATTATCTGTCACTGTTACATAATATAATGTTGTATCCGTCAATACTGGATTCAAGAACAAGGTGCTTGTGTTACTTGGATTAGGAGTCCAGTTATAACTAACACCAGTTGGATAAGTAGGAGGACTGAAGAGTTCAACTCTTAATGTTAACGTATCCCCTGTACAAGCTGTAATATCTTCAGTACTCAATCTAGGAGGTGAGCTCACAACGATTGAAGCAGGATTTGTATTACATGAACCATAAGTATAAACGATGCTATAGGTGCCTGGCAAAGGTGGATTTGTAAATATTTTATTTTCACCAGACAAGAGTACATTGTCTTTAAACCATTGGTATGTTCCTCCAACAACTGGCATCGGAACCGGATTAGATTGCAGCACCATATTCTCTTCAAAACATGCCGGACTAGGGGAGATTGTAAATGTAGGTAAGGTAAATACAAAGGCTTGCATCGTATCGCTCACGTCGCATCCTTTAGCATCTGAAGCGGTCAATACATAACCTGTATTTGCTGGTACTGTGGCTTGTGTATTAGGAACAGAAGCAAACACAGCACCTCCGCTTACCGCCCAAGTGTAAGATATAGAAGGTTGAATAGTAACTGCGTTCAAATCTATGATGCCGTTTGTACAAATAAATTGATCAGGTCCCGCATTGGCAATTGGCAATGGTTCTATGACAATGTCAATCGTCGCCGTTACCGGATTACAAGTACCATTATTGGTAGAAGTCAATGTCAACACCGCTTTACCTGCCGCTGTTTCTGCTGGAGAAGGGAAGTAGGTAGAGATCAATGTAGGACTTGGAGCGAAACTACCACCTGGTAAGGAAGAACTCCATTGACCATTGAAAGGAGCGCTTACTGTTCCGCTCAATGATGCACCTAGTGTAGGTTCGCATAAGATAGCAGGATTCGCCACTACAACCGGACTTGCCGTTATGGATAAGGTCAACTGATTGAATTCTAAGTTGCACTGTCCATTACCTGTAGAACTCAGAGTCAATGTCACTGTTCCGCTAGCTACATCTGCAGGAGATGGCGAATACACGTTGTTCAATTGATTGTTTGGGCTGGAGAAATTACCTGTTCCACCGGAAGACCATCTACCGCCTGTCGCGTTGTATACAGCAGCATTCAATAAGTTAACAGATTCCACATTGGCACAAGAACTGATCGGCGGGCCTGCCACGACAATAGGTCTAGGCTGGAAAGTCAACTGTAAGGTATCGTATACCGCTTTACAATTGCCTTGGTTGGCAGATGCCGCGAATATACTGATGTTTTTGATCGCCGTATCGGCTGGCATTACCGTGTAAGCTGTGGCCAGGTTTGGATTCGGACTAAAGCTTCCTGCGCCGGAAGTGCTCCATAAGGCTGAAGTAGCAATCGTTGTAGAGGCATTGAAGTTAACGGTTGCTGCCGAAGCACAAACGATGCGGTCGGGACCTAAGCTTAAGGTAGGCTTAGGTGTAATTGTTACCACCATGGAACTGTCATAAGCCTTACATGTACCGTTGCCGGTAGTCGTGACAGTGAACCCTAATATTCCCCTGGCAATATCATCTTCAGTCAGGAAATATCTTGTAATTGCGTTTGTATTGCCAGGTGCAAATACTCCTGTGCCATTCGTAGTCCATGAGCCACCTGTAGCTATGGTAATGGTCGGATTAAGTTGTACATAGGCAGTATCTGCACATACGATCTGATCTGCCCCTGCATTGACTGTAGGGATAGGTGTAAATGATATACTCATATCATCGCTTGTTGGTGCGCAAATGCCGTTTCCTGTAGATTCAAGAGTGATAACAATAGGAGTAGCCGGATCTTTTTCTGTTGCCGAAGGAATGTATTTGGCAGAAAGGTCATTGATGTTTGGTAGGAATATTCCTGTTCCGGAAGATTTCCATTCTCCGCCAAGCGCCACGGCAATGAAACCGTTAAGTTGCACCGTATCCACATCTGCGCACAAAATCTGATCAAAACCTGCATTCACTGAGGCGACAGGAGATGGTACTATGCCAATGGCTATGTTCCTTACTGCCTGGTTACAAGTGGTAACTCCGGTAGTCGTTACCGTAAAGATCATACCTCCATTGGCAATATCATTCGGCCCAGGTGTAAATACAGGAGTTGCACTTGTATCGTCATCGAATGTTCCATCCGCTCCATTCTTTGTCCATAATACTCCGGTTGCATTCGTGGAGAACGAGATAAAGTTTACTACGTTACCAGAACAAATCACTGTGCGATCAGGAGACGCTGTTACGGTTGGCTGTCTGTCAAAATTAACCGTGAGCGGACTGCTGTATGCCTGACACTGTCCATTACCTGTAGTTGTTAAAGTCAATACAACAGAAGGCAATAACAAATCAGCTGTTGACGGGATGTAGCTTGGATTGCTAGCGTAAGTATTGTTAGGTGAGAATGTACCCGTTCCAGTTGTTGTCCAAACACCTCCGGATGCAACTGTGATGTTGCTGCCTGGTGCTAGATTAACCGTTGGTGTTGTTGTACAGACTGTCGTAGAAGGAGGTACTGTCACTGTGGGAACAGCTGTCAATGTTACGTTCACCGATCTGTTTACCGCATTACATGTTCCACTTGAAGCAGAAGGATTAAGTGTAACATTCATCGTAATGATACCTGGTACCGGATCAGCTGCAGTAATAGTGTAAATCGGATTGTTGATGTTCGGATTATTGAATGTATTGTTGGCGCTTGACCAGGTGATTCCAGCTCCATTTGTAGTGGTTGCATTCAACTGTACGGTTCCAGCGTCACCGCATACTGTAATGTTCGGTCCTAGGTTTAAAGTAGGTTCAGGAGCGATTATAACTCTCATGGTATCGCTTACCGGAAGACAACCATTAACATTTGCTGTTGATGTTAATACTAAAGTTGCTAGACCTGCTGAATAATCAGAAGCAGAAGGAGTATA
>JAQZBV010000003.1 GCA_029237685.1 Cytophagaceae bacterium | reverse complement strand
GAGGCTTGCTCCGCATCCTATCTGCGGTCAGAAAAAAATAGTTGTTAGTTGTTAGTTGTTAGTTGTTAGTTGTTAGTTGTTAGTTGTTAGTTGTTAGTTAAATAAAATAATTAAAATATTAACTAAATAACTAACAACTAGCAACTTTTGTGGGTATCAAGTCTTTCGCCCTGACACGGATTGAGTTAACGCAAGCAGACTGCTATTGTCCGGCAGTGTCAGGTCGAAATATCTGACACCCAAATCAGTTGAACCAAATATTACTTTCAGTTCACAGTTTTCAGATCTCAGTTTTCTGTTTTACCCTTCCTCATAAAACTCCTCCAACGATCCCATGTACGACGTATTCCAACCGTCTACCAGGTCATCGTAGTCTTCGTCGGGGATATTGCTGTGGCGAAGTTCTAGAGACGTGCCTTGCTTGTGTGGATGCAAAATAATGGTCACTATAGATGGCTCTTCCTGGCCTTCAAAATACCATTGCTGAACAATCTTTCTGTTCTCTTCAAACTCCAGATTCTTTCCAACGATACTGCCATCCCATAAAGAGAATTCTGAACCCGGCTCTGTGCTCATTTCAGCCTTCTCCCCTGTCCATAATTGAATGGTGGCAGGATTAGTCAAGGCTTTGAATAAATCTTCAGGAGCAGCGCCTATGATATAATATTTTTTAAAGTCTTTCATCGAATGATTTATTTCTTCATTTCAAGGTATAAGTCTTCTACTTTCTTCCGCGCCCAATCGGTTTTGCGTAAGAAAGTCAAACTGGATTTTATACTCGGATCACTTTTAAAGCAATTGACAGGAATCCGCAATGCCAGTTGTTCCCAGCCGTAATGTTCTTCCAACTCTTTCACTATGGATTCCAGTGTTTTACCGTGTAAAGGATTATTGGCTTGCACAGACATCTCTACTATTTTTTAGACAAATGATCTAAGCGGTCATTGAGTGCATGCAATTCTTCCAGCAACTGAAGACGTACCTCTTTAGCATATGGGTTTTCTAGCTCAATGGTTAAGAAAAGATCCATAGAATCTTGTCCGAGGTTCCGTTTAATATTAAGCAAGTATTGGTATGCGGGCGTTTTTTGTTCTACATCCGGAATATCCATTTCATTGCATGCTCTTCCGATGAAGTGTGTCAGTGCCTGCACATACGCCATCTGTCTGTCGTGTACATCAGGCGTACGTTCCAATACATTCAGACCGATATTGTGACGGAAGAAACGTGTTAAAATCAATCCCTTGCGTGTACGCACAGGACATAATACCATATTCAAACCTTTGACTCCGTCCTTGCCACTTTGAGGACCAAACAAAGGATGTGTTCCTATAATCTCTACAGTAGATGGGAAATACTTTTCCATGAGTGCAATCGGTTTTACTTTCACGGAAGACACATCAAAAAGCATGGCGTCAGGCCTTACCATGTCTTTAATATCTACAATCAAATGTTCAAGAAATTGCACAGGGACAGCAAGCACCAGCATTTCGCAAGCTGCTACCTCTTCCAGACTTTTCCATTTAACGCCTGGTATAGCTTCTACATCATTTTTCTTATCGACACGGTCATAAACCCATACCTCTATTCTCTCACTCAAATAAGGAATGGCGAACTTACCAAAATTACCAAAACCGATCCAACCCAGTTTTTTTTTTGTTTTCATAAAACACAGATCAAAAGTGTGTGTGTACGTATACGCAGGCTTGCTGCAAAAGATTAATTAGTTCTTACAGAAACGCCCTGATCAGCTAACCAATGTTTCAAAGTAGGAATTTCTATTTCCTTAAAGTGGAAAATACTAGCGGCCAATGCTGCATCTGCAGCCCCTTGAGTGAATACATCTACAAAATGCTGCATGTTTCCTGCTCCACCGGAAGCTATAATAGGAATTTGTAAGCGATGTGAAATGGATGAAGTCAATACATTGGCAAAACCAGCCTTGGTACCGTCATGATCCATGGAAGTCAGTAAGATTTCACCGGCTCCTCTTTCCTGCACTTCTATCGCCCAGGGAATGGTTTGTATAGCCGTTGCTTTGGTACCTCCATGTGTATGTACTAAATCAATACCTTGATTATTGCGAGTATCAATTGCCACAACGATGCACTGACTTCCGAATTCTCTGGCCAGACTATCAATCAAGGCAGGATTCTTTACAGCCGAAGAATTGATCGACACTTTATCTGCCCCCGCATTCAAACAAGCCGATACGTCTTCTATGGAAGAAATACCTCCACCAATGGTAAATGGAATATTGATATTGGCTGCTACTTTACGGACCAATTCTACCAAGGTTCCACGTTTTTCCAAGGTAGCCGTGATGTCAAGAAATACCAGTTCATCTGCTCCTTGTTGAGAATACAAGGCTCCGAGTTCTACCGGATCGCCTGCATCGCGCAGGTTTTCGAAGTTTACTCCTTTAACGGTTTTTCCGTCTTTAACATCCAGACAGGGTATGATTCGTTTAGTCAGCACAGAGAATAATTATAATATTAGTTATTAGCTTCTTAATGTATTTGATTATTAGGGCGTGTCCCTTCGGGTCGGGCTATCCACTGCAAAGTCCTCGCTCGGGTCATACCTGCACAATATCAAGCCTTCTGGCTCGCTGTGGGCTTTCCGCTCCTATCCCTCACGCAAATACCCTTACGACTTACCACTTTCAACTTATTACTTCTAATTAACAAAAGAAGCCAGTTCTTTCAATGAAATATGTCCTTCGTAAAATGCTTTTCCTACGATGGTTCCAAAAACGCCTGCCTCTTTCAACTCTTCCAAATCCTTCATTGAAGAAACACCACCACTGGCAATCAATTGCACGGAAGGATAGGCAGACATGATCCAACGGTACAAGTCTATTGAAGGACCTTGCAGCAAACCGTCTTTCGCAACATCTGTACAGATGGCATACTTTGCACCAAGAACTGTATACTTCGCCAGCAACTGATCTAAGGATAGTTTGGAAGTTTCCTCCCAACCGCTGATGGCCACCATTCTCTCTTTTACATCGGCACCCAGGATAATTTTCTCCGAGCCGTATAAAGTCAACCAACGCTCAAATATATCCGGATCTTTCACCGCAATGCTTCCGCCTGTTACCATTTTGGCACCGGAATTAAAAGCCAGCTTAATATCTTCGTGCGATTGAATGCCTCCACCGAAATCAATGATCAGCTGTGTATGGGAAGCCACGCGTTCGAGCACCGCCTGATTGATGATTTTTTTTGCTTTCGCACCGTCCAGATCTACCATGTGCAAGCGCTTAATACCCGCATCCTGAAAGGCCTTCGCGACTTCTAAAGGATCTTCGTTGTATATTTTTTTTGTACCGTAATCGCCTTGCGTCAAACGCACACACTTACCGTCAATAATATCGATAGCAGGAATAATTTCCATTTCTTATAAGCGTATAAAATTTTCAATGATCTGGCTTCCTACTTCTCCACTCTTTTCCGCGTGAAATTGAACGGCATAGAAGTTATCTTTGTGTATAGCGGAAGTATATGGAAAAATATAATCTGTGGTAGCAATCGCATACGGATTTTGCTCCGCATAATAACTGTGCACAAAATACATAAAAGCATTCTCTGATAGTCCCTTAAACAAAGGCGACTTCAACTCATGAATGGTATTCCAACCGATCTGAGGAACTTTGATCTGATCTTGCGAAGGGAATTTTTTAACCTGCACCGGAAAGATGTTCAGGCAATCGGTATTATTTTCTTCAGAATGCGCACACATCAACTGTAAGCCAAGGCAAATGCCTAATACAGGTTGTTGCAGCGATGGAATCAGTTTATCTAATCCATCTTTCTTCAAATAACGCATAGCTGTACTCGCCTCTCCTACGCCGGGAAAGATAACTTTATCGACTGACCTCAATACTTCCGGATCGTCTGATATCTCCGGCTCTATACCCAACCTGTTCAGGGCATAAGCCACTGAACGAATATTACCGGCATTGTATTTTACTATGGCTACGCGCATAATTTCTGAGAACTAAGAACTGAGAACTGAGAACTGATTCTGTTTTCAGTTCTCAGTTTTCAGTTCTCTATTATAAAACTCCCTTCGTGCTAGGCACGGTAGGATTAAGAGTATCGCGTTTAACAGCGATCTTAATCGATTTCGCAAACGCTTTGAAAATGGCTTCGATCTTATGATGCTCGTTGTCTCCTTCCACTTTGATGTTCAAATTGCATTTTGACGTATCGCAGAAAGATTTGAAGAAATGATAAAACATTTCTGTGGGCATTTCACCAATGCGTTCGCGTTTGAACTCCGCTTCCCATACCAACCAGCTTCTTCCGGAGAAGTCGAGCGCTACCTGAGCTAAGCTATCGTCCATCGGTAATAAATAACCGTAGCGCTCAATGCCTTTCTTAGAACCTAAAGCGGCAAGAAAAGCTTCGCCCAAAGCTAAGGCTGTATCTTCAATGGTATGATGTTCGTCGATGTGCAGATCTCCTTTCACATGGATTTTTAGATCCAATCCACCATGCTTCGCAACTTGCTCCAACATGTGGTCAAAGAACCCTAAACCTGTTTCGATTTCCGCTTTACCGGAACCGTCAAGGTTCACCGAGATATTAATGTCTGTTTCATTGGTCTTGCGGTGTACGTTACCAATGCGATCGTTACTTAATAAGAAGTGAACGATTTTGTCCCAATCGTCAGTAGCAAGATCACAATCAACATCTGCAATTCCCCACTGTTGTGCTTTTTGCTCTTTTACAATATAGATTGACTTACAGCCTAAATTCTTCGCCATCTGCACATCGGTCATGCGATCGCCGATCACGAAAGAATTGGACATGTCGTAATCAGATTTCAGGTAGTCTTTCAACATGCCAATAGCAGGCTTGCGTGTAGGGAGATTTTCTTCCGGAAAAGATTTGTCGATGTGTACGGCTTTGAATTCAATTCCTTCACCTGATAAGGTTTTGATCATTTTATTCTGAGCAGGCCAAAATGTTTCTTCCGGAAAGGAAGCTGTTCCCATTCCATCCTGATTGGTGACCATCACCAATTCATAATCGGATGCTCTTACAATTTTCTGCAAAGCACCGATTACTTTCGGTACGAATTCTAATTTCTCCAAAGAGTCGACCTGAAAATCTGTCGGTGGCTCTACGATGATCGTTCCATCACGGTCTATAAACAATACTTTCTTTTTCATAAGAAATAAACGGTGTATAGTTTTCTAGTTATATTTTTTCAAAGCGTTGATCAACGCTTCGTTTTCTTCGTGCGTGCCTACTGTGATGCGCACTGAATTGTCACACAAGGTTACTTTGGAACGGTCGCGTGTAATAATTTTTTGATCGATCAAATACGAATACATACCGGTTCCATTTTTCGTTTTCACCAAAATGAAATTCGCATCCGAAGGATGAACTTTCAATATCGCTGGAATCTTCACCAGTTCTTCTTCCAGGTAAGCGCGCTCCATCAAAATGCCCGCTACCATTTGTTCTTTCTTCATGATCTGGCCAATGGCTTCATAAGCCAATTGCTGCGTTACGGCGTTGATGTTATAAGGAGGTTTGATTTTATTCAAGACACTTACAATCTCTTCTGAGGCGAAAGCCATACCCAAACGCAAAGCTGCCAGGCCCCATGCTTTAGAGAAAGTTTGCAGGATCACCAGGTTCGGATGATCTTTCAGGATACGGATCAAACTGCTTTCAGGAGCGAAGTCAATATAGGCTTCATCTACGACAACTAATCCTTTGGCGTGTTTCAACACCGTGATGATCTGATCTTCCGGTAATAAGTTACCGGTAGGGTTATTGGGAGAACAAAGGAAAACAATCTTTACATCGGCTGTCAGTTTTGGCAACATCGCTTGTACATCCAACACATAGTCAGTAGTCAAAGGCACATCCACAATGTTCACATCATTGATGGCTGCACTCACTTCGTACATCCCATAAGTAGGCGGAGTAATCATGATCGAGTCTTCACCTGGATTGCATAAGGCACGGATCAATAAGTCAATCGGCTCGTCGCTGCCGTTGCCAAGAAACACTTGTTCAGGTTTCACCTTTTTCAAGGGAGCTATTTTATCCTTCAATTTCCATTGCAAAGGATCTGGGTAGCGATTGTATTTATGACCTCCAACTGAGCCAAAAGGATTTTCATTGGCATCTAAGAAAATGCCTTCTTTTCCCTTGTATTCATCTCTTGCTGAGGAATAAGGTTTTGCATTGCGAATGTTTGCTCGCAGTATTTCGTCTAGTTTGAACATGTAACAGCGGTAATGAATTGCAAATTACGTTTTTTGCAGGAAGCTCCGATTGAAAAAGGGCAATATTTTACGCAAAATAGAGAAAAAATGTATCTTTGTGGAAGCAAACAAACGACAGCTCAACAGACTCCATGGCCAAGGTAAAGTGCAGTTTACGAATAGAATGTAATCATACGGCGGAAACGATAGATAGAATTATGCTTCCGATTCGCAAAAGAGGGCTGAAAGCGTCGTCTTTTAACTACGAACAATCCGGTGAACACAGCGCGACATGCAATGTTTCTTTTGAGATAGAAGAGACAGACATTGAGCGCGTCTACAGAAATTTGATTCGTCAGACGGACATAAATACCGTTCAGAAAATATAAATTCAAGGGACGAGCAAGGAGGTACGAGGTACGTAAATATCTTATGTACCTCGTACCTCCTCGCTCCTAGCTTCATGAAAAAGCCTATCCCCGTATACAGCATCAACCAGTTTCAAAAAGAGCAACCTGACAACTTGCTCTATGAAGTGGAGCCCTTTGATCACAACCGATCTTTCAAAGTAGAATACCCTCACCGCCACGATAATTTTTACGAGATTCTGTTCATTACACAGGGCTCCGGCAGTTACACCATTGATCTTCAAACCTACCCTATTTCACCGGATCATCTTTTCTTCGTGTCACCCGGTCAGGTGCATACCATTGATTTCTCAGAAGACATTCAAGGCTATATTTTCCTGTTCACCTCAGGATTCTATCTTTTCCATAAGGAAGGTGGCGGTAAAACGGACTTTCCTTTCTTCCACCGTCTGAGCGGACATACACCGCCCTTGCACCTCCAGGATAAAGTAGAAATGATCCGGCTTTTTGAAATGGCTTGCCAGGAACACAAACAGCCGCAATACGGTACTGATGTGGTTATTCGTTCTTTACTGGAAATTATACTCGTGCATTGCAAACGCTTGTACAACATGTCCGAAGACGATGCGAAATTGCCTAAAGGTCGTTTGTTGGTGAAACGTTTTCAACAGCTGGTTGAAGAATACATTGGCTTGAAATGGGGAGTAAAAGAATTTGCCGCCCTTTTAGCCGTGACTCCTGCCCACTTGAACGAAACGGTAAAGGACCACACCGGCATTACCGCATCGAGTCATATTCATGAGCTCATCATCCTCGAAAGCAAGCGTCTGTTGACGCATACAGAACTTACGGTATCAGAGATTTCTGAAAAACTATTCTTCGAAGACTCTTCTTATTTTGCCCGATATTTTAAAAAATATACAGGAACATCACCTTCCGAGTTTAAGGGAAAAGAGTTTAGAATGAAGAAAAAAGGTAAGAAATAGAAGATTCTCTTTGGATCAGTTCTTGCTCTCCGTTCAAAGCTAGAAAAACAGCTCCAACAAGGACTAAACGCAATATACGAGACAATACGATAACCATTAAAGCGTTACCAAGAAAACCCACCGCTATGAAAACGATCTTATTATTCACCTTCAGCATTTTAGTGGCTCTACCGAGTTTCGCTCAGTTAGGCACAGCATTTCCTCCCATGGATTGTCAAAATGTAGACGGCGTCAAATCCAATGTGCCCAATAGTTTGAAAGGCAAAAAATCAGTGCTTTGTCTGGCTTACTCTCAGAAAGCGCAGGAAAAACTACAAGGCTGGATCGATGCCTCTGTCCATAATCTTATCTTAAGAAGCTCAGAAAAAAGTCTTATCCCGGAAGAGCCTTATGACATACACGCTTTCTTTATTGCCATGCTCACGGGTGCCAATCAAAATTTATCCGCTGCTGCGGAAGGACAGATCAGGAAAAACATAGATGTTCAATTGCACCCCTATATACTAGTGTATAAAGGAGAATTGGAACCGATCAAATCAAAACTAAAAATGGATGTAAAAGACGATCCTTATGTATTTGTATTAGACGAAAAAGGCAAAGTGATTTATGTGACACACGGCGTCTATACCGATAAAGCCATGGATGAAATAGAAGAATTGATTGCGGAAGAGGAATAAATGCTCTTCCGCTAATCTAGATTACATCAAGGGATTACTGCACAGCAATACGATTTTTTTCAAATGATTCAATTGCATGGAATCGGTCACATCCATGGAAAAGCCAAATATATTGGTTTGCCCTGTTAAAGGGTTAAAGAATGGAATCTTGTATGTTTTAAAGGAGTAAGAAGAACCATTTGGCAAAGAGAAATTCTGCTCCGGCAATTCAATTGCCGTCTTAGTTTTCAGTACTTTTTCATCTGACTCCTTAATCAGATTCAACTCATCTGCATTCTTAATGAAATGCTCATCGTTTTTCCCGATGATTTCTTCTTCCGGTACAGAAAATAGTTTTGCTTCTAAAGAATTGACCACTTGGTATGTTCCGTTTTCATCTTTTATGAAAACCGGGAAAGGCATACTTTCTATAATGGTTTTAAAAAACAACGTAGTTTTGTCGTTTGCCAACTCTTCTTCATTGGTATAAAATGGACTTTTTTTATAATTAACAAGATTTTGCAAATCTTCTTTCGAAGGATCAATAGTTACTTTATCCAAAACAGACTCTAAATATTTGATCTTGTTTTCGATTTTAGCCATTTTTTTTGCGTATTCGAGCATTATTCCAAAGCTATTTTCTGCCATAATTGTATCTATTTAATAAAACAACTTTTTCAACTACATTACTAATATACATCTATTAATTGCATTATTCCACTAAATGTAAGATAAGATCAAATATTTATGAAAAGCTGGCTTCAGGGGATGCAATTTCCACGTAAGTCTTCGAATTATACAATTATGTCATTCAATAAGACTGATCATGAAACAACTATTAGTATCGACTAAAACATTTAATCCATAGCCTAAATCATGTTTTAACACTTTAATAAAAATAAAGATTGAGTCTTTTTAATCTATTTTTTTATAAATTATAAATTAATTCCTAACGAGAACCCTTTTCAATTTTAAACCTTACCTGTAGTGTATTGACAGATTCTTTATTTTTTAATCAACACCACGAATGAAAACAGTACGTTTTAAGTATACACCTGCCATGGATCAACAGCACATTTACTGTCGATTTTCAACCTTTTTATTGCTCATGCTTCTAAGTTTGTCTTTACTCCCCTTATCGGTAAAAGGGCAGGAAGACAGTTTGTACCAACCTTCTTATCTCAAGAAAATGAGCTTGGAAGAGTTAATGACGATTGAAGTAACTTCCGTTTCAAAAAAACCGGAAAAGTTGTCAGAAGTGGCTTCTGCGATACAAGTGATCACACAAGAAGATATAAGGCGTTCAGGAGCTACCAGTATACCGGAAGCTTTACGTCTGGCCCCCAACTTACAAGTGGCACAATTGAATTCTAATGCATGGATCATCAGTGCCCGTGGATTCAATGCCGCGTTCTCCAATAAATTGCTTGTGATGATTGACGGAAGAACAGTCTACTCTCCTCTTTTTGCAGGTGTATTCTGGGATGTTCAAAATGTATTGCTGGAAGATGTTGAACGAATAGAAGTGATCAGCGGTCCTGGAGGAACGCTATGGGGAGCTAATGCCGTCAATGGTATTATAAATATCATTACCAAAAACACGAAAGATACGAAAGGATTATATGCATCGGTCGCTGCTGGTAATTTCTTAAAAGATTTTGCAGCGCTCCGTTTCGGAGGACAAATAGATTCTACGTTTACCTACCGCGTCTACATTCAGCAACAAGATTTTAATCGTACTACACTCTATCCAAGCGGTAACGATAACAATGATGCATGGGGTTACACCTTGGGAGGCTTTCGCACGGATTGGAAGCCCACTGCAACGAACTCTCTGATGGTGCAAGGAAACTTATACGATGGCATGCAAAAGACAATCCCCGAAAAATCTCCTATGAGTGGACAAAATGCACTTGCCCGGTGGACGCATGATTTTTCAGAACGTTCAAGCTTATCCTTGCAAGGTTATTTTGACAGAACGTATAGACGGGATGTACCAAGTACAATCACAGATCAATTAGAAACGTATGATCTGGATTTACAACATCGCTTTGCTCTAGGGAAGCATCAAAACATCGTGTGGGGAGCGGGCTATCGCTACATGCATGACAAAACTAAAAATAGTACTTTATTTGTTGGCTTCGTTCCGCCTGACAGAGACATGAACCTCTACAGCGGTTTTATTCAAGACGAAATTTCGGCATTCAATAACCACATTAAATTTACCATTGGATCAAAAATTCAATATTACACGTTCTCTGATTTCTCATTACAACCCAGTGCACGATTGGCCTGGACGCCTAATATTCAGCATACCGTATGGGCAGCCTGCTCCAGGGCAATCAGAGCTCCAAGCCGAATCGATGTGGATTATAACTTACCGACCTACGAAGTCCCTCCTGGTTTTCCAAATGTAAACGGTGGACCCAACTTTGTATCGGAAAAAGTCATTGCTTATGAAATCGGTTATCGTGTGCAACCGGTCAATAACTTATTGCTTTCTCTAGCCATGTTTTATAATCAATACGATGACCTTTACAGTGTAGAAGCGCTTCCCGGCACCCTCACCTTTGAAATTCAAAACGGTACGGAAGGTTACTCCAACGGTATAGAATTTTACGGCAGGTATGAAGCTTTTAAAACGTGGAAGCTGCGAGGCGGATATACTTACTTCTTTAAAGAACTACGCAATAAACCCAATCGTACTTACGACTTCGCCGCTTTAGGAAACGATCCTGAACATCAATTTTTATTGCAGTCCATACTGGATCTTCCGGCAAATTTTCAATTGGATGTAACAGCACGTTATACCAGTTCGCGTCCCAATCCCTACATCATCGATTACTTTACTTTTGATGCGCGGCTGGCCTACGTTTTCAAACAACTTGAATTTTCTATAGTCGGTCAAAATCTTTGGCAGGAAAGACACACAGAAATCGGTACTACCTATATTCCTCAAAAATTTTACGCAAAACTCACCTGTCGTTTTTAGACATATGCGCCATTATATAAAAATATCATTGTTGTTTGCTGGAATACTGATACTTTCCGCACAAACACCTAGCACACGAGAATACCAGCTTAAAGCTGTTTTTATTCTCAACTTCACTCAGTTTGTAGAATGGCCGCCGAACTCTTTTTCAAGTCCTCAAGCGCCTTTAGTTATTGGTGTTTTAGGGAAAGACCCTTTTGGCAATTACTTGGAAGAAGTCCTGAGCAATGAAAAAATAAACGGACATGCATTAGTAGCACACCGTTATAAATCTATGGAAGACATAGAAAAAGATTGTCATGTTCTTTACATCAACTTATCGGAAAGCGGTAAAAATGAAAAAATAATTACCAACCTAAAAGGCGTTAGTATACTGACGGTAAGCGACAATCCTGATTTTTTAAAACAAGGAGGTATGATTCGCTTTTATACAAAGGACAATAAAATACAACTTCAAATTAACCCAGAGGCTGCTAAATCAGCTAATCTCACTATCAGTTCCAAATTACTTCGATTAGCGGAGGTCATTACTCCTAAGTTAAAAAGCAAATGACATTATTCAGAGATATTCCGATACAAAAGAAATTGATGAGTGTCATCTTCCTCATTAGTGGAATCATGTTACTAGTGACCTGTTCCTCTTTTTTTGTGTATGAATTTTATACGTTTCGTCAAACTACGATACAGAAGCTCTCCACGTTGGGAGAGATTATTTCTACGAATAGTACGGCAGCCTTAGCCTTTCAGGACCAAGAAAGTGCCGATGAAATTCTGGCGGCCTTAAAAGCAGAACCTCATATTGTAGCGGCTTGCCTGTATGATAAAAATGGAAAATTATTTTCCTTTTACCCTTCTTCCCTTGACGTGAAAAAGTTACCGGTAAAATCTGAATTGACCGGATACCATTTTGATGACTCTTATTTGCAAGGCTTCCAGCCCGTCGTACAAGGTTCCAAGCAACTCGGCACCTTATATTTAAGATCCGACTTGGACGCTATGTACGAACGCTTCACGCTTTATAGTATCATAACGGCATTGGTGATTGCCACATCTTTACTTCTCGCTTACTTTCTTTCTCAGATCCTTCAAAAGAGCATTGCCAAACCGATACTCGCATTGGCAGAAACGGTTAAAACCATTTCTATACAAGGGAATTATTCTCTACGCGCCATTAAGCTTGGAAAGGATGAACTGGGCTCTCTCACCGATGCCTTCAACGATATGATCGGGCAAATCCATAGTCAAAATCTAACGTTGAGTGAATTCAACCAAACGCTGGAACAAAAAGTAAAAGATCGTACGCTTGAATTGGAGACCGTCAATAAACAATTGGATGCTTTTTCTTATTCTATCTCTCACGATTTACGTGCCCCCATACGATCCATCAACAACTATATCAATATCCTACTAGAAGATTACGACGAGCAATTAGATACAGAAGCCAAACGATTGATCCAGGTAGTCATTCAGAATTCTCAAAAAATGGGATTATTGATTGATGATTTATTGGCCTTCGCTAAACTAGGTCGTAAAGACTTAGCCAAAGTACCTCTTTCCATGAAAACCATGGTAAAAGAAATATGGGAGGAAGCGCATCAACTAGAGTCCAACCGCAACATCCAATTTGTAATCCAAGATATACCTGAAGCTTATGCAGAAAAGGCGACCATTCGCCAGGTATGGGTCAATCTTATTTCAAATGCGTTGAAGTATAGTAGAAAAAAAGAAAATACATCCATCGAAATTTCATGGAAAGAGAATGAAAAAGAAATCATTTATTCCATTCAGGACAATGGCATTGGCTTCGATATGAAATATTACAACAAGCTTTTTGGGGTATTTCAAAGGTTGCATTCTGCTCAGGATTTCGAAGGTACAGGAGTTGGCCTGGCCATCGTAGAGCGAATCATTGAAAAGCATGGAGGCAAAATTTGGGCTAAAAGTACACCCAATGTAGGAACCGTTTTTTATTTTTCTCTTCCTAAACACAATAGTGTGTAATAAACGCCTCATAACGAGTATTTTTTTGTCTGATTTGCGCATTATTTAAGTAAAAAACTCAAAAAACAGCTGTTTTTGTTTAACGCAAGGTATTTGCTAATTAGAGAAGTAAAAAACCAGAGTTATATGATTTCAAAAACAATACTTGTCATTGAAGATGAAGAATTCATCTCTAATTCTATCGTTAAAGCATTAAAGAAAGAAGGCTACGGCGTCATCACTACCAGCGATTATAAAACCTCTATCAATGTAATAGACGGAGCACAGATCGACTTAGTCGTATCAGATGTGATGCTGCCTTTCGCAGGAGGATTAGACATTGTAGATCATATTAAAGAATCTCCTAAATTATCACATATTCCTATCCTATTGGTTACAGGAATGGACCGAGACATTCTGTACAGCAGTAAAATACCTGCAGAAGCCATCATATCAAAGCCTTTTGACATGTCTCAGCTTGTAGCGTTGGTAAATGCCAACATAAAAAAAGCGGCTGTGAGTGTAGAATAAATTCACTAGAATTCAAAAAAAGGTCTTGCGAACGTTTGGGCGCAAGACCTTTTTTATTGGTATTATAATAAAGATTTTACTTACTCTTTCCAATTAGATTTGCTTATCTAAAAGATAGTAAGGAATTTGACCACCTGATAGCATGATAGACATGAAAAGAATGAAAAATTGCCTGTTAATTGACGATGACATAGATGATCAGGAAATTTTTGAAATATGCGTACAAGAATTAAATCCAGATATAAAATTCTTAGCCGTTAAGAATGGAATTGAAGCCGTAAGCCTTTTAAAATCTAATGACTCGTACACCCCAGACTATATTTTCATAGATGTCAATATGCCTAAATTGAATGGATTAGATTGCTTAAAAATCCTTAGAGCCAATGAGCGGCTGCATGCTTGCAAGATCTATATGTATTCCACAACGTCTGCGCATTCATCCTTGGAAGAGAGTAAAAAATTAGGTGCTGATGATTTTATAATAAAGCCTACAAAAACGGCTGAGCTCAAAGAAATACTTTCAAAAATATTTAAAATCGATCTCATTTAAACGAGTAATATCTACGATACATTATGGCAATCGATTTAGAAAAGCTTAATGACAATAGCATGACAGATAAGAATATCCTTTATCAAAAGATGATTGAAGAAATTCAAGATTATGCTATCATCCTCATGGATAAAGAAGGATATATCCAAAACTGGAACAAAGGCGCGCAAAAAATCAAACTCTATACTGAGGAGGAAATTCTGGGTAAACATTTTAGCATTTTTTATTTACCCAATGACCTTCAAGATAATTTACCATTCAAACTCTTAACCCAAGCCCACGACACAGGAAGAGCAGTTCAAGAAGGTTGGAGAAAAAGAAAAGACGGATCAACGTTTTGGGGAAGTATTACAATCACTGCATTGCATGATGATGATAACCAGGTGATCGGTTTTTGTAAAGTAACAAGAGATTTGACAGATAAGAAGTATGCCGAAGATAATTTAAGGATGAGCGAAGAACGCTATCATCAAATGATAGCGGAGGTACAAGATTATGCCATCATCTTATTAAGTGCAGAAGGTGTGATCGAAAACTGGAATGCAGGAGCAGAAAGCATTAAAGGATATACCGCTTCGGAAGTGGTCGGGAAAAAATTTGAACTATTTTATACAGAACAAGACCGTAAAAGCAACCTGCCTTATAAATTATTAGCGGAAGCAAAAGAAAAAGGAAAGGCTGTTCAGGAAGGTTGGCGACTTAGAAAAGGAGGAATGAAGTTTTGGGGGACAATTGTTATTACGGCTTTACACAATAAGGAAGGTGATGTGATTGGCTTTTCAAAAGTAACACGGGACCTCACGGCACAAAAAGTGGTGGAAGAAAAATTGGCTGCTTACACAGCAGAACTTGAAATACAAAATAGCGAACTCGAGCAATTCGCTTATGTGGCTTCACATGACTTACAAGAACCCCTTCGGAAAATCCAAACTTTCACGGAGTTGATACAAAGCAACTTTCACGATAAAGAGTTTGTAAAAAAATATTTTAACAAGCTAGACGCTTCTGCCAAACGCATGTCAGACTTGGTGAAATCATTACTAAACTACAGTCGACTGTCCAAGGAAAAAGAAGTTTACACTACTGTCAATCTAAATGACATTCTCAAAGATGTGAAAGAAGATTTTGAGTTGCTCATTGAAGAAAAACAAGCTGACATCAGCAATGATCCCTTACCGCTTGTATCTGGTAATTCTATTCAAATAGGACAGCTGTTTTCAAATCTGATCAGTAATTCGTTAAAATTCTGTTGTAAAAAACCTGTTATAAAAATTAGTTCTAAAATCGTAAACAAAGAACAACTTCTTGATCCCCCTCAAAATCTCATCCACGACCGCTACCATCATATTACCTTTGAGGATAATGGAATTGGATTTGAAGAACAATACAACAAAGTCATTTTTTCCTTATTTCAGCGCTTACACGGCAAACAGGATTATTCGGGAACGGGAATTGGTTTGGCCTTATGTAAAAAAATAGCAGAAAATCATTTGGGCTATATCAATGCACAAAGTGAAGAGGGCAAAGGGGCTATATTTAATGTCTTTATACCCATTCTTGACAACAACAGTTACCGTAACAGTCAGAGGTTGTAAAAAAACAAGGGTGTAGTACAAGATCTTAACTTGCTCTACACCCTTATTGTATTAGAGGTCCCGACCAGATTCGAACTGGTGTAGCAGCTTTTGCAGAGCTGAGCCTAGCCACTCGGCCACAGGACCATTTGTCAAAAGTACATATTTAGATGGTTAGATAAAATGTTTTAGTGAAAAAATAGTAGAAGAGGGACGAGCTAGGAGCTAGGAGGTACGATTAACGATGTCGTCCCTCCTAGCTCCTAGCTCGTCCCTTGTATGAATAAAAAAAGAGTCCCGCAATAGCGGGACTCTTTTATAACTATAAGGCGACTAAAGTACTACTTCTTGTCTCCGTCCATTTGCTCTTTCAGGTTAGAAAGTGCTTCGATGTCACCAAGGGTTGATTTCTCAACGTCTTTAGCAGGAGCAGCAGCTTTCGCGCCTTTAGCAGCAGGAGCTTTTTTCTTCTTGTCAGCACCTGCAACTGCAGCATCCTCTTCTACTTCAGAGAATGTCTTCGTGTGAGACAATATGATTCTTTTTTCTTCTTTGTGGAACTCCACTACTTTGAAATCCAATGCTTCACCAGCTTCCGCTATAGAACCGTCTTGTTTCACTAAGTGTTTCACAGCGGCAAATCCTTCCAATCCGTAAGGAAGCTCTAATACTGCTCCTTTGTCGTTTTTAGAAAGAATTGTGCTACGGTGTACTGATCCTGGGCTGAAAATAGTTTCGAAAGTGTTCCAAGGATTTTCTTCCAATTGTTTGTGACCTAGTGCCAATCTTCTGTTTTCAACATCCAATTCCAACACCACTACGTCCAATGACTCACCTACTTTGATGAATTCAGATGGGTGTTTTACTTTCTTGGTCCAAGACAAATCAGATACGTGAACCAATCCGTCAATACCTTCTTCTAGTTCGATGAACAAACCGAAGTTAGTCAAGTTACGAACCACACCTTTGTGTTTCGTTTCTATACCATACTTCACAAGCACATCTTGTTTAGTCCAAGGATCTTCAGTCAATTGCTTGATGCCAAGAGACATTTTGCGTTCGTCACGATCCAATGTCAATACTACAGCTTCTAGTTCGTCACCTACAGAGATGAAATCCTGTGGGTTTCTCAAGTGCTGGGACCAAGACATTTCAGATACGTGGATCAAGCCTTCAACACCTGGAAGAAGCTCAAGGAATGCACCGTAATCTGCAACGTTTACGATTTTACCTTTTACTTTTGAACCTACTTGCAGGTCTCCAGACAATGAATCCCAAGGATGAGACGTAAGTTGTTTCATACCTAAAGAGATACGTTTCTTCTCATCGTCAAAATCCAATACCACCACCTGAACTTTATCGTCCAGTTTAAGCACTTCTTGCGGATGGCTGATGCGACCCCAAGAAATATCTGTGATGTGCAATAGACCGTCTACACCTCCAAGATCGATGAATACACCGAAGTTGGTCATGTTTTTGATCACACCTTCCAACACTTGACCTTTTTCTAAATTGTTTAGAATTTCGGCTTTTTGTTTTTCGATGTCTTTTTCGATCAATACTTTGTGAGATACGACTACGTTATCGTTCGTGTAGTTGATTTTCACAACTTTCACTTCCATTTTCTTACCAACGAATACATCGAAGTCACGGATAGGTTTCACATCGATTTGAGAACCTGGTAAGAAAGCTTCTACACCATACAAATCTACGATCAAACCACCTTTTGTACGTCTCTTTACAAGAGCTTCCAATACTAAATCTTTGTCCAAAGCACCTTGGATATTCTCCCATGCTTTAACAATTTTCGCCTTACGACGAGAAAGGACCAGTTGACCAGATGCATCTTCTCTGTTTTCAACATACACTTCGAATTCCTGTCCAACTTTCAAGTTTTCTACATCACGGAATTCAGACAAAGAAACCAACCCGTCAGATTTAAATCCTACGTTGATGATTACATCTTTGTCAGTGATACCTACTACCACTCCATTCAATACTTGTTTTTCTTCAACTTGAGAAAGCGTAGATTCATACATTTTCTCCATCTCGGCGATTTCCGATTTGTTGTAACCGCTTCCGAAACCTTTGGTTTCAAACGCGTCCCAGTTGAATTCTTTTGGTTCTGCCATAAAATTAATTTCCCTTAGTTTGCATCATGTACTCAGGGTAACAGTACATGAAATTAGTTTAACGTCCTTTTGTACATACGCACAAAGCCCCTCCATTTTGAAGGGATTGCAAAGATAGGAGAAAAGATTGATTTGTACTAGTTTACCAGTCGTTTTATACTGGTTAATTGGTGGGTATTTTCACCTGTTGCAGCTACGATAATCCCCTCTTGAGTAAGATGATCGATTCTCACATAACCGGAAGCATGAATGATGGTATCTCCGGCCAAAACAATACCTACATGGGTCACCTTCCCTGCCGAATTGCTAAAAAAGGCTAAATCCCCGGTACCATGAAAGCCAAAAGGTACTGGTTCTCCGATCAACTCCTGCTGCCAGGCATCTCTTGGAAGGTTGATGTAAAAATTGCGGAAGATCTGTTGTACAAAGCCGGAACAATCAATGCCAAAATGCGATTTACCGCCCCATAAGTAGGGTGTATTCATGTACATGCGCGCCGCCACTTCCATTTTGATGGGATCGTAAGGCATCGGCAAAGCATATTCTCCTTCAAAAATATAGTATTGATCGCCGAGTTCAATGATGTTGTTGCGCAGAAAAGGCAGCCGGCTTCCCATGAATACCGGGTAAACCATGGTTTCACTTTTAATCAGACCGAAAAAGGAAGAACAAAACGGCATGACCTGAGAGGAGGCTCGATCATAGGTTGATTTTTCTACCGGTACAAACTGACGTTTGTCGATCCAGCCCTCATAACCGTCAAAAGCGCCACGAATTCTTTTCCACTTGCCGTTTTCGGATGTTTCCAGGATTTGAATAAAATCTCCGAATATGAGTTGTGTGACAATTTCTGAAACATCAGCCGGTTCTCTCCTTACAGGAACAACACTCAACTGACACACTCCATATTCTATTTTGCTCATAATTAGCGGATGATGCGAGAAAGTTCTCTCTTAATGTCCTTATCCTTAATACCTTCCCGTTTGTCGTAGAGTTTTTTACCTTTTGCCAAAGCGATTTCCAATTTGGCAAAGCCTCTATCGCTTACAAAGAGCCTGACCGGAATAATGGTCAATCCTTTATCGGTCAGTTTACCTTCTAATTTAACTAACTCCCGCTTTTTAAGCAATAGTTTTCTTGTCCTTCCTGGCTCATGGTTATAAATACTTCCCTTTTCATATTCTGAGATATGTAAATGGGTAATGTATAATTCTCCTTTATCAAAATAACAATAAGCATCTCCCATCTGCACTTTCGCCATGCGAATTGCCTTTATTTCTGTGCCTTTCAGCACCATACCAGCCACATACGTATCCAGTAAAGCATACTCAAAGGAGGCTTTCTTGTTTTTTATGTTAACGTTTTTAGCTATATCTAACTTACTCATAATTTCAATCGTGGTTCAGGACTGAAGGTCCATTCTTCAAACAGGCCTTTCTCATACATATAATGCCCGGCCATGGCAATCATAGCGGCATTGTCCGTGCAGTATTCAAAAGAAGGGATGAAGATCTCCCATTGATGTTCAGCCGCCGCTTCTTCCAATGTTTTCCGCAAGCCTTTATTGGCGGATACGCCTCCCGCGATGGCAATGCGCTGCACACCGGTTTCTTTTACCGCCTTGCGTAATTTACTAAATAATATCCGTATCAGTGTATGTTGTATCGAAGCACAAATATCCGGTAAATGCTGCTTCACGAAATCCGTATTGAGTTTCGTTTGCTTCTGGATAAAATAGAGGAAAGCTGTTTTGATACCACTGAACGAATAGGTTAATCCCGGCATATCTACATGCGGAAATTCATAAGCCAATGGATTTCCCAAGGCCGCATATTTATCGATCAAAGGTCCACCCGGATAAGGTAAGCCCAGCATCTTCGCTGCTTTATCGAACGCTTCCCCCACCGCATCGTCCTGTGTTTCACCGATCACTTCCATGTCCAGGTATCCACGGACCATGACAATCTGTGTATGACCTCCGCTCACCGTAAGGCACAAGAAGGGAAAGGCCGGCTTGGGATCATCGATGAAGTGAGCAAGAATGTGTGCTTGCATGTGATTTACCCGAATGATCGGTATCCCCAATCCTTTAGCAAAAGCCTTGGCATAACTCACCCCCACCAACAAAGATCCAAGTAATCCGGGGCCGCCTGTAAAAGCAACTGCATTCAGCTGTTTTTTTACTATCTTTGCCTGAGCGAGTGCCTCGTGCACAACAGGTACAATGTGCTGTTGGTGTGCACGTGATGCCAGCTCGGGAACTATACCACCATACTTGCTGTGTACTTCTTGTCCGGCCACAATATTGGACAAAATAATACCGTTGTGAATAACAGCAGCAGAGGTTTCATCACAAGATGACTCGATGGCTAATAACGTAATATCTGACATTTGAATCCAAAGTTAACTCAAATAAACAGATTTTTAAAAATCACTGTTAAAATAGCAGTGGGCGCTATCCTTATTGCCCTGCTCATCCCTGTCATCGCAGTTTTCCTTTTGCGTATTCCTTCCGTCAAAAACTACGCTACCCGGGAAGCAACGACCTATACCTCCGAACTCATCGGTTATCCCGTCACCATTGGCAATATTGAAATAGACTGGTACGATCACATCATTCTTCAAAATGTCGTGTTGAAAGACCGGGAACAAAATGACATGATTTTCCTGGGCGAAGGCGTCATTGATTTCAGTTTTTATAAACTGATGCGTGGCACGTTTCAAATAGAAGACTGTGTGGTAAGAGATGGCGGTGTCAACCTGTATGTGTTTGAACAAGACACTATCGTCAACATCAACGAATTTATGAACACCTTGCAAGCCAAATTTGGTGATCCTCTAGATACTTCCACGGCTGCACCTTTTGTATTTACTATTCCCTACGCGAAATTAAAGAATATGTCATTTCGTTTCATGGATGAAACAGAACTGGTCGTTAAACCGGGTTTTGATGAAATGCATTTTGGATTCGACAGTGTGTATTCCTACGTTGAGCAATTTGAAATCCGTTCTGATACCATTCAATTAACGACGCATAAATTGCGTGCAGTAGAGTTTCGATCTAAGATGCACATTCATGAGCTAAATACCTTTTTTCGTTTCCATGAAACAGGCATGCACTTTGAACATGCTTATGCACACGTAGGCAATTCTACGATCAACGCCGATGTGCATTTTGCTTACGATTCCATTTCTGTATTGACAGAGTTCAATACACAAGTACAAATGAAAGGATCCTTAGATAATTGCCACCTCAAGGTACAAGACCTGGCCATCTTCTCTCCTATGCTTTATGCTTACCATGACAATTACATCATCAGCGGCGATATCAGCGGTACGGTCAATCGGCTCAAAGGTAAAAATCTGGAATTGTGTTTTGGGAAAAATTCTTTTTTCAGAGGAACCGCTAATCTTAAAAATCTTCCTTCTATAGATGATTTGTTTCTCGACTGCTCCGCTAAAGCGGTGCTGATTGACATTCCTGATCTCAAACAATATGTAGAGACCGACATTTACAATGACATCATCAAGCTTCGTTACTTTGAAGGTAAAGGAAAGTTTGTCGGTTTCTTTCATGACTTTACTACACAGGGAATCTATCAAACAGGTCTTGGTAAAATCGAAGCCGATCTTTTCTTAAACAGGCCGGAGATCGGTGAACGCAATCCAATCATTAAACTGTCGGGGAGATTAGAAACCTATCATTTCAGAATCGGAGAACTCATAGGACATCCTGCGGCAGAAAGTATCTCGATCAAAGGAGAAATGATTGGCGAGGGTAAAAATATTCTGAGTGCATCTGTGAATATCGTGTATGCCGTGTATAATTACAAAAACATTACCACCAAAGCAGACCTCAGCAACAGGCTCTTTAAAGGATTCGCGGCTATTAAAGATTCGAACTTAGTAGCCTCCGTGGATGGCACCATTGACTTTAGAGAAGAATGGAAAATATTTAACTTCAAACTGATTTGCGACAAAGCCAACCTGCACAACATGAATCTGGGATCGGCTTCCAAGTTCCCCTCTCTCCGTACCAGTGCATTTTTAAATGCGCGTGTGCTCAACATCAATGAACTGGAAGGCAATCTCCATACCGGTCAAACCTATTTGCTTTACCCCAATAACAAAGAAGTATTCATAGACAGTATACACGCTGAAGTTTACAAACAGGATAACAACGAACGCGTTTTCACCCTGCAATCAGACTTGATTGATGGAAACATCAAAGGAGATTTTGATTTTATTGGATTGGAACAATCGCTCGTTATGCTGGGAGAAGAAGCCTTATTAAAAATCAACAACGACGAAGCGGAAACCAACCGTTATTATGCTAATAAAACAAGCATTGGCAAACAACAGCAGGCTGACTTCCACTTCGAAATCAAAGACCTGAACCAAATCTTTGATATTTACCTGCCAGGAACATTTATGTCTCCGAACTCCACGCTTCAAGGCAAGTATACTTCGACTGAAGAACAGAATAATTTGTCTTTGAATTTCATCTCTGATACACTGTTCTACAACTTCTACGAATTCCGGGGCAATAATGTCAGCGGCACTATTTCAAAGCGTCCCTACAGTCCGCATTTGACCACCACGTATGATTTGGCTTCTGCCAGTCAGAAATTCAAACGCATGGTGCCTACCAAAAATCTTTCCATTAAAGGGCATACCGAAAATGATTCTTTGTTCATCAGTAGTTCTCTCGAACAAGACGGAATGAACAATAAAATTGTATTGAATAACAAGGCCCTTTTCTTAAAGGATAAGACTGAAATCACCTCTGAAAATTCCTACGTACAAATTGATGATGAGCAATGGGACATTAACCCAAAAGCAAAAATCAGTCTCATGCCGGATGGCTCTATCCTTCTGAACGAATTGAACATGCAATACCTGAACCAGCACCTCAACATAGACGGCTGGATCAGTGACAATAAAGATCAGAAATTGAACATCAACATCAACAACTTTAACATTAACACCATCCTGACCTTCTTAACAACTATTCCTATCAATGGTTTGATCAATGGGGACATTATACTGAGTAACATTCTTGACTCCCCTGATTTTTACAGTGACATTGAAGTCTACGATCTGGAGATCGACAGTGTAGCCGTTGGAGACATGGAAGGCAATTCCTTTTACAACACGCAAAAGAAAAAAATAGAAATAGACTTCGACCTCTACAAAGATTACAGCACCATTGCTACGGTTACGGGTCTCCTCAATCCAGGAATCAGCGATACAGGAGATGACATTGACCTTACGGTAGACATGACCAAAACAGATCTTACTTTCTTAAATCCTTTGCTGGAAGGTATTCTGGAAAACATACAAGGCGAAGCCAGTGGCGTCGTAAAAATTACAGGTCCTTACAATGATCCGGATATCAATGGAGAGACTTATGTAGAGAAAGGTCGTTTCAAAATACCATACCTTGGCACTACCTATTCCCTGAATGATAAAATCATATTCAATGATAACCTGATCGGTTTTAAAAACGTCAACCTCAAAGATCAGTTTGGCGAAACCTGTGTGTTGAATGGAGGTATATACCATGATTTGTTTCAAAACTTCGTCTTCAACCTCAAAGGAGAAATGAACAACTTCTTTGTATTGAATACGACAGAAAAAGACAATTCCATTTTCTATGGTCGCGCATTCGGAACAGGCAGTTGGGAGTTTCTAGGATCGGAAAATGATATCCGCATCACAGCTGATGCGACCTTGCTTCGTAGCAGCAAAATCTATATTCCAATGAACAGCTACGAAGACGTAGAAGAAAAAGACTACATCACCTTTGTAAAACATGAGGATAAAGACAAGCTGCAGGAAAAGAAAATCAACCTTTCCGGTATCCTCATGGATCTCAATGTCAATATAGAACCCGGCACTTACACGGAAATTATTTTTGACAAGCAGGCAGGAGATATCATAAAAAGTTACGGCAGAGGATCATTGAAGTTCAATGTAGATACGCGCGGTGACTTCTCCATGTATGGCAATTACATCATCGAAAAAGGATCCTATAACTTTACATTGGCCAATATCATCAATAAAGAATTTAAGATTGTGAATGGAAGCCGCATCAGCTGGACAGGTAATCCATACGATGGGATATTGAATATTGATGCCGCCTACCAGCAATATGTTCCGCTTGCTCCTATCATTACCTCCAGCGATACACTGGTTAGAAATTCAGCAGACGCCAAGCGAAGAACACCTGTGGACCTGGACATGAAACTCACAGGACAATTGCTGCATCCTGAGGTGGAACTAGGCATTCACATCTTGAACAAATATCCATCCTCACTGAGTAGCTACGTCACCGCCTTTGAGAACCAATTACAAACCAATCCAAGTGAGTTAAACAGACAGGTATTCTCTTTATTATTATTCAGACAGTTCTCCCCTCCCAATGAATTCACGGGTGTTGGAGGAGCTACACAAAACTTAAACGAACTGCTTTCCAATCAATTGAGCATGTGGTTGTCACAGGTAGACCCTAACTTGCAAATTCAAGTAGATCTGACGCAACTTTCACAAGCCAGCGGAGGAAACAATAACTTCAACATGCGCTTCTCCTATACTCTATTGGATGGACGATTACGAGTATCTATGGACGGATTGGTAGCCGGAAGCCAAAACAACAAGAATACAGGAAGTCAGAACAGTTCCAACTCCAATGTCATCGGTGAATGGACACTGGAATACTTTCTGACACAAGACGGCAAACTTAGACTTAAACTCTTTAACAGAGCCAATCAGAACAGTGTGATTTCCAGTACCAGCAGCAATGTGTCCAACTCTACAGGCTTCAGTGTCACGCATACACAGGAGTTTGATAACCTTGGTGAATTGTTTGGAAGAAGTAACAAGAAAGAAAAGAAACAAAACTTAAAGAATCAGATGATCATCAAGAAAGACGATGATGCTTTACCAGTAGATACTGTGATAGTAGAACCACCATTGATTATGCCGGAAGATCCTCCTCAGCTTCTTCCAAAGAAAACGCCATAATTAGTTGTTAGTTGTTAGTTATAAAAAAATTAGTAAAAAAGAAAAGGGATGATAGTGATATCATCCCTTTTCTTTTTTACGTCTAACCGCTGTATTATTGCTTATCTCCGATGACTGTAGTGATACCTACAGACAATACATGTTTGTATTGCAGATCCGGACCGATGGTGCCGTCTCCCCTTGTGATATTGATGTCATCGTCATAAATCATGTTCGCCGTGAAAGAAGCGGTCACATATTTATTGACTTTGAACAACACAGAGTTGTCGGAGAAAATATCGATGCGGTCTAATGTTTCATAATTAGCAAATGCGGTCAATGTACTGGAGAAGGTAATGTTCTCCGCAATGGCAAACTGCAGTTTGGCGTTCGCCAAGGCTCCAAATTCTGCGCGGAAAGTATTGTATGGCTTCACTCCGTATGCGCCGGCAGCAGAGAGTTCAGAATCGTTTACACAAGTAAACTTAGCCGTTACCGGAGAAACGAATAAGAAGAAATTTTTATTGGGATTGTATTCGTAACCAAGTGCCGATGTAAGGTAAGCCGGAGCCATAAAGTTCGATACATACTGAGAAGTATCTAAACCCGTCGTCTCGCTTTTAAAATACCTGCGGCCTTCTGCGAACTGTGTTCTGAAATCATTCAACCAGCTTATTTTACTGTGCTCACCGATACGGTAAGACAGTTTTTCTACATAGATGATTTTATCTTCGTTCTTGATCCAAGGAGAAGAACTGGTACCGATGCGTGAAAGACCGTAACCCAGATCAAGGTTATTGTACCAGGACCACTTGTTCTTCTCATAATTCAAAAAGGCAGACACCAGTGCTGTAAAAGAAACGGAGTTTTGTCCCCCACCACTCCAGTTTGATAAATTCACTTGTGAAAAATTGATCGCAGGAGTAATTCCTCTTCTCCAAAACCTCAAAGAGTCCGGAGTTTGTTGTTTTTTCATTTCTTCCTGTGCTTTCAGGAAGGCTTTATGTTCATCTGTCATTCCTTCATTCTGTGCAGAAGCAACCAAAGGAAACAAGAGGAAGAGCAAGCAGAAGTACTGTACGATAGCTGATTTTTTCATTTCTTTTTAAGATTTAAACTAAAAGTCCGTCAAAGTTATTGAATAATTGTATTTTTATAGAGTTATAAGCTACAAATTTCCATAAATCACTGCTCTGTTCGCCGTTTACCTTTCATATTGTTCAGACACTATCTATAACATGATAAGACGTCTTTGGTTCTGTTGCCTATTGCTCTTTTCGTGCGGTGTTGCCATGCTGCATGCGCAAACAACAGATAGCACAGAGATCTTCAATAAAAAACGTTTTACGTTACTAACCACGGCCTCAGGCGTGACCTATACCGGTGGCATGGTCTTGTTAGGAAGCATTTGGTATAAAGATCAACTCAGCAGTGAGTTTAAGTTCTTTGATGACAACGATGAATGGAGAGGTGTAGATAAGATAGGTCATCTATACACTTCTTTTCATGTCAGCAATGCGGCCGTACGTGTATTGAAATGGACAGGCAGTTCCCGAAAAAAAAGCATTCTATTCGGCGGCTTTACAGGAGCAGCCTTGATGATTCCCATTGAAGTATTAGATGGCTTTTCAGATGAGTATGGAGCCTCTTGGGGCGATTTGACAGCGAATACAGCGGGAAGTGTTTTAGTCGTGACACAACATCTGTTATGGGATGAGATACGCATTACACCAAAGTTCTCCTATCATGAAACAAGTTATGCCACCATGCGTCCCAATACACTGGGAGCAACAACCATGGAGCGTTTCCTTAAAGATTACAATGGTCAAACCTATTGGTTATCTTTCAATATTGCTTCGCTCACGCATCTGGAAAAATTTCCTAAATGGCTCAATGTAAGTATTGGTTATGGCGCCGAAGAGATGTTGTATGCCTTACCTTCACAAAACAGTGAGAACGGTTACCACTCTTATGCCAGAGGATTTCTTTCTCTTGATGTAGATTTCAATCGAATAAAAACTAAACACGCTTTCCTTCGGGGATTATTCCGGGGGCTTAATATGCTTCATGTTCCTTTCCCTGCGTTAGAATACAACGGAAGAAACGGATTTCAATTTCATCCTCTTTATTTCTAATCGATATGTCTACATTCAAACCAGGAGATTACGTTCGCTTCATTCACGCCAAAGAAGAAGGAAAGATCGTACGAGCATTCGGCCCCAATGAATGGGAAGTAGAAACGACGGATGGTTTCCGCATTCCTGTCATGGCTTCTGAAATTGTAAAAGTCGCCAATCCCGAACCCGCTTTAGAAGAAGAACAACCACTCGATAAAATAAAAAAAGCGACAGGCCGTCAATTGGCGGTTGTTGCTTTTAACGATCAAGCTTTTGATCTATACTTTGTCAACGACAGCAAAAGTACCTGTCACTATACCCTGTTTGAAACCAGCAAAAGCACCGGTTCGATCAAAGGGATTGGACATGGTGTCATCAATCCTTTCACAGCAGAAAGCCTGACCCGATTGAGCTGGCAGCAATTGCAAGAAGAAGCGCATGGCATCCTTCAACTTTGCTTTTATGAAAACGCCCCCGAAAACATTCCTGCTCCGATAGAGTTTCGATTTAAGATTACGGGAATACAAGTCTTGCGTTCCAATCAAAACATTCCTTTGCTGGATAAAAAAGGTTACCTCTTTCCTGTTGAATCTGCAGTTGCAGCTAAAAAAGAAAATCCAGCCAATGCTCCCGCTTTACGCCCTGATGCAGATCAAACACTTCACATTACAGCGGCCCAATCAGAAGTGGATCTTCACATTGAAAAGTTAATACCCGAACACAGTACCTTGAATGCCGCGGAGATGCTGCGTTTGCAATTAGATACCTTTGAAAAACACTTGGATCTTGCCGTTGCACATGGGCGTTCTGAAATCACCTTCATTCATGGCATTGGAAACGGTATTTTGAAATCCGAACTACATAAGCGACTCGGCCGCAACAAACAGGTGGCTTCTTTTAGCGATGCGAAGAAGGAAAAGTTTGGGTACGGTGCGACGTTGGTTTCTCTAAAGTAAACAAGTTGTTAGTTGTTAGTTGTTAGTTGTTAGTTGTTAGTTGTTAGTTATTAGTTTAAGAAAACAACTTATTATTTCAAATAACTAGTAACTAACAACTAACAACTTTTTTACTAACTTTGTCACGCAGTGCATACTGTCTTATCGCTGTCTCCGATACAGAGGCAGAGGAAAGTCCGGGCAACACAGGGCGCCGTACTTCCTAACGGGAAGGGTGACGCCTCGGCGTTATACAGACAGGGCCACAGAAAATAACCGCCATCCCGATAGCTATCGGGATGGTAAGGGTGAAAAAGTGAGGTAAGAGCTCACTCGTGTCGGTGAGAGCCGGCATTGGGGTAACCCTTACGGGTTGAAAGGCCAAATAGGTTCAGCTGTCTTTATGATATAAAGCGGCTCGCTGAATATCCGCCGCAAGGCGGAAGGCTGAATGGGTAGGTCGTTAAAGAGTACTGGCAACAGGACTCGCAGATAAATGATAAGACTCGACAGAACCCGGCTTACAGGTATGCACTGCTTTTTTAGAATGGATAAAAAGTTGCGTGAGGGATAGTAGCGTAAAGCCCACAGCGAGCCTCTACTTAATACTATCACTACAGATTGTTCCGAGCGAGGACTTGCAGCGGATAGCCCGACCCGAAGGGGCACGCCCAAATTTTCACCAAAGTGATTCTATTAACAAGAACATTCTTATCTTTAATTTCAATACATCAATATTAAAACTATACCTATTAAAAATAAAATATCTATGCCATCACTACTTATTATCGACGATGAAAAAAGCATACGCGCTACCCTTCGTGAAATTTTAGAATACGAAAAGTTCGAAATTCACGAAGCGAAAGACGGAGAAGAAGGATTGAAAATGGTATTGGAAAACAATTACGATGTGGTGCTATGCGACATCAAGATGCCAAAAATGGATGGCATCGAAGTGCTGGAGAAAGCCATGGAAGCGGGAGTGGATACTCCTTTCATCATGATCTCAGCGCATGGGACGATTGAAAATGCGGTAGAAGCGACAAAAAAAGGAGCTTATGATTTCGTTCCTAAACCTCCGGATTTAAATCGTTTGCTGATCACCATTCGCAACGCGATGGACAAGGGAAATCTGGTGACGGAGACCAAAGTACTGAAGAAAAAAATCAGCAAAACGTTTGATATCGTCGGTCAATCGGCACCGATACAACTCATTCATAAAACCATTGATAAAGTAGCTCCCACCGAAGCACGTGTATTCGTTACCGGCCCCAATGGATCGGGCAAAGAGCTGGTAGCACGCTGGTTGCACGCCAAGAGCAACAGGTCCAACGGTCCCTTTGTAGAGGTCAACTGCGCCGCGATTCCGGCAGAGTTGATCGAAAGCGAATTATTTGGTCATGAAAAAGGCGCCTTTACTTCTGCCATCAAACAACGCATCGGAAAATTTGAACAAGCCAATGAAGGTACGTTGTTCTTAGATGAAATCGGCGACATGAGTCTCGCCGCTCAAGCCAAGGTATTACGCGCCTTGCAGGAAAATAAAATCACACGTGTCGGTGGAGAGAAAGACATCAAAGTCAACGTTCGTATCATCGCTGCTACCAATAAAGACATTCAGGAAGAGATCAAACAAAACAGATTCCGAGAAGACTTGTACCACAGACTTTCAGTCATTGTCATTCAAGTGCCTTCTTTAAAAGAGCGTAAAGATGATATTCCTTTATTAGTTGAACATTTTCTGAATCAGATTGCAGATGAATATGGTTCTCCTAAAAAGAACATCGATGCCAAAGCGATGGAGTACCTGCAGCAACAAGCCTGGACAGGAAATATCAGAGAATTGAAAAACGTGGTCGAGCGCTTGGTTATCATGAGTGATAAAAAGATCACACTTGATGATGCCAAATTGTATGTAAAAAATTAAAAGAGCCCCTCTTTTGAGGGACTCTTTCTATATATATTGATGCAATAGTTTAAAACAGGACTAAACTTTAGCCTCTTTTACTTCTGTTGCATTATTTTTCATATAGGTAGGGCAAGTTCTGTGCGGTGAACAGGCAGAGATAACTCCTAAGGCAACTAGAACGATCAAAGCAACTAATCTTGTTTTCATTAGATCTCGTATTTGGGTTAATTTATTATAACAAATATAAGGAATTCTATCTAAAACCAAAAATCAATCTAGTTTTGATACAATAAATTACATCCACGGATATCGGAATTATCCAATCTTCCTATGATTTTTAGCTTTCCACCAGCCTCCCGCTGACCAATATCCTGGGTTTCCAGGAAACAGCAACTGTCCATATTGGCCAAATCAAAGACCCGAATTACTCCACTTCCTGTTTCAAAACTGCTGAAGGGGTCGTTGAGTTCCCTCAATCCGAACCTTAACCAGGGAACAGCCTCAAATTCCTCTTTTTCAAAACAATAGGCTTGCGATAACATTTCACACATGCCATATTCTGAATATATTTTTTTGACACCCAGTCCTTTTTTCAACCGTTCATGGAGTTCTGAACGCACTAATTCTCTTCTACGGCCTTTCATGCCTCCGGTTTCCAAAATGACGGAAGAATCGTCCAATGTTATTTTTATGTTACTTTCTGCCCAATCCAATAAAGCATAGGTTACACCTATGATCCATGTTTTTTTGCCTTCCGATTGGCATTTTTTAATTACTTGAGCCAGCTCCTGCCCTGCAAAATCATAATAGCCAGACAAAGGGTGTTTACTCAATGCGATGAAATGATTAACCATATACAACAAAGAAGACTCTTTGTTTTCATAGTAAGAAGGCAAACAAGCGATGATGACATAGTCCTCGATCTTTCCAAAAAACCGTTGGAAACCTTCTGCCGTTATTTTTTCATACCAGCCGGCATCGTACACCCAGTGTGTACTTCGCTCCTGCTGTGTGGTGCCGCTGCTTTTGAATTGAACGGATTGTGTGGCCAGTTTCAAATCAGACAACGAAACGGAAATCACTTGTTGTGTTTTAAAAAAAGAGACCGGTAAACAAGGAATAGCAGTATAGTGCAGCACCGAGGAAGGATCTTTGCCGATCAAATCCAAATATTGTCTATAAACCGGATTGTTTTTTGATTGCTCACGAAAAAGCGCCAAAGCCAGCGCATTGAAAGATGCATCGGAATCAATCGATAAAATTTTCTTTTGAATGCTTTCCCTATCCGTCATTATCGTTATCTTTAGGTATTAAACCTTTAGATGCTGTTCTCCAAATCCACCACCTACTTTTTATCTGTACTGCTTGTAGCAGTTGGTATAGCTGTGTTTACAGGATGCAGAAAGATACCCAAATTTTCTGAAACACCGAAGATCGAATACAAGGATATACGCAAAGTTACTTTCTTCAATGCCGATCAGTTGATTGATGCGGATTCCATTATACTCGGTATTCATTTTGAAGACGGAGACGGAGACCTTGGTTTTCCGGAAGATCAGCGTGGCGAAGACAACCTGGATTATTTTGTAGATGTCTACAGACAAACTAATGGTGTATTCAACCAACTCACCTTCCCTAGTGGTGTTACCTTTGATGGGCATATGCCTTTGTTGGCTCCTGTAAGTACGCCGGGACCATTAGAAGGTGATATTTTTTACAACATGATTTTTAACTACAGTACGGATCAACCGACAGACGATACGCTAAAGTTTGTCGTCCACATCAAGGACAGAAAAGGCAATTACAGCAACTCTGTAGAATCTGATCCTATTGTTATCCGAAAGACCCCTTAATTAAGCGAGTTTGAGTAACAGTACAGGTAAGCTGATTCACTCATGCTTGCGCATTACCTGTTTATTCTTTTTTACTCTAAATAAAATGCAAATGAACACTCCCCTTGATTCTCTTAGATTTCCCATCGGGAAATTCGAAGCGCCACAAATTCTAACCCAGGAATTGATGGATGGCTATATCAAAGACATTGAAACTTTGCCCGCAAGACTCAAACAGGCTGTAAACGGATTGAATGATGCACAACTGGATACACCTTACAGACCAGATGGCTGGACCATCCGTCAGGTCGTTCATCATTGTTCGGACAGTCACATGAACAGCATGATCCGCTTTAAACTAGCCTTGACGGAAGATGAACCTACCATCAAAC
Organism: Cytophagaceae bacterium; assembly: GCA_029237685.1. Classification (GTDB taxonomy): domain Bacteria; phylum Bacteroidota; class Bacteroidia; order Cytophagales; family Cytophagaceae; genus JACMQM01. The sequence goes on along the minus strand of JAQZBV010000003.1, from coordinate 46,671 downwards.
CTTATTACGAAGAACGTTGGGCAGAATTGGCAGACAGCAAAACAATACCCATTGCTCCCGCTTTGCTTTTGCTGGAAGGACTTCATCAGCGCTGGACGATCTTATTGCGCTCTTTGAGCAACGAAGACCTACAGAAAACATTCATTCACCCGGAGCATGGGAAACGGTTTAGATTGGATGAAAACATCGGTGTTTATGCCTGGCACGGCAACCATCACCTGGCTCATATCACAAGCCTGAAAACAAGGATGAACTGGTAAGAAAATAGTTGTTAGTTGTTAGTTGTTAGTTGTTAGTTGTTAGTTGTTTAAATAAATTATAATTAGTTCTTTAGTTCACACAGCCTTATTAGTCTACTTGGAATTAATTAGGCTAATGAATATTATTATAACAAAGGTATGGTGCGGTGGGCGTCCACGAAAAGAGCGAATTAAAGAAGAGCCTGTTTGGAATTAACTACGTGCCGTTTAAAGGATCCCAAAGGCTCTTCTTTAATTGGTTTTGGTGGCGCCCTTTTCTTTTGTTTCTTTTCTTTTGGGCGATCAAAAGAAAAGAAAGAGGACGGATTGGAAAGAAAACTTATCAGTATCCTAGCAGATAGGAGAACTAAATCACTAATTCTAGTAAAAAATATAGATTGGTAAAATAAAAGGTGAGACTTTTCGTCTTAAAGGTATACTCTAAAATTAAAACAGATGTTACTATTCCTTTCTATTGTTCTTTCCATGCTTTTGGTTTTGAGAGCATTGAATGTATTTCAAACCAAACAACTTAAACCTGCTCCTCAGCGTGTGCATCCCTTGCGCAGAACAGGAGATGTTCAGGATATTGATTATGAAAAAATAAAATAAGGTTAAGACCGGTTATCCGGCTTGATCGTCATGAAAGTTAAGTCTATTAGGAAATCCCGTTGCCTTGAGTGAACGGGATTTTTTTTCTTTAAAATCCACTGCGCCTTATAAGTTCCCGCAGGGTCTCCAGAAAGGTATCCTGCGGAACTAAGACTACTGTTTTTTAATCATCAGAGGACGCTCTACGCATCGATAAATAAAGGAGGACAATGCTAAGATTACAATAAGACACCCTAGGAATGACAAGCCATTATTATTTACAATTAAACCCAAGGCAACGCCAACCTGAATAACAGGAAAGTGGATTAAATAAAAACTATAAGAAACATTACCCATCCAATTACTGATCTTATAAGAAGGTAATTTCAATCCTATTCCAAAGACGAGTGCTATAGCGATGACAAATAAGAGGGGTGTCCACCAATAGTGCAGCACACACAAGGCTATTAAAGCAGCAAAGTATACCCAACTGTTGATACGAAAAATTTTATCGCGCAGATCAAATGCCATCAATCCGAAAGCAAACCAATGCAGTTGACCGGGCAGTTGTTTGATCCAAATACCATGTCCCAAAAATACTTTTTCCAGGAGGAAGGCATAGAGCAGAGAAATCACGATTAATCCAACACTAACCGGCCATTTACCGATGTGTTTTCTAGCAAAGAAAATTACCGGAACGAATAAAAAATAAGCCACTTCTATTTTGAGTGTCCACAAAGAGCCATTGATATAGGGTAAATGATTATGGTCGAAAACACCCGGTAAAACCGGAGCCAGAAAGTTTGCAAAGAGCAAATTGGCTCCTAAATATTTCCAGGTCGCCGACGAACTAAAATAACTGGTCAGGTCAAGAGTAGAAATAAGAGAGAGCAATAAAAAGGAAATGAAGACAACAAAAAAATAGGCAGGGTAAATCCTAAAGAACCTTTTCATGTAGAAGGCTGTAGTACCCTTACTTTTTTCAAAACTGCTTACAGAAAAATACCCGCTTAGCATAAAAAACAATTGTACCGCTAAAAAACTCTTAGCCCAAGGACGTAAAAATGCCAGATCCGTTATTTGTCCCAATTCTAAAAAGTGAGCGACAAAAACGACAAGTGCCAGAATAAACCTGACGATACCCAAATTATTTCTTTTGCTCTCTTCCATAAAAAAGGCCCCGAAGGGCCTTCCAGTTATATTGACTTAAGGTTAAAGATTCTTCCTTTGTCCCTTATTTATAGATATCAGGGAAACGCTGAGGGGCGCCCTCTTGCATCATCTTATATACTTCATCGATCACATCTTCAGGATTTGACTTCGAAAAGTAATCACCATCCGTTGAATAAGCGGTGCGATGATCCTGCGCAGAGATGCAGCGAGGAGAAGTATCTAACCATTTGTACGCATCTTGCTCATCCAATACTTTTTGCATCATGTAAGCAGAAGCCCCGCCGGAAACGTCTTCATCCGCAAAGATTACCCTATTGGTCTTTTTGATGCTCTCAACAATCAAATGGTAGCGATCAAAAGGCAGTAAGGTTTGTGCATCGATCACTTCGCAACTGATTCCTAAGGCTTGCAATTCCTCTGCCGCTTCCAATACAATTCTACACATGGAACCATAGGTTACAATGGTGACATCGCTACCCTGACGAAGGGTTTCAGGTACGCCCAATGGAATGGTATACTCCGCCAGGTTAGCAGGCAAACGTTCTTTTAAACGGTAGGCGTTAAGTGATTCAATGATCAATGCCGGATCGTCAGATTTCAACATCGTATTGTACATGCCGGCTGCTTGCGTGAGATCTCGTGGCACCAAAACATACATTCCCCTTACTGCACCCAAAATCATGCTCATCGGGGAACCTGCATGAAACATGCCCTCTAAGCGATGCCCGCGTGTTCGAACAATTAACGGAGCTTTTTGTCCTCCCGCTGTACGGTATTGTAATGTCGCTACATCATCAGACAACGTCTGGATACAGAATAACAGGTAATCCAAATACTGTACTTCCGCAATCGGTCGCAAACCACGCATGGCCATACCCAAAGCTTGTCCAATAATAGTCGTTTCACGAATACCGGTATCAATGATACGATTCGTTCCAAATTTTTCCTGAAGTCCGGCAAAGCCTTGGTTCACATCACCAATCTGTCCTACATCTTCGCCGAAGGCCACTAATCTAGGGTCCTTGCGGAACAAGGCTTCAAAATTATGTTGTACCACTTCCCTGCCATCCACCATGGGGCTGTCGTCGTTGTATACCGGAGGTACGAACGGAACATTCAAAGCTGACTCGGCAGATTGACTGTACAAATGAGAACTGTAACGTACTTCATTCTCGGCAGCGGTGCGCTTGATCCATTGCTGAAGCGCCGCTTTGGAAGCTAGATTTTCATCGTGAACCAGTCTTAATGCTTTTTTCACCGCCTTGATGGCATCCGTGCGGTATGGATTTAATGTTTTCTTGAGCTGCTCATAAATGCCGGTAATGACCTCCGTGTTTCTGCTCTCTTGAGCTACCGCAGTTAAGCCTTGTAATGCTTCATCGAAATCACCTTTCATGGAAGCGGTATAAGCATCCCAGGCACGTTGACGGGCCTGACGTACTTTTTCTGTCGCTTCTTTTTCGATGTGATCCAAATCTTCTTCCGAGGCAATGCCATTGGATAAAATCCATTCTTTGAACTTACGGTTACAATCGTACGCCTCTTCCCAGGTTAAACGCTCACTCGGTTTATACCGTTCATGAGAACCTGATGTGGAATGACCGAACGGTTGTGTGATTTCATGCACATGCATCAGCACCGGTATATGTTCTTCTCTGCACAGCCTTGATCCCTCACGGTAAGCGTAGCAGAGCTCTTCGTAATCCCAGCCTTTGGCTTTGAATATTTCGATCCCTCGTTCTTCCGGCTCCCTGCGGAAACCTTCAAACAATTTAGAGATGTCTAGTTTTGTCGTTTGAAACTCTTGTGTAACAGAAATGGCGTAAGCATCGTCCCATATAGAAACGAGCATTGGAATCTGCAATACACCGGCAGCATTAATGGCTTCGAAAAAGATACCTTCCGCTGTCGCTCCGTTACCAATAGTTCCGAAAGCCACTTCATTTCCGTTGACAGAAAACTTATCCAAATACGACAGTTCGGGATTGTTGCGGTACAATTTGGAAGCGTAAGCCAAACCCACCAAACGCGCCATTTGAGCGCCGGTTGGAGAGATATCAGGCGTAGAGTTCTTGATCTTTGTCAGATCTTTAAACAAACCGTTTTCATCCAGACTTCTTGTGGCATAATGCCCGATCATCATCCGGCCTCCCGAATGCGGGTCCGCTTCTACATCCGCATGCGCGTAGAGTTGCGCAAAATATTGTTCGATTGTCAATTCGCCGGTAGCCATGACAAACGTTTGATCTCTGTAATAACCGGCTCTGAAATCACCGGCTTTAAAATACTTAGCCATGGCAATCTGAGCCAGTTCTTTTCCTGTTCCGAAAATACCAAACTTAGCCTTGCCCATGTAAACTTCTTTACGAGCAAGAATGCTGGCTTGACGACTTTCACAGGCCACCCGGTAGTCGGTCAGTATTTCTTCTTTGGTCAAAGACAGTTCTCCTGTATCTGAAGGGTTTCCCACAATGTTCCTCCTCTGGTTTCGTTGAACTTTAACATTGATTATCCATTCATGCTATACGATTCATTTAATAGTCTTTGATACTCATTAAATGAATGATTCGAATGACTTACATGATACTTATGGTCTAAAGCGTTATTGAACTTTAAGTAACAAAATAATGTATATTATACGCCTATTCAAAATGTTTGATCATTAATAGCATGATTCTTGTATTCGACCACCGTAAATTTTATATTTAGGCTCCATTAGTGACAAAAAACAAAAATCACATGAAAAAATTATCTATCTTTTTATCGATCAGCTTATTGAGCTTTTCAAGTTTCGCCCAAAAGGCCGAAGACTTCCAATTTAGCAGCGACAAATATGACTTTGGGGCCTTAATAGAAGGAGATGCGGCAAGTCATGCTTTTGAGTTTACAAACATTGGAAAAGACACTATCGTATTGGAAGCAAGCGATGTACGTGCCTCTTGCGGATGTACAACACCTGATTGGACCAAAACGCCTATACTGCCAGGTCAAAAAGGTACCATCAAAGCCCTATACAACACACAAGGCCGTCCTGGTGCATTCACTAAAACAGTGACTGTCATGAACAAGGGCAATGTGATGAAAGTGGTTCAGATCAAAGGAGTCGTATTCCCTAAAGAAGCGCCAGATACCAGCAAGGTAGATGCTGCTACAAAAGAAAAGAATGCTAAACTAGCCATTGACAAATCAGCTCATTTAACCATCGATGGTAAACCGGAACACCAATACGGCAAAATCGAACGCAATCAAAAAATTGCTTACGACTTCAAAGTGAAAAATACAGGGAAATCTACATTGGAAGTTTTCAGAGGCCAATCAGGTTGTAACTGTGTATTTTACAAATTATATGACAAAAAAGGCGGTGTAGCGATCGAAAAATTAGAACCTGGTAAATCCGCTATTTTGGAAGTGACTTACGGTCCTTTCAACGACGGAGACAACACAGACAAATTGATCTTGGTTACAAACGATGCTTCTAATCCATATACAACATTGACACTTTCTGCGAACGTGGTAGAATCACTTCAGCAAAAATCACCGTTGATCGAAGACAAAAGCAATGTGCCTTTCGGCAAATAATATTCCCTTTTAAAAACTTTATTAAAAAGCCATCGTTTGAATGAACGATGGCTTTTTTTAGTTTAGGCATATGAAAATTGGAATTCCAAAAGAAATCAAACAAGGTGAGTACCGTGTATCTACTACTCCCGGAGGCGTAAAAGAATTGTCTCAGCTCGGACATCAAGTTCAGGTTGAAAAGCATGCGGGAGCTGGCTCCGGCTTTACAGATGAAGACTATCGCAAGGCCGGTGCATCCATTGTCGATACAGCGGAAGAAATATATGCCAACAACATCCTGATCGTAAAAGTAAAAGAACCCTTAGCAACAGAATATCCGCTGCTCAAAGAACAACATATCTTATTTACCTATTTACACCTCGCCTCTTCCTTGTCGCTGACACAAGCTTTGATGAAAAGCGGCTCCACCTGCATTGCTTATGAAACAGTAGAGAAAAATGATCGCTGCTTGCCTCTCCTAGCCCCAATGTCAGAGGTGGCAGGACGTATGGCTACGCAACAAGGCGCCTGGTTTTTGGAAAAACAAAACGGCGGCAAAGGAGTCTTATTGGGTGGAGTTCCCGGCATTCCTGCAGCAAAAGTCGTGGTGCTCGGCGGAGGAACAGTAGGCACACAAGCGGCGCGCATCGCAGCCGGTATGGGGGCTCAGGTATCCATACTGGATGTCAACTTCACCAGACTTCGGTACCTCGATGAAGTGATGCCCAAGAACGTGCAAACCATTGTTTCTAATCAGGCGCATATAGAACTGGCTTTACAGAACGCAGACTTAATCATCGGTGCCGTATTGGTTCCCGGAGATAAGGCACCGGTGATCGTATCGGCAGAACAAATTAAAACCTTGGCACCCGGTACCGTTGTTGTAGACGTAGCCATCGATCAGGGCGGTTGCATTGAAACCACACGCGCAACAAGTCATAAAGAACCGGTATACGAAGTCAACGGCGTGTTGCATTATTGCGTCCCTAATATGCCAGGAGCCGTACCGCGCACCTCTACGATGGCACTCTCCGCCGTTACCCTTCCTTACATCAAACAAATCGCAGATAAGGGCTGGGAAGAAGCAACGAAAGCCAATCCTGAACTCGCTAAAGGATTGAATGTAGTGAAAGGAAAAGTGGTGTATGAGGCGGTGGCGAAGGCGTTTGGAATATAGATATCAGAGATCTGAAATCTGAGATCAGAAAAATAAGTCACCTTGATTAATCTGATTTCAGATTTCAGATTTCAGATTTTAGATCTCTCCCGTAAAAAGGGATATCGGCTAAAGGCTTGTAACTTAAAACACCATCTACTTCAAAGAACTCAAACGCAAAATGCTTCAACCCATTGGTCAACACCAAAAAACGAGCTCTTAAATCGTGGTTGTATACGGATGCCTGTAAAATGGCTTTTTTATTTAAGTCGAGTTCGAAGGATTTACACTCTACCATGAGTAAAGGTTTTCCTTCGTTGTTCCAAACCTGAATATCCGTCCTTCCCTTTCTGTATGCCTTGACAGCACCGCGTTCTATGCGAAAAAGACCTGAAGGATAATGGCGGTGATGAATTAAAAAGTGGATAAAATTTTGCCTAACCCATTCTTCAGGCAACAACTTAATGTATTTTTTACGTATTATGTCAAAGATATACTTCCCATCTTCCTGATCGACTATGCGAGATTCATACGGCGGCAAATTAAGAGGTATCATCAAGAGTTAAATTTAATGCGCTGAACATGAAAACCAAAGAAGAAATTGTCAACAATTGGTTACCCCGTTATACGGGAACGCCGTTGGATAAATTCGGAGAATACATCATCCTGGTTAATTTTAGAAATTACGTTGACCTTTTCGCTGAGAAATTCAATGTGCCGGTATTAGGCGAAGATAAACCTATGCAAACGGCCACACACGGTAATATCACGATCTTAAACTTCGGTATGGGATCAGCCGTTGCTGCAACAGCCATGGACTTGCTGTCGGCCATCAAACCCAAAGCGGCCTTGTTTCTCGGTAAATGCGGTGGACTTAAGAAAACAAAAGTAGGTGATTTAATACTGCCTATTGCAGCGATACGCGGTGATGGAACAAGTAACGATTATTTACCCAAAGAAATTCCGGCATTGCCTTCTTTTCGTCTGCAACAAGCGGTATCTGCCTGCATCAAAAAACATGAACGTGATTATTGGACAGGTACGGTTTATACTACCAACCGGAGAGTGTGGGAACACGATGAGAAATTTAAAGAATACTTGCGCAACATTAAAACCATGGCTATTGATATGGAGACAGCCACCATTTTTGTTGTCGGCTTTGCGAACAGTATTCCGCACGGCGCTTTGCTGCTGGTATCCGACAATCCCATGGAACCGGATGGCGTAAAGACTGCAGAAAGCGATTCTAAAGTCACTCAGTTCTTCGTGGCTCAGCACTTGAACATTGGTATCGATTCTCTGTTGGAATTGGCCAAATCAGGCGAATCTGTGAAACATATGATATTTGAGTAAATAAGTGGTCAGTGGTCAGTTGTCGGTGATCAGTATTATTTTTATGATACATCACCTGACACCTGACAACTGACCACTGACCACTATTTTTTCTCTCATTTAAAATAAGAATCAATTCTATCCGTCTACAGACAAAATAAGTATTACAGTCTCCTTTACATGAAAAAATTCAAAAAAATCATGCTCATCACCCTTTCCATTATAGGCATCCTTGTGCTGGGTGTTTTTTTATTTATGCAAACAGCAGTTTTTGGAACAGATCCTTCTGGCAAACGATTAGAACGCATTCAACACTCTTCAAACTATAGAGACGGTTCTTTCCAAAACCTTAGTCCTACGTCGGTCTCCAAAGAAGGGGTTTCCATGGTTAAACTAATGGGAAACTTTTTTTTCAATAAACCAGAACGATCAGAGCCACTGGAATCACTTCCCTCCGTACAAACCGATCTCACCACAGTGCAGGATGACAAGCCTAGCATTGTGTGGTTTGGTCACTCTTCTTACCTCATTACATCAAAAAACAAAACGGTATTGGTCGATCCGGTTTTCAGCGGAAATTCATCTCCTGTTTCTTTTTTTGCTAAAGCCTTCAAAGGAACAAACGTTTACGGAGTCAAAGACATGCCGGCCATAGACGTGCTAGTGATTACACATGATCACTACGATCATTTGGATTATGAAACCATCCTTTCCTTACACCCGAAAGTAAGGAAATTCTATACTTCTCTTGGAGTCGGCGCACACTTGGAACATTGGGGAATTCCTGCTGATAAAATCGTAGAATTCGACTGGTGGGAAAATCAAAAGATATCAGACTCAGTAGAATTGACAGCTGTACCAGCAAGACATTTTTCCGGAAGAAGTTTTAAGCGTGGAAAAACATTATGGTCAGCCTTTGTATTGAGCATTGATGGATACAAAATATTCATTGGCGGAGATTCCGGTTATGATACACACTTTAAAACCATTGGAGAAAAATACGGACCCTTTGACATCGCGATGTTGGAAGCCGGCCAATATGGAGTCAACTGGCCCTACATTCACATGATGCCAGAAGAAACGATCATTGCTGCAAAAGATTTAAGCGCCAAAGTTTTAATGCCTGTACACTGGGGTAAATTCGCATTAGCCCTTCACAACTGGGATGAGCCCATCAATCGTGTAGTACAGGAAGCTCATAAACAAAACGTAAAACTTACCACTCCTATGATAGGACAAGTAGTTGTTCTCGATAGTATTTATCCTGAAAAAGAATGGTGGAAAAAATAATCTCTACCTGATAAAAAACTCTTCACGTTCCATGAAGAGTTTTTTTATGTTTAGTGTGATTGTTCACTTGTCTCCTTTAAAGACAGGCATCCGTTAATCCAGCAAAAACCAATGGATTTCAGAGTAGCCCTCGTGATTCATGGGTTCCTTTTCAGCATTGCTTGTAGCTGCACTTGCCTGTACTCTCCAGGCATACTTTTTACCTTTTAGCAAAGCGGGTTTATCCCTGTTATAAACAAACTTCACTTCATTCATCTTCGCTATATATACCTGTTTCGCTTTTGCGAAAGCACTTTCTGTTACTTTATCAGAAGTATTTAATTCTACCAGGGTAACTATATATTCTGAATTTTCAATATTGACATGGCGTGGATTCCATTGAAACGTCAAGGACTGAGCAGATGAAAAAGCGATTGTCTTTCCTTGCTCAGGTAAAATCAAATCCACCGGCTCGCTATAAGCAAGATTAGCTTGCACACATTCCAAACTTCCGATCACACGATTGGTATTTTTCTCCAAAAACTCAAAGCAAAATTGATAAAACCCTTCCGGAAAAACATTCGGTTGATTCACACCAAAACCTATACTGCCTTGTAAGTACTGAGGTTTAAAATAAACAGCCAATTCTTGAGGACCTAAATTAACTGTACTTCCTTCCATGATATCTATAGATGGGAATATAGCGTAAGATCCCGTTTGTAGCTTTACACCCTGCCCTTCTATATTAATTCTGAGGTATCCTTGCACAAGAGGTTGCCTGCTATCATTTCTCAATAATAAACTGAGTCCTGTTTGCTTGCCATTGTAATAATCTGATAATAACGTACTGTTGGAAGGACCAGCAGAAGCAATGATCATGACTTGATTGCTTTGTGCAAAAGTACAGTAAGCCAAGCAATTCCATAGCACTAAAATAAAGCAGGCAATTCTTCTATCCATCATAAGAAATCGTTTTACAGAATCTAAACCAAGATAGACATTCCATGTGAAGGTTGAAACGGATCATGCCTATTTGATTCCTCGCTAAAAAAAATCAGCCGTTCACAATTGTGTCTGTACAATTAAAATAAAAAGAGTAAAAGCCCTACTGTATTTCAGTATGCTTTTACTCTTTTAAAACAGAGAACTTTTTTTACATAATCTCTTTCAAATACTTCATACTTGACTTTGCCATATCCACTACTTCCGCGGTTTGCCCGTTGATCATCAATTTACCTAATGTGGTGGCATAGCCTTTGACCTGAGCGAATTCCATTTTAGGAGGCATTGCTAAGGCATTCGGATCTGTCATGATATTGACCAAAACCGGTCCATTGTATTCAAAAGCTTGCTTTAATGCTGATTCTACTTCATGAGGACTTTCCACTGTCCATGCTTTGATGCGCATGGCTTCCGCTATTTTTGCAAAATCCGGATTATCCATATCTGTCTGCCAGGCTGGCATACCGGCAACTTCCATTTCCAATTTCACCATACCCAGCGTTCTGTTATTAAAGACAATCACTTTAACCGGCAACTTGTATTGGCTGATGGTCATTAGATCACCAAGCAACATACTGATCCCTCCATCGCCGCATAAAGCGATGGATTGACGTTCAGGCGCAGCAAAAGCAGAGCCTATAGCCATCGGCATCGCATTTGCCATGGAGCCGTGATTAAAAGAACCGGTTAGGTAACGATTGCGTTTGCCCTTGATGTATTTAGCGGCCCAAACAGCAGACATACCCGTATCGACTGTAAAGATGGCATCATCAGATGCTAAATCATTAATCAAAGAAGCTACATATTCCGGATGAATTTTATCTTCTGAGCCTTTGGCTTCCACATAACTTTCGTATACCTCTTCTTGCTTTTCATGCAAGGCACGCATTTCCTTTAAAAAAGCATCATCCGATTTAGCCTCTAGTAAGGGCAATAGAGCTTGTACTGTATCCTTGATCTTTCCGCAATAGCCATAATCTATTTTACCTCTTCTCCCAATACGCTCCGGTTGATGATCAATTTGAATTAATACATTCTTCTCCGGCAGAAAATTAGAATAAGGAAAATCACTGCCGAGCATGATGACGACGTCGGCATCGTGCATGGATTGAAAACCCGCCTTGGTTCCTAACAAACCATTTAAGCCAACGGCATATTCATTTTCTGTTTTATCAAAAAATATTTTGCCTCTGAAGCTATATCCAACCGGCGCTTGAATTTTCTGAGCGAGTGCCATGACTTCGTCCACAGCATCTTTGCTTCCGTAACCGCAAAAAAGCATGATTTTCTTATGACCGTTAATTAAAGAAGCCAATTGTTCCAATTGCCCTGAAGTGGGCTTCAGTACAAAGTCTGTTTTATAATTCATCTCAGAACTAAAAAAATCTTCGGCATCTGCGTCTGCCACATCACCGGGCAGGCCTATTACCGCTACTCCTTTTTGTACGATAGCCGTTTGAATACCTGTTTGCAAGGCACGAAGTGCTTGAGTGGGAGTATTAGCCATAAAGCAATACTTACTGCAATCATCAAATAATTTGGTCACATTGGTCTCTTGAAAATAATCTGTACCCAACTGAGTAGACGCTACCGTAGATGCGATGGCGATCACAGGATTTCCAGAACGGTTGGCATCGTACAAGCCGTTGATCAAATGCACATGACCGGGTCCACTGCTGCCCATACAACAACCAATACCTGTGAGTTCTGCTTCCATGGAAGCAGCGTAGGCGGCCACTTCTTCATGCCTCACATGCACCCATTGCAGACGGCCATCTCTTCTAACTGCATCATTTATAGGATTAAGGCTATCGCCCGTGATGGCATAGATTCTTTTTACTCCTGCATTTACAAGCATTTCTACAATTTTATCGGAAACGGTCTTTGACATGATGATAGATTTTGATGAACACTTAATAGGTATCTTTTTCATTACCCTGCAATATTCATACTAATACTCCCCATCCTCTGCAACTTTTAAAAATATGATTCAAAAGCAGCTTGTTTTAGAGGTATAGAATCCTGTTTTTCCCTATCTTTAATTTATAAAAATACTCTTCATGGAAAACAACAATAAAAAATTTATCACCGCAGGTATTCTTGTACTGATTATAGTAGTGGGTGCCTACGCTTACAATAAGTATGAAAAATTAAAGCAAACGCTGCCCTTCTATGTAACTAATCCGACTACACATAAAGTGTATCAGTCTAATAAACCGGATAAACCTGTAGGTTATTTTTCTTTCATTAATCAAGAAGGAAAAAAAATTACACCTAAAGAAATAGGCCATAGCATTTATGTAGCCGATTATTTTTTTGTAACCTGTCCTGGTATTTGCAAGGAGATGTCGAGCCAGTTGCAGCGCGTATACCGCACATTCGAAAAAGAACCTACGGTTAAAATTGTATCTTATACTTCTAAACCGGATGAAGATACGGTAGAGGCGTTGATGAATTATGCGATTCAATACGGGGTAAAAGATCACAACAAATGGATTTTCCTGACAGGAGACAAACATGCCTTGTATGAAACGGCACGCAAGCAATACGCCATTGTTAATGAAGAAGGAGACGGCGGTGAAGAAGATTTCATACATACAGAGCGATTTGTACTAGTCGATCAAGACCAATACATCCGTGGTTATTATGATGGCACAGATTCTGTAGAAGTTGACCGGATGATTCAAGACATCCACAAACTCCTAAACCATTAATACATGAACGTACGTTCCAATGAGCCTTTTTGGCTGGTGCAAAACGGGTTGCTGCACACTTACCCATCTTTGCAACAGGATATTCATTGCGACATACTGATCATTGGAGGCGGCGTTACAGGAGCTCTTATGGCACATGCCTGCGTTAAAGCAGGTTATCAAACGGTATTAATAGATAAAAGAGAAATAGCCAACGGAAGTACATCCGCTACTACTTCCATGTTGCAATACGAGCTTGATACTCCTTTGCATGAACTCATCGATCAAATAGGAGAAGAAGCTGCGGTAGCCAGTTATAAAAGTTGTAGAGACGCTATTTACGAACTGCAGCAAGTAGTGAAAGAAATAAAATCCACTTCTGGATTTGAATTAAAAAAGTCTTTGTATTTCTGCGCCAATTCAAAAGATTTAAAAGACTTGCAGAAAGAATACGAAACACGAAAATTTTATGGATTTGAAGTAGATTGGCTTGGAGAAGAAGACCTTAAAGCTACATACGGCCTGGTATCTAAAGGAGCTATTCTTTCGAAAGACGGTGCCAGTATAGATGCTTTCAAGCTCACACATGATCTATTGCATTACAATACCAATAAAGGATTGAAAGTATTTGATAAAACAGAGTCCATAAAAACTAGTTATCAAAAAGACAAAGTATTCCTTAAAACACAAACAGGATATGCGATCACAGCAAGTAAAGTCATTTATTGCACCGGCTATGAAACACAGCACTTTTTACCCGAGAAGATCGTCAAACTAAAAAGCACCTACGCATCCATTAGCGAAGTACAAAACAATATAGGAGATGCTCTAAAGCATACCTTGTTTTGGAACACCAATAAACCCTATTTGTATTTACGGGCAACAGATGAAGGTCGAATACTGATCGGAGGAGAAGATGAAAATTTCAAGAATGCTGTTAAGCGCGATCTTCTATTAGATCGCAAGGAACGCAAACTAAAAGAGACCTTTCAACAGGTAATGCCGGACCGTTGCTTTGATACAGACTTTGTATGGGCAGGCACATTTGGAGAGACTAAAGATTCTCTTCCATATATAGGTGAACATCCAAAATTTCCTAACAGTTATTTTGTGTTAGGCTTTGGGGGAAATGGAATTGCCTTTTCTGCAATAGGTATGAAACTGATCGTTGATCTGATCAAGAATCAACCTAATGTGTTAAGTCATTACTTCCGTTTTGGAAGATAGCTAAACATTATCGCTGCCGCTGCTGCTTTTCACCAGGCCAATGCCAGCACTAAAAAAGATAAAACCAATAATCAGAGTGGTAAATAATACTCTACCTTCTTTCACACCATGCTGTGTAAAAACGAAGCCTGCGTACAACAATCCAATAATACCAAGGCCGGTTAACAACGATCCGAAAATCACTTTAATGTTCATAAATCAGTTTTTATATAATCAGTTAAAAGTTAAACATTTTTTACTCAATCAGCAATCAAAACAACAGTATGGGAAATTAATTCCTCAAACTTATTTTCACTGAAGTTTTTCTTTGATTCAATTGCGAAGAACAATACCTCTATTATTCTTCTCTTAGTCCTCTTACAATCGCAACTATAACTGAGTATTGTACGCTTACAGCGTACAACTAATGTACCGTATTTTCCTCAAAAGATTCTTTGGCTCTCACTTTGAACAATGAAAGAAGATTAACCTATCAAAACAAATTCATTGATTATGACCAAAAGAATAATTTCATTCTTACTGTTATCGATTTTAACCGTTTCCACTTATGCCCAAGACATTCAATGGGCTTACAGAGTATTAGAATATTCCTCCCAACAAGGTGATGTTGATTTTTCATCCCGACAAATCTTAGGAAGACCGAATGTATATCCGGCGCAGGGTGAAAACAGAAATGCGTGGCAGCCTAAAGATAAGTCAACACAACAATTTATTAAAGTTGGTTACCGAACACCGATCATACCGAAGCAAATTCTTATTGTAGAAACAAACCATCCCGGATCGATTGAAAAAGTGTTTGTATACGATGCAGAAGGCAAAGAATTCGAAATAACAAATTACCGGAACACGACTACTTCTGACGGCAATCGTTTGCTTTCCATCAAGCCCAACGATGTAAAGTTTTATGTATTGGCTGTGAAAATTGTATTAAAATCAAACAGCACGATAGCAGGCATTGATGCCATTGGTATTTCAGAATCCGCTAAAGTTCCAAAAATCAATAAGCAAAAACCGAATGAGTTGGTAAAAGCCAACATGGTCGCTACAAAGCTCAGCAATAACATCAACAGTCCTTACCCGGAAATGGGTCCCTTGGTATCACCGGATGGTAAAACATTATACTTCAGCAGAAGAGGTGATCCGCAAGCTCAGGGAGGCAAAGAAGATTTGGAAGACATCTTTTATTCTGAATGGAATGCTACTACGCAAAGCTGGGGAGAAGCAAAAAATATAGGTGCGCCCTTGAATAATGATGGTCCAAACTTCATCAATTCTATATCTCCAGACGGTAATACCCTATTGTTAGGTAATTCCTATTTCGAAGATGGCACCATGGAAGATGGAGTTTCTGTCAGTCACCGCACAAAAGACGGCTGGTCTTTCCCGGAGCGTTTGATCATAGACAAAGACGTTAACATCAATGCCAGAGCAAACTTCTTTATGTCCAACAGTCAGAAAATATTACTGATGTCTATTGAGCATAAAAAAGACAATGTAGGAAACCGTGATTTATATGTCAGCTTCCGTTCTGATGACGGAACATGGACAAAACCAACGAATTTGGGGAATACATTGAATACAACCGGCATAGAACAAGCTCCATTCCTGGCCTCTGACGACAGAACATTATACTTCGCTTCTGATGGCATGAACGGGTATGGAGGTTCTGATATTTACGTCACAAGAAGACTGGACGATACCTGGACAAACTGGTCTACGCCTGAAAACTTAGGGCCTATTGTCAACTCATCCCGTGATGAATCTTACTTAAGTATTCCTGCTTCCGGAGAACGCATTTATTTTACCTCTGAAGGTGCCAAAGATGGTGATGACGACATCCTGGTCTTGCAGCTAGTAAAGTCATTGAAACCAAATGCGGTAACCATGATCAGTGGTCGCGTATTGAACAGCAAAACCAATGAAACCATACCAGGCGTTAAAATATTCTTTGAAAACCTCGTGACAGGAGCTGAAGTCGGAATCGCTTCATCCGATCCTCGCAATGGCACTTACCAAATTGTATTGCCTTCCAAAAACCGTTATGGCTACTTAGCCGAGAAAGAAGGTTTTATTTCTGTAAACGACAACATCGATTTGACTTACCAGAATGAATACCAACAAATCACAAGAGATCTATACCTTACACCGATTGAAGTAGGAGAATCGATCACCATCAAAAATATATTCTTTGATTTCAATAAAGCTGTGTTGCGCAAAGAATCTAATTTAGAATTGAATCGTCTTGCAAAACTGCTGGCCAATAACCCTAACTTAAAAGTTGAAATTTCAGGTTATACAGACAGCGTAGGTACCAAGGCATACAATGATAAGTTGTCCCAAAAAAGAGCGGAAGCAGTCGCTTCCTATTTGACCACCAAATCAGCGACTGATGCCTCACGCATTTCAGTAAAACATTATGGTGAGAATGCTCCTGCCAGCACAAACAGCACTGCCAAAGGAAGACAATTGAATAGACGAGTAGAATTTAAAATTCTTGCGAAGTAAATAATCACTACATGATTTAGTCCTCAAACTATTTAATAAAAATTAGTTTTTAACAATTTGGAACTCATATTGCATGACAAGATCATAGATCTATCATACAGTATGAGTTTACTTGTTAAAACAATAAGGGGAAACTAGTAAGAGAAGATCTAAACAGAATTTATTCCTAAACCATACAGCTATGAAGATGAAGTATCTAATCCTTGCCACCTTTATTCTACAATTTTTTCAAGCCTCCGCACAAGCACCAAAAAATAAGGAAGCGCAGAGCGATACCTTATCTTTACCCAATAGCACGAAGTCCGTAACAAACTTCAGTAATGTAATCGGATGGAAAGAGAATGAAAAACCAACAGCACCGGAAGGGTTTGAAGTCAGCAAATATGCCGATGGGTTTCAAAATCCACGCTGGTTATATATCCTTCCGAATGGAGATGTATTGGTAGCTGAAAGTAATTCCAATTATTCTACTATTAAAAAAGTAGGTGGCGTGATCATAGGCGCAAACAAGTCAAATGATTTGAGCAACAGCGCCAATAGAATTACCTTACTGCGTGATGCAAACAAAGACGGTGTTCCTGAGGTGAGAGAAACATTCTTAGAAAATCTGAATCAACCGTTTGGGATGCTGGTCATAGGCAACTGGTTTTATGTAGCGAATACAGATGAATTGCTGCGTTTCCCATACAAACCAGGACAAACAAAAATCACAGGCAAAGGAGAAAAGATAACAGATCTGGCAGCAGGCAAGAATAATCAGCATTGGACAAGAAATATTATCGCTAACGCAAAAGGTACAAAAATATACATAGCCGTTGGTTCCGGTAGTAATGTTGGAGAAAACGGCATGGAAGAAGAAAACGGGAAAGCTTGTATCATCGAAATTAGTCCTGACGGGCAGCATAAAAAAACATATGCCAATGGATTGCGCAACCCTGTGGGAATGGGCTGGGCACCGGGAACAACTACACTCTGGACAGCCGTGAATGAACGCGATGGACTTGGAGATGATCTGGTACCTGATTATTTAACGAGCGTGCAACAAGGCGGTTTCTATGGATGGCCTTATTCTTACTTCGGTCAATATGAAGATCCACGAATCAAAGAGGAAGATAAGAAACCTGAACTCGTAAAAAAAGCCATTGCCCCTGAAGTGGATTTAGGTTCTCATACTGCTTCCTTAGGATTGGCCTTCTACACTAAAAAAGCTTTCCCAACAAAATACCATAATGGGGCATTCATAGGACAACATGGATCATGGAACCGTTCTACCCTGTCAGGTTATAAAGTAGTTTTTGTGCCGTTTAAAAACGGTAAGCCGGATGGTATACCTGAAGACTTCTTAACAGGCTTTATTGTCGATCTTGAGAAAAGTGAAGTACGAGGAAGACCGGTAGCAGTAGTTGTTACTCCGGATGGATCGATTCTTGTCACTGATGATGTAAGCAATACTATATGGAAAGTAAGTGCTGCTTCAAAAAAATGATCAACCTTAAATCGTCTAGCTATGAAAAAGCAACCTGTAAAAACTAAAAAAGGTGATGAGGAAAAAGAATTCCCTGGTTACCCTAAGTATCCTGCCAACGAAGACATCTATAACCAAGCGGTGAAAGATCCGAATGTACATCCGGGCGAAGAGGAAGAAACAGAGTCTGATGTAAGAACAGCAAAATGGAATGAAAAAGGAATCGATGAATCTTATACGGGTGAAGACCTAGACGTGCCGGGTTCAGAGCTGGATGATGAGAACGAGAAGATCGGAGAAGAAGACGAAGAAAACAATTATTACAGCCTCGGTGGCGATAACCACGATGATTAATTAAGTTAAAGGTATTCATTAGGAAGAGAGACACAACAAGTTGTAGTGTCTCTCTTCCTGTTTTAATCTTTCCTCTAATGAATTGGATTCAATCTTTTTTTCTGATTTATGTACTTTCAAGTTTGCAGTCTTTTGCTCAGATCAATTCTGACTCCACTTATGCTTTACCTGAAGTTCTAGTTACCATATACCCTACTAAGATATCCATGTTTCGCTCTCCTTCTTCTATAGGAATGATTAGTGAAAAACAACTCCATCAACAACCTGGTCATTCTTTGGTTCCGTCATTCAATACTGTTTCCGGTGTACGCATGGAAGAACGATCTCCTGGGAGCTACAGGCTATCGATCAGAGGAAGTGTACTACGCTCTCCCTTTGGTATTAGAAACATAAAACTTTACCTGGACGATTTTCCTTTAACAGATGCCGGAGGAAATACGTATCTCAATTCACTAGATGCAGGAAGTATTCGGAATATCGAAATTTTGAAAGGCCCTGAAGGAAGTCTGTTCGGCGCCAATACAGGAGGTGTAATCCTATTGAATCCATTAAGTCATACACCAGATTCTACCCAAGCATCCATCTCCTTAAGTGGGGGCTCATTCGGTTTGTTTCATGAAAAAGCATCACTCGATCAGCAGTGGAAAAAATACCGGTTCAACATGTATCAAGCTTATCAAAGGTCAGACGGCTATAGAGAAAACAGTGCCTTACAACGCTTATACCTTCAAACCATACAACAATTCAATTATACTTCTTCAAGCAATATTAAACTACTGATCCTCTATTCTGACCTCTTATACAGGACTCCAGGAGGCTTAACACAAAATCAATACGATACCAATCCCCGTGCATCAAGACCTGCAGGTGGGCCTTTCAATAGTGCCATAGACCAAAAGGCTGCCATATACAATAAGACAGCGTATGCCGGTCTTTCTCATGAAGTTTTAATTAACGATCATCTAAGACATGTTATCGCCTTATTTGGAAGCCTGACAGATTTTAAAAATCCATTCATTACCAATTACGAAGTCAGAAAAGAAAAGACAGGAGGATTACGTACCTACCTGGAATGGAGAAATAAACTCAGCGACAATTTTCATTGGAAATGGAATGTTGGTTTAGAAGCCCAGCAAACCCATACAGACATTCATAACTATGGCAACAATCTAGGAGAACAGGATACCTTACAGGCAGCAGACAAATTGCGGGCTCAACAATATTTCTTCTTCACACAACTTTCGACAGACATTGGAAAAAGACTAATTGTAGAAGCGGCACTAAGTTTTAATCATTACAACTACCGTTATCAAAACCGTTATCCTTTAGCAGAAACCGAAACGCATTCCATTAATTTCCAACCGCAATTGTTGCCTAGAATCGCGGTGTCTTACAAAGTTAATCCTTTTCTTGTTTGGCGCGCTTCAGCAAGCAAAGGCTATTCGCCACCTACATTAGCTGAAGTTCGACCGTCCACGAACAGTATTTACTCCGATTTGCAGCCTGAATCCGGATGGAACTATGAATCCGGAATTCGAATTCAAAGTTTAACACAGCGTATTCAAGCGGATATCGTTTTCTTCTATTTCCAATTGGACCAAGCCATTGTGCGAAGAGTAAATGCCAGCGGAGCAGATTATTTTGTCAATGCAGGTAGTACGAATCAAAAAGGAATAGAGGTTCAATTGACAGTCCAGCTGATTCCACGTAATGACATTCATGTTGTAAGAGGATTGCAACTAAGGAATGGCTTTACTTATTACGACTTCCGCTTTGCAAATTACCAGATCGCCACTGAAAATTATTCCGACAACAAATTAACAGGCGTTCCGCCTGCTACTGTGGTTACTGGTATCGAACTTCAACTGCCCAAACAGTTCTATTTTTTTGCACAACACTATTATACCGGTCGCATACCATTAAACGATGGGAATAGCATGTATGCAAACGACTACCATCTCCTGCAATTCAAAGCAGGAACCAAATTTTCATTGCGACAATCGATGACACTGGAGCTCTTTGCGGGTGTAGACAATGTACTGAACAGCAAGTATAGTCTAGGCAATGACCTGAACGCACTTGGAGGAAGGTATTACAATGCAGCACCACTAAGAAATTATTACGGAGGTGTCAAAGCAACCTTCTGATCAAGGAGCCGTGTTAATGCTTGGGTTCGTTTTTTTCTTACGCCCGATGTATTTAATGGCGTCGTTCATTTTTACAATATTGGAAGTTACCCCAAAACTCAACACGCTCAATTGCTTTTGGTAATGGATGTTGTAGTAATCCTGACCATAATAATAGCGCACAAAAAAAGCAAATTCAGCCATCCATTGCGGATAGTATTTATAATTGATATCGAGGATTAAACGGTGTTCTATGTCTACAGCATTATAAGACCTCAACTCATCAAAAATCCACCCTGTTTGTATTTCAAAACTAGACCGTCTCAACACTTCAGAAAACCAATCTGTCTTCTCTTTTCTTCGTATCCCTAAAAGACTATAGGTAACGAACAAACGATAAAAACCATATTGACCTTTCAACTCTTCCACGTACCAATCGATCGGCAATGAGGTGGGATGAATTTCAGCATGAAGTCTTATTTGTCTCAGGGAATAATAAGATGGCCCCATGGGTAAAGAAGTATAAGAAGCCAATCCAAACTGAATATAATTTGTGGCGAAATTTCCCCCTTCCAGGTCGATCGTCCCCGTTGTGTCGTAAGTTCTCCCCTCTTGTCCATTGGAATGATGCCCCATGGTTACAAACCACAATGCATCGTCATAAAATACATCTTTCAAAAAACCTCTGTTCCAAAAATCTATACCTCGGTAATACGTCAAATGAATACGGTAGCTCGGTACACGAATCGGATAGGATTCTTTATTCAACATACGAATCTGCACCTGAGGATTGGCCAACAGCGCCCAACGTCTGCTTTTATTGGATAAGAAATAACTGGGACTAAGCTTTCCCTCAAAAATTAATGGTTCAAGAGTTCCAATGCCCTGGCCAAATGTTATATAACTCTGATCACGGTTGAAGTTGACCATAGTGATGAACTTCTCATGTGTCAGTGTATCTTTCTGCTCTTCTTTCTTTTTTTGACCAAAAGTTTGCGTAAAAAACAACGCACAACACAACACACTATATAAAACTTTCATAGAAAAGACTGAACTTGTTTTTTAGGTACTTCTCATGTAAACAAAGCTCACGCCACATTCCAATCCGGTAGCGGTGGAATCTACATGCCCGGTGGCATGGTTTGCTTATACACTTTTTTGACAATTTTTGGAGCCACAAATCGGTATCCCAGATCGAAGCCCACATAACTGAACAAGCTATTCAAAATTACGGTATTGAACGTAACGCTTTTGCTATCTGCCTGGTAACGTATACCGGCATAAAATCGCTCTGACTGATAACCCAAACTTATATTCCCATCCCATACGAAAGCCAGGCTAGTGCCTTTATGCACAAGGTTCTCGTCCTTTGTAAAGTAATTGTATACATAGAAATTATAAGGAGTAAAAACAGCTAAAGAAACATAAAAACGTTTTAAGAAGATCAAATTCAATCCGATACCAGGAGCAAGTTTGAAGGAAGTAGTACGGATCAAACGGATATCATTAAAATCATTAAAGAAAGCCCGTTGTTTCATCGTCAGCAGATTTGAATCAGCAGCCAGTTGATTGTAATAGACACCCGCTTTCATTAAAAAACCAATCCGCGTTTTCAATTGACGGAAGGTATAATCTATAGGAGCGTAATACGAATACTTTCTCCAGCTGAAATTATAAACTCCTTCAAACTGGTATTCTTTCATCAAGATATCTTCCCGCTTTGTATAACGGACTAAGGTATCGCTATTGTTTTGATTTACATCCGTAAATCCCCTTAACCGGATATATTTAAACTGAAGACTATAAGCAGCACTATTATACTTGATGGTAGCTGTGCGGTAAGAAGAAGGAGCATAATCCTCTTTATCCTTTCGATTAGAATTGACCACGACTGCAAAACCAGCCGTGATGAATCTGTAACTGGCAGAAAAAGCCAATATATTTCCAACGTTGGTTCTAAAGTTTGAAGAGGCATGGTTAGCATTCCCTCGGGAATTATCAGAATGCAGATCCATGTAAATGGTAGGAACGATTAGGCGACTTCCTACTGTCAGGTAATTAGGATATGTTTTGATATAAGAAGAATCGATATCCGGCCTCTTGATCTTCAGATTAGGCAAATACTTTTTATAGAATTTTTTTGGATGAAGAAAAACGGATATGCCTTCCCCATCCTGTGCCATAACCTGGCTTTGGATCGTAAGAAGCAGTACAATGATTTTTAAAACCGTAATCCGAATCATGCTAATAAAAAAGAGGAGACTGAATAAACAATCTCCTCTCAATATACAAAAAATAAGCCATCAAATCTTGTTAAAACCTCCCGCGTACCGTAAATACGAAGTTACGGCCCGGAGCGCTGATACCTGAAGCAAAGACTCTGTAATAAGTATCCATAATATTTTCAACCGCAAACTGCAGCTGCAAATAATCATTCAATTGATAAGCCGTTCGAAGATTAAGCGTATACCAACCCGGTACTTTACCGTTGACAACATCCAGAGAATATTGCTGATTATCTTCACCTTGTAAGTTAAAATCTTTGCTCAGTTTATCTCCATTATACAAAGCAAAAGCCTCTACTTTTAGCTTCTTCATTTTATACATCAAACCGATCTTTCCAAATACAGGAGCAACGTGATCTAAAGGATAATCCGTGCTATCCGTCTTGATTCGTCCGTAAGTGTAAGTTAAGGTAGAAGAAAAACTCAATGAAGAAGTAATATCGGCATACAAACCCACATTCAAGCCATAGATATACGCTTCATTGGCATTCGTCGTATGGTATACAGCGCTGGTCACTCCATTGTACACGATACTGTCTGCTCCGTTAAATTGTGTTTTACGAGAGGTTAAGGCATTGATGTACCAAGTATAGAAACCTGTTGCCTCCACACGAACACGTTGTGCAAGGGTTTTAGATATTCCCAGCTCCGCATTATAAGTATACTCCGGTTTCAGATTAGGATTAGGAACTACCAATCGGCCACCTGTACTTTCGAATACTTTAGCCATGTCGTCTACGTTCGGAGCCCGAAATCCGGAAGATCCGAGCACGGTAAACCTCCAATCAGATCCAGGCATGTACACCAGCCCTAGGTTACCATTGAGCGCATGGGATTGTTGGTTGACCTCATCAAATGGAAATGGAAAAAAAGTTTTATCTCTGAATGAGGAATGTAAATTAATATTACTGTAACGAAGACCATCGTTCAATACCAATTTTTTATTGATGTGCCAGGCGTGCGTAGCGTAGAAAGCCAGCGTTTGCATTGTTGAACCGCCATCCGGATAACGCGTATCAAGAGGCTGAGTAGCGCCTGTTACAATGTTTTCACGCTCTGCTTTGGAGTCTACGGTGTTGTAAACAAATTCAGCACCATAACGCAACTCGTGTTTTTCCTTGATCTTTTTTTCTAGATCTATATTCACACTGTATACATTGACCTTCTCCTTGCGGTGCGCTAAATTATTGTTATTAAAGTTTCTGTTGTGGCGGCTTTCTCTCACATCCTGGTAAGCTAACACTACGCTCGCTTTATTATAGAATACATTATCCCCTTTGAGATTTAATCTATAGGAACCTAAAAAACGAGCCTGAGGTCCATAATACCATTGCGCACTTCGTGCAATGCCGCTGCCGTTGACTTCTGTCAGACGATCGTAACGATAGACATCACTGGTAGTAGAATATTGAACGTTAAGAACATGACTGATCGTTTCATTTTGCTTAAAGAGGATTTTTTGCAAGAAATCATATTGCCTGTATCCGGTTTGTTTTTGAACTGCATCGTCGCTATTCGTTACCATACTGTCTTTGCCGTTGATGCGCTCTACATAGAAGCTGCGTTTTCCCCAATCTCCATAAGAAGCCTTGCGGTTTGCTCCTTGTCGTAAATCACCAAAGTCTGAAACCGTGATACTGCTTAGAAAGGCAACCTTTTTCAAACCGATGTTAAAATCAATATGTCCGGTCTTTTCATCGTAGGCCGTTGCATAACGAGCAAATGCATTGGTATGAAAATTCACTTTTTGTTGATCAGATGCCAGACTTGGATTCTTGGTATAAAAATGCATCACTCCGCCTAATGCATCGCTGCCATAGACAACAGAACCAGGACCAAACAAAATTTCCGTGCGATCTAAAATCGTGTTGTCCAAGCTCAATACATTTTGTAAGTGCCCTCCTCTGAAAATAGCATTGTTCATCCGAACGCCATCCACAACAATCAACACCTTATTGGCTTCGAAACCTCTGATGATAGGACTTCCGCCGCCTAATTGACTTTTTTGCACCAACACATGACCAGATTGCTGCAAAACCTCAGCTGTCGTTTGCTGATTCATAAAAGCCAGTTCACTGGATTTTATCACTTGCACCTGTTGAGCGACATCTTTCTTTTGTTCCTCAAATTTACTGGCGGACACAATGACCTCATCAGATCCTGTGGTTGATTCGCTGAGTGAAAGATTGAAACCCATGGCTTGTAAAGCAGCATAACTGTATACTTCCTTGCGGTAACCGATAAATTGTACCTCTATGCTATCCGACTGCGCATAAGCAGAAATGTCTACTTCACCCTTTTGATCCGTTAATAAATAAGAGCCAGATCCATCCCCCCTAACGTACGCGCCTTCCAAAGGGAGTAAGTTTGTTTTATCTTTTATAATGAGAGTCTGCGCCATAGCTTGTGAAGCGCATAGCCACATCATAAGAAAAATAATATTTTTCATATGAAATAAGTTTAAATAAGAAATAAGAAAAGCCACTCCATTATAAAATGAAGCATACGGCATAAAATATTAGCACTGAAACTCTGGCGGCAGCAGAAGGCGTGACTTATAAAAAAATAAACCATTCAATAAATATAATGACTGCTGTTTCTTTATCGAATCTATCGGCGTAATACTCCATTCAAACGCTTCATGAAAATATAGGAGTTTAAACCAATCCGTCAATGCTTTTTTCTCGTCTTGATTTTCAGTATCTCTGCCCATGGCCTGGGTCACCAACAGAGAAAGTTTACGCCCCAAGTTAGACTCCTCACTGTCAAGCCAACACCAACAATGGTAGGTATCACCCGTCTTATTCCATTCCACCAGATCATACATGTTACCCTGGTAATAGAATTCGTCGGAAGAAGAAACCACCTCGTTAAAAGTTTGGGATGAAAAATTGAAGTACACTAAATCTTTCCTATCTATCCCTCTAAGTATACGTTCTTTTACCTCTGATTTTATTTCCTGTTTTTTATACAATAGAAAAGCACATGAAAAGTAAAAAGGAAGAACCAATAGAATAAACAATGATATGATAAGTCCCTTTTTCAATAGATAATACTAAACAAAAATATAGGTAATATAAAATCCATATTAAGAATCTACTACACATTCAATTTTCATTTCTTACACTTTTTGAGCCCATTCTTTCTTTTTTTTCTACAAAAGAGGTGTAAGTAACAGATGAAAACACAAAAATGAAAACGACTCGATCGCTTGAAAAAATGGCTTTAAATCATTAATTTTAAATACCTTACCTTGGACTCCAACATGAAACTCAAGCATCTCCTTCTTCCTTTATTGTTCTTGTCCTGTTTCTCCTCATGGGGGCAGTCCATTGATTCCTCTTCTGAACAGAAACTCTTTCAAGCCTACCATACCCAGCCTGTTTGGATCGCGATGATGTCAGATCCCAATGTCAATTATTTTGAGGCCTGTACCGCTTTTGAAATGTATTGGACCGGCCGTGAAATTCCTGCTGAAGCCGAAGGTGAAGCCAATAAACTTTACGATACCAGAGAAAAAGACAATAAGAGCGAACGAGAACAAAAGAAAGACTCGTACAAAAAAGAAGAACACGAAGACGTGGAAGGTTTGCATTTTCAAGGTCCGCATTCTTACACCCTGATTTATGAATACAAACAATTCATCAACTGGCGTCGAGTGATGAAGAATAGAGTCGATCCACAGACCGGTCGCATACTTACGACAGAAGAACAGGATGCCATTTGGAGAAGCCAAACTCAAGGTGTCAATACCCACATTGTTGAATAAGACTCTTACAACTCCTACATGAAAGCATTTTTACTTATCCTTACCCTGCTGTTGGTTTCTCTTGTTGGTCAGGCACAGACCTACACCACCTGGACACAAAGCAGCATCATCAAATACCCGCTCAACGGTGTAGGGCAACCTACCGGTATAGGAAGAGTCACTCACTTTGCCTATCACCCGACGAACCCCAAGACCATGTGGGCAACCTCTGCCTCCGGAGGTTTATGGAAAACCACCACAGAAGGAGAATACTGGTTCCAGTTGAACACCGACTTCTTTCCCTGGAGCACTAAAATGTCTTGTATTGTAGTAGACTACAACAACCCGAATATTTTATACATCGGCACAGGCGATACCGATTACCACTACTGGTGGGTCGGCGGCAGAGGCGTATGGAAATCCACCAACGGCGGAGCGACCTGGTCGCAATTAACCAATGCCATCAGCGGTATGCTGGTTAATCGCATGGTCATGAGCCCTTTTAACACCAACACGTTACTCGCCGCTACCTTCAATGGGATATGGAAATCCACCGATGCCGGTGCTACCTGGATACAAACCTTGAACATTGCAAGTCCAGAAGGCATGCGGGATGTGGTATTGAAACCTACAGCCGGTGGATCAAACACGGTATATGCTTGTTCAGACCAACGATTTTGGGTCTCCAACGACATGGGCAATACCTGGACAGCGAGAGCCGCAGCGGAGGGACTTGTAGCATCAGACGGAGCCGCCTTTGGATCGTTACGAATAGGCGTTTCCAAAGCCAACGACAACATTGTGTATGTATTGGCTCATCAAGGCAATACCCGCACCTACGCGGGATTGTTCCGTTCTGCCAACAGTGGAAATACCTTCACTCGCAATTCGATGGCTTCCGACCCTCCTACCACCGGTCAACCCAATATTCTTGCTTACGCTCCAGACGGCGCCGAATCCGGTAGTCAGGGAGGTTATAACCTATGCATTACCGTACATCCCAACAATGCCAATACTGTTTACATCGGCAGCCACAGTGTATGGAAAAGTACGGATGCCGGCGTCACATGGGTCAATCGCTCTTGCTGGTATTGCGGAGGTAGCAATGGACTGCACACCGATTTGCATTACCTGATGTTTTCACCGCATTACTCCGCTCCCTATAAATTATACATTGCAGGAGATGGAGGCATGGCCCGCACCTGGGACAATAACGACAACAACTGGGAATCATGTAGTGATGGTCTCGCCGCAACAGAATATGCTTCTTATGGCCAAAACCATTTATACAAAGAACTATACTTAGGTGGTACCCAGGACAACGGGTTACAAATGTATTGGAACAAAGACATCACGACCATAGGAGGCGGTGACTATTACGAAGATTTTGAATCGGACGAATTCAATCAGACGTTCATGTATGCGGACAGGCAATATGATAAATACACCTTTGACATGACAGGAGGAAGATCCACTACAGGTCAAGGCAATTGGGCCACAAAGGACAATCTCGGTAATGACCTTACTACTCCTACAAATAATACAGGCAACTCTCCTCGATACCTTATCAGCCCGGGGAATACCAACCTTGCTTATGCGTATAAAAACAAAGTCTGGATCACTCAAACCTTAAAAGGTACAACCGTATGGAAAGAAATGCCTTTAACGAATGCAGGC
Organism: Cytophagaceae bacterium; assembly: GCA_029237685.1. Classification (GTDB taxonomy): domain Bacteria; phylum Bacteroidota; class Bacteroidia; order Cytophagales; family Cytophagaceae; genus JACMQM01. Next base: position 18,271 of record JAQZBV010000003.1, on the reverse strand, counting down.
AATTCGGAGTACAAACACGGCGCGGCATCCAGAGTCGATGCCAATCTTTTATACATGGTAAGAAGAGACAACAGCATCTTCAGAAGTGATAACGCCACCGCCGCGACGCCTGCATTTACCACCTTACCTTTTCCTGCCGGTGCATCATCCAACAATGACGCCTGTATGGAAGCCCACCATACCAATACCAATATTGTATGGGTAACCCTGGGAAACAGAGTATACAAGTCTACAAACAAGGGAGCCGCCTGGACCAACATCACCGGGTCATTACCCAATGTTGGTATTAAAAAAATCATGCACGATCGGTTCAGTACCAACGATGCGGTATATGTAGCGATGGCATCGGGCGTATACTACAGAGACAACAGCATGGCTGACTGGATTGTATTTTCCAGAGGCATGCCTACCGTGGCAGATATCACAGACATGGACATGTTCAACGATGGAACGGCCAACAGCGTCATCCGCGTATCTACGTATGGCCGCGGAATCTGGCAAGCGGAACTGTACAAAGCTACACCACAACCTCCCCTTGCTGATTTTGTAATTTATAGTACACAACAAACAGTCGGCGGCAATCAAGCGCCTAAAGATCCCTGCAATGCCTATTATGCGCTGCATGACTTGTCTACGGGACAACCAACGTCCTGGAGCTGGAGCATTACGCCGGCTGCCGGTTATACCTATGTCAATCAAACCTCTTCTACTTCACAAAACCCGATGTTGCAAATCACCCAATCGGGAGAGTATACGGTATCCCTTACAGTGACCAATGCACAAGGTGCGAGTACAACAACCAACAGCATCCGCTATTTTAAACTGAACGTAAATGCAGCCTGCACGCCTATTGTAACAGGTACTTATGGTGGAGCATATGGCCTGGGGATTTCAGGCGTGCAATTCTCAGACATCAACAACAATAGCGGACTCACTTCCTCTTATGTAGATTACACCTGTACCAAAACGGCGGTCGTATACCAGGGGTCTACTTATCCTTTAATCGTAAAAGGGGGAACCCATTATGACGGGGATAATATCGTGGTATGGATCGATTACAACAACGACGGTGATTTTAACGATGCCGGCGAACGGGTCTACAATGGACCGGTAGGAGCCTATACGCACAATGCCAATGTTACCATTCCCAACACTACCGTGCTCAACACACCTGTTCGGATGCGGGTGGCAGGTTATGACAACTGGAAAGCCAAAACGACCAATCCTTGCATCGACAATGTATACAATGAAATAGAAGATTACGCCATCTTGATCAAAGACCTTTCACCAACGCCTGTTGATCTCTTATCTTTTTACGCGACATTAGAAAATCCTGCGGTGAAACTGCAATGGATCACCGCACATGAAAAAGACTTGAGTTATTTTGTGATTGAAAAAAGTACCGCAGAATCTTCTAACTGGACCTATGTAGATGATCTCAAAGCGAAGGGATTTGATGGGAGCTTAACGAATTATGTATGCTACGATCCACATCCTTCGCAAGGGATTAATTATTACAGACTCAGAGCCTATGACAAAGACGGAACAATGTCTGCCTCTAAAATTATCGCCGTTGACCTCACACAACAATATGAATTCACCCTCTGGCCGGTACCTGCTCAGGAAGTATTAAATATCATGATCAGTGTTGACTTATCCGTCAATCAAGATCAGATTTTAATCGTTCGGGATCTTACAGGAAAAGAAGTATTGAGAAAAAACTTCACCGAACACATCGCTTCGGTCAGCATCAAAGAACTTGCGGCCGGAACCTACATAGCGGAAGTAACGACATCCGGTAAAGTTCTTACGAAGAAATTCATTAAGCTATAAATTGGGTTATCAGTGGTCTGGAATCATGTACTATGGATCCTGACCACTGACAACTGATCACTGACCACTTTTTCCCATCTACAGAATCTCCTCAGATTTCCTCCCAAATCACTACAGAATCCAACACTATGTTTGTATTATAAAATTAACACGGACATTTAAACAGTACCACTATGAAAAAGTCAATTGTATTTTCACTATTAGCAGCCGGTATTTTATTGTTCCAAACGCTAGCCGCTACAGCCACTCCAGGCCCTCATGGTCACAGAACGTATGCTAAACATCAAAAGCATCACAAAGCGCATAAAATGCACAAGCCTCATGGTATAATCGATGAGACTTATAGATAAACTTAGGTTAGAAAATGCGAGCAAAAGGATCTTTCGAAAGGGAGATTCTTTTTGTTTGTAGATAGCAACAAGAATAAGAATTATTGGAGATCCATCCTAAGTTATAAAAAGGAAAGGTTTATCGTCATGAGGACGTTACCGCCAATTCATTCTTAGCGCTTAATCCGACAGTACGTTGGCGGTCGGGCTCTCGCTCCAAGTCCGCCAGCCGCACACTCCCCCGCTCTTCGGGCTTTCCTCTCGATCCCTAACGCAAAAACTAATTGTTAGTCATCAGAATCTTCGACCAATTCTTATCCGCTTTACCTTTTAACAAGTCTTCATTTTTATTCCAATCCGTGAGTGTATTATTGAAGTAAAAATTATAGAAGAGGTACAACTTTCCACCTGTAAGTTTAAATGTTTTAGGATCGATGGCTACTTTTTCACCGCTATCTCCCATCGCATAAGCACACCATCCGCCGTATTGAGGTTCATAGTGATCCGGATTCTTCAGAAACAGGTTTTTATTATCCTGCGAAAAGAAGTAGTAGCTCAGTCCCTTATGTATACAAGTAAATTCCTTGCGGCCTTTCAATGCTTTTTTCACTGTAAAATAAGCTACCGGATCATAGCCCTGCAACGCTACTTGGCCTTCCAGGTTAAATTGTTTCAGCCTTACTTCACTCGTTTGTGCACATAAATCAGACGCTAACAAACTAATCATCACCATTAAAAACGTTTTCATGAGCTCCTATTTTTATAATGCAAGTAACCATAAAATACTCTCCCTTACTGTCACCTGGCCGACATAAAGCTGTAAGTTTTTATCCTCTATTGAAGCGATTTAGCACTTGATTTTTTATAGCCTCTTAAGTATTCGAAGTATCTTTGTCCAATCCCTTGGAATAACATGAAAACTTCCGACACCACCCTTACATCCGGAGCAGAAAAGACCATCTTCTCCATTTTATTTGCGATTAGTTTTTCACATTTGCTCAACGATACCATTCAATCGATTATACCGGCTATCTATCCGATTGTCAAGGAATCGTTGCAGTTAAATTTTACTCAGATCGGTTTGATTACGCTAACGTTTCAACTTTCTGCTTCCATTTTACAACCCGTAGTAGGATTGTATACCGACCGCAAACCTCAACCTTATTCATTGGCTATCGGCATGGGATTTTCTTTTCTTGGACTGGTCGTTATCTCACAAACGGAAAGCTTCCCAATGCTCCTGCTTTCTGTAGCGCTTATCGGAATAGGTTCTTCGATCTTTCATCCTGAAGCATCACGCATCGCCCATTTGGCTTCCGGAGGTAAACGAGGATTGGCACAATCCATTTTCCAACTGGGCGGTAATACCGGCAGTTCACTGGGTCCTTTATTGGCAGCCCTGATCATTGTTCCTTTTGGTAAATCCAGCATCATCTGGTTTACCGGAGTAGCTCTGTTGGCGCTTGTCATCCTTAGATGGGTCGGCTCCTGGTATGCGCAGCACATGCTTCGCTCCCTAGAGAAAAAGAAATCCGCTCAAGAAGCAAGGCCCGCTTTACCACGTAAAAAAATCATCTTCTCCATTGGCATATTATTGGTGCTGATCTTCTCTAAAAATGTGTACATCGCCAGCATGACGAGTTACTTTACCTTTTACCTGATCGACAAATTCGATTTATCGGTACAAGTTTCCCAATATTATTTATTTGTTTTTCTAATCTCGATTGCAGCCGGAACATTTCTGGGAGGTCCTCTTGGAGATCGCTTTGGACGGAAATACGTGATCTGGATTTCCATCTTAGGGGCAGCTCCGTTTACGATCTTGCTACCTTATGCTAATCTCTTTTGGACCGGTATTTTGATTGTTCCGATAGGAGTTATACTAGCATCTGCATTCTCTGCTATTTTAGTCTATGCACAAGAACTCATTCCCGGAAAAGTAGGAACCATTGCAGGATTGTTTTTTGGTTTTGCCTTTGGTGTTGCCGGCATGGGTTCGGCCATACTTGGAAAGGTAGCCGATCAGACCAGCATTGCCTATGTGTACCAGATCTGCTCTTTTCTCCCTTTGATCGGCATACTGACGGTGTTTTTGCCAAGTATTGAGAAGAAACGCCAATAATAAGCCCAGGCTTATGTATCTTTGCAACAAAATCATGACATCATATGAAGTTTGAAGAGTTTGACATTACCCCAGAAATCAAAAAAAGTTTAGAAGAACTAGGGTTCAAAAAACCAACAGACATTCAATTCAAGTCCATTCCTCCTATTTTAAAAGGAGAAGATGTACTGGCGATTGCGCAAACAGGAACGGGTAAAACAGCCGCTTTTGCCATTCCCATCATCCACATCGTACACGAACAAAAAGGACGTACACATGACGGCATCAAAGCTGTAGTGATGGTTCCTACTCATGAACTGGCGATACAAATCACGGAAGTATTCAATACCATTGGTCAATATACCGGCGTTAAAACATTCTCCTTGTATGGGGGAGTAGATCAGGCACCGCAGATCAAACAATTTGAAGAAGGTGTAGACATCCTCGTGACTACACCCGGCCGTATGTTTGACTTGATGAGTCAGGGTCATATCAAATTGGATCGTGTGGAAGTATTGGTATTGGATGAAGCCGATCACATGATGGACCTGGGCTTTATTAAAGATATTCAGGATGTCATCAAACGCCTGCCGAAGAACAGACAAACCTTGTTCTTCTCAGCAACCATCAACGATAAGATAAAAAAGATAGCCTACTCTTTAGTACGCAATGCGATCCGCATACAGATTTCGCCTAAAGATCCGGTCTCTAAAAACATTCACCACTCGGTCGCTTTTGTTGAAATGGAAGACAAACGTTTCTTTCTGGAGCGTGTCATCAATGAAAATGCGGATAAGAAAATATTAGTGTTTGTACGTACCAAAGTACGGGCCGAACGGGTCATGTCGGCATTGGAAAGAATGGGCATCCACAGCATGACCATTCACAGCGACAAAGAACAGCAAGATCGCCTCGATGTGATGCGACGATTCAGAAGCGGTGAAGTGAAGATACTGATCGCTACGGACATCAGTGCCAGAGGGATCGACATTGCCAACGTGGATTATGTAGTCAACTACGATTTGCCTGACGTATCAGAAAACTATGTACACCGTGTCGGTCGTACCGGTAGAGGCGTACAAAAAGGACAAGCCATTTCTTTTTGCAGCGAAGAAGAGAAAGACATGCTGCATGAAATAGAAAGCTTCCTGGAGCAGACCATCAAAGTACTGGAAATTCACAAAGGCGATTATTCTCAAACAATTGATCTCACCAACGAGAAACATACCGATTGGAAAACGCTGATGAAAGAAATTCAAAAGCACGATGAAGATCCTAAGAAGAAAAAGAAGAAGAAATAATAAGAATTCTAATTTTTAAATGATTCGCGTTAGGGATTAAAATTATTTCTTTACGAATATTGTATTTCCTTAAATCTGATTTTCCATTTTAAGATATCGCCTTTAGATATAGAGCTTTATTATAATCATGGCGTTCCCTTCGGGCCGGGCTTTCGCTACTCTCCCGCTAAATAGCGGGATCAAACAATGGCTCAATCCCTAACGCAAATCACCATTCTACTTTATTTCAATTTTCTATAGGTAAAGCGCAGGTCATCAAAATAAGAGGAATCATCCCCTTCCTTGTAATAAGCAAAAATACTGAGTTGCTTTTCCCCCATGTTGTGCGGCACAAGAAATTTCTTCTGCAAATGATCCCAGCCTAAACTATCTTTTTCTATCGGATCATCGGTATAGGTATAAAAACTATTCTCTCCACCACTGATCATGATTCCTCCTTTGCTGCCGTAACGATACACATCTACCAAGAGGCTGTCTCCGGCTTTACACTCGCGCAGACGGTAGGTCAAACTATAAGGTTGTTTAAAACTTACCTTTACCGAATACTTACCGGAACGGGCTTTTTCATCACTTTGTGTGTTGCCGTTTTCCAAATACACATCGGCTCGATCGGTAGTCAAATAATACGTTTCATGTACCTTTTCTACATCTGTAGAAAAACGAATGATCTCTACTTCATCCTGGTCGAAATAACGCTGGTAAACGAAGGCGCTTGTATAACTCAAACTCAGTACAGAAAATACACTCACCACTTTTATTACCACTTGAGGCCGGCTCCACTTGACATTGTAACACAGCATAAACAGCAAAGGCATTACGGGAATGATATAACGTCCCTGAATGATATAGATCCAGTCTCCTCCAACACATACCCAGGTCAACAGCTGAGTGAGTAAGAGAAGAACAATTACTACCGTAAAACTCCCGATCAACATAGGTTTAAAGTACCTCCCTGTTTGGAAAGAAGAAGATCCATCCCATAAAGCGACCAAAAAAATAATCCCGTAAGAAAAGTAAATAAAGCCAATAGACAAAGTCGTTTCAAGCCATCCGAAGGTACCGATGTAGCCTTCAAAATACATATCAAAAGAGGCTTTGATCGAATGAATAAACACAACAGGTACATAAGTCCAATCGCTCATGATGTAGTGCAATTGATCCTGCATATTGGCGCAAGGTACCAAACAGGTTGCCATGATCGGACCGTCACGAAAGGCAGGATTATAGAGACTGTAAGGAACATATAAATTACCCATCACAACGGACCAGCTGATCGCAGCAATGGCAGAACCGGCAAACACCAAAACGATCGTGAAGTAATGTGCGCGCGTGCTGGCGAATTTGCGATGCGGTATCAATAGGAAAAGTAAAATCAAAGGGATATAAACAACCTTCGCTAAGGCAAGTAATATACCCCACACGATATACACCAGTACATGGCGCAATGAAACAACGGGTTGCTTATAGGCCAAATCCAAACTATAAGCGATAACGACAAAAGCGAGCACGTTCGTCACTACATCTGCACTGACAGACATATTGGTAGAAACGGACATCGGCAGTAAAGCCAATAACACAAAAAGCCATTGATAAAATGGAAGTCTGCGAATAGCAAAGGCAATGCTAAAAATCCAGAAAATCAAGCTTGCCAAACGTGCGCCATAAAAAAGATACAAGGGAGGCAAATCAAACACACGCAGCACGAAAATACCCATCGCTTGTGGGGCATAGGATACGAACGAATACATGCCGGTGTTAGGAAAGTCGACAAAGACCTTACGATCCTGCACTAATGGAATATCAAATTGATCTGAAATGTCTGTCCAGGTAGTGGTTATGTATTCTCTCCTGGGCATGTTACGGAAAGATTGCGTAAGACGAACAAGACTCTCTGGCAACTCTCCACCAACTCTATTGTCTTTTTTAATCGCTACAAAATTTCCTTCCGAAATCTGGTAAGCCCTGTAAAAATGGTTGAACTCGTCAGGCGTTTGAAACGGCGGGGTAACGATCAATAAAATCAATCCAAATACAGCCGAGCAGCACAAGAAAAAAAGATCCGGTTTCAGTTTATAAAACAAGTTCATCGCTACCTTATGACAAATAATTTCCTTTTTTAATCAAGTCCACCCGAAGCTTTGATTTTTCTTTTTTCCAGGCTTCCCATACCGGATGATCCTCTTCTACATTCATAGAGTGTTCTTCCTGAAAAACATCCATTCGTTCTTCGTGTTGCTGAATCACCTTTAAGACCTCTAATGGATCGCTGAGCAGCTCTCCTTTGAGCTCATGAGCGAGAGCACGCAAGGAATACCCCGTCGCAACACGGTACTCTGTCAGTGACAATTTACCGTTCGGACCGCCTACTATATCATCGGCATCTTCATCGTCCTGCCCGTCGTCTTCCCAATCACATACGGCGCACAATTCAAAAGTACCCGGTTGATGTAAACTGGGAAATCCACAGGAAGGACAAGTAAACAAATGCATTTTCAATTGATGGATGTAACGCCCTATAAGGGCACGACGCGCAGCGAACTCTGCCAATAAAGTATTGTCTTCCGTAGTAAGCGTAGAACTGTCGAAGCGTTCAGGATACATGGCAGGTTTTCGTTAAATGTTTCTTTCTATTTGAACTTAGCATGAGTAATATGTATATCATCAAAGTAAGTTGGAGTCTTTGATTCATTAAAGAACAAATATACTGTTAGTACATCTCCCCTCAGGTCTCTGGGTACTTTATACTTTAACACCAATTTTTCCCACCCTTTGCTATCTTTTTCAATGGACTCTATGGTCTCCGCGTACAAATGGTAGGTATCATTAACGATAGTTACCCGTCCTGTTGTACCTAATCTCCATACTTCTACCGTGATGAAATCGCCTGCCGCGCAATCACGCATCCGGTAGGTAAAAGTAAAGGCGTTGTTAACATCTACCTTAGCAGCATGCACACCTGACCTCGCCTGCTCTTTGCTTTGCGTATTTCCGTTCTCAAAGAAAGCGTTGACCATATCGCTTCTAAACAAATTTCCTTCTGCCAATTGTTCCGCATCACACGTCACATCGGTGACTTCTAAAACTACTTCTTCTGTATAATAGCGCTGATACAATACAACAAAAGACACGATGAAAGCCACAACGGTAAACACTGTCACAACGGGTGCCACCCATTTTTCATAACTGAATTTTGTATTGTAAAAAGCAAACAGCAATAAAGGAGCGGCAGGAATAAAATACCTGCCCTGAATGCTATAAATTAAATCTCCACCGACACAATCCCTGATTAAATGCTGTGTAAGAAGAACAAGAAAAACGATGCTGAAGAAACCCGCTAAAAGGATACCCTTCTGAGCAGCGGTAACTTTGATTTCTTTTTTTCCATCAATAAGAAAAATCAACACGATCACGCCGTAAGCCAATGGAATAAAAATGGAAGGTAAATAAGTATCCTGCCAATCGAATGTACCGATGAATCCACGGTAATACCTATCACTGGATTCAATCAAAGAATGAACAAATACCTTTACAAGGTAGAAACCATGAGATAGCATATTGTTCGTCTGTTGATACATGTCCGCGCAATCCATCAGCGAAGCATCTCCTCTGAAGGCAGGGTTATACTGATGGTAGGGAAGATACAATCCTTTCATGATCATCGACCAAAACACAGCCGTCGCCAAGCCAATCGCAGCCAAAGCAACTACTTTAGAATAATACTGCCGCTTAGTTCCAAATTTTACTTTAGGAATAAGTAATACAACCAATAATACAGGCGTATAAACGATCTTCACTGAAGCCAACAAGAAGGTGAGCAGACACAACACCATAAACTGTTTGCGCGAAACAACCGGTTCTTCGTAAGCGAGTTTCAGCGCATAAGCTATGGAGAAGAAAGCCAAGGCATTGGTCACCACATCCGCACTGATCGACATGTTGATGAATACAGACGTGGGCAGCATAGCCAGCAGTGTAAATGCCCATTTATAAACAGGAAGAATTTGTATCGTGAAGTACAGTGCAAAGACCCAAAATATTAAAGTGGCCAATCGTGTCCAGTAAAACAAACTCAACGGAGACAATTGAAAGGGCTTCAAATACCATAACACAGCGGCCTGTGGCGCATAAGAAACCGGCGAATACATGGCGGTATTGGGAAAGTCGACAAATTGTCTGTTGCCCGCATCCAAAGGAGTTTCAAACTTATGCCAAATATAAGAAGCGCTTGTTCCTTGACTGGCGGTCCAGGTTAACCATCTAAAATCAGAAGCCAGGGAAACCAGACTTTGCGGAATTTCTCCTCCCACCCTTTGGTCCCGTTGTTCTGCAATCAAATGCCTGTCCGCGATTTGATACGCTCTGTAAAAATGATTGATTTCATCCGGCGCCTGAAACGGAGGTGTCAGCACCAAAAAAATCAAACCAAACAAGGTCGCGCAAACAAAGAAAAACTGATCAGGTTGTAGCTTGGCAAAAAGTTGTTTAAAAAAAATCATAAGGGATTCCATCGTTAAGGGTTGGTTTAAATATCACTGTCTAAGGCGTCCTGCTCCGTTGGCCCCGGAATCTTGAAGAGCAGCACCAATGCCCAGGCCATCAGCATGACTTGCAGAACGGTGATGGATACTGAAACTACGTTAACTTTCCCTACAGACATCGCAATAGCCAGAATACCCAGCAAGGTAAAAACCAATAAAATATATTTCACCCAGGTTACTCCCTTACGAATGGCATAAGCGGTCAAAGCGATAAACAATATACCTAAGCCTTCAAATACGATTTCATCTTTTGTCATTCCCAAATATTTGGAATAGAAAAACTCAATCGGATCTAAAATGAGCGTAGCGATGATGAGGTTAGAGGCAGTCTTATAATTCTTATGTAATGTACTCTTCATAACTAATCCTTGTAGTTGTCAAACTCCCAATGTCCAAGACGCGCCAATTTCAGCGCGATCTTCTCCCAGTTCTTTTCTTCAAAGGCCTCTATTTCGTATTGCAACCGGTTGTAGAGGTTTTGATAGTTGTATTCAAACACGATCACATAATGCTTGCCCATAATCACTTCCGAATGTCCGTATTTGTTCATGAGCCATTTGGGAGTCACCACCATCATGTCAAAACTCTCTTCGCCCTTCTCTCCTTTCGGACCTGCCATCACTTGCAACAGAAAGCCAAAGTCATCCGTGACCTGAGGGTTGTATTCCTTGAGGTTGTCGATGTCGGGGCTGTGGAGGTGTTTGAGTTCGGCGCGCATGGATAAATTTTATGGATCGAAGGAATATGGATGATAAATTAGTGATTAATGAGTAGAGTTAATATAATCCAGAGAATAATTCGAATCTTTTTTATTGGGGCGTTCCCTGCGGGCCGGGCTTTCGCCACTCGCTTTCCCGCTGAAAAAGCGGGAAGAGCTCAGACAATGGCTCAATCCCTAACGCTAATTATCATCTTCGTAATCTGACTCATCATCATTATTATGCTTTTCAAATCTATCAGCACAGGAAGAACAATCTAAATTACAATTTCCTTCGCAATTACAATCTTCGGAGCATTCATCTACTTCTCCGCAATACTCGCATTCTAAATTGACAATATCACCTTCATTATAAAATCTATTGTTTCGCTTTGGCTCGATAACTTCCCCTATACTATCTTCACTTAATCTTCTATCATTTACTTGAATAGAATCATAATAATTAATAACGTCGAAAGAATCAGTATTAGGATCAACTTTCTTGGCACATTCAACAAACAAAAAAACAGTTAATAAAGTAACTGTTAATCTTTTCAGAAAAGTAATTTTGACTTTGAGCGTATCCTTATCACAACAACCCCTTCAAATCCGCTTCCGAATAAAATACAGACTTCAAGGTCTTGCGATCGCCTTCACGGTAGACCAAGAACAAGCCGTCTTTCTCTTCGTAAAAACTGTTGGTGCCTTTGGTTTGATAATGCGCAATGGTTTGTTCTGCTTCTTCCTTTGTCTTGCAGGCTTTGCTCATGTTGGAGCGCTGCACTTCGTCAAACAAAGTTTTGAACTTTTGTCCCAAACCAAATTCCAACACCGCGCCAGACAATACATATTGCAAATCACACAAAGCATCCGCTATGCCTACGATGTCATTGGCTTCTACTGCTTCTTTCAATTCGTCTAGCTCTTCTTGCAGTAAAGAAATACGCAAAGCACTGCGCTCTGCGGCAGGCACCGTTGGTTCAGGCAAAATGGGATGACCGAAGGTCGTATGAAAGTCTGCTACTTGGCGAAGGGAATCTAATTTTTCCATGATAAATAAAATAATATTAACGTACAGCCTGGTGCGGTTGGCGTCCAGGAAAAGAGCGAATGAGAGAAGAAATCGTTAGGAATTAACTTCGTAAAGTATCTAGAGCCACAATTTCTTCTCTCATTTCTTTTGGTGGCCCCTTTTCTTTTGTTTCTTTTCTTTTGGGTGAGCAAAAGAAAAGAAAAAGGATGGTATGAAAAACTAAACCGCTACATCCGCCTTGATGTGCGGATGAGGATCATAATTCTTTATTTCAAAATCCTCGTATTTAAAATCGAAGATGCTTTTTACATTCGGATTGATCACCAACTGAGGCAATGGACGAAAGTCACGGCTCAATTGCAATTTCGTTTGTTCGATGTGGTTGGAATACAAATGCGCATCGCCTAATGTATGAACAAAGTCCCCGGGCTGCAAGCCGCATACCTGCGCGACCATCATGGTCAACAAAGCATAAGAAGCGATATTGAACGGCACACCTAAGAATACATCCGCGCTGCGTTGGTACAACTGGCAAGACAATTTACCGTCTGCTACATAGAATTGGAAGAAGGCATGGCAAGGAGGCAATTTCATTTTATCGACATCCGCCACGTTCCATGCGCTGACAATCAATCGACGGGAATCAGGGGTCTTTTTGATCATGTTGATCACATTCGTGATCTGATCAATGTGTTCACCGCTGGCTGTGGGCCAGGAGCGCCACTGGTAGCCGTATACCGGACCGAGTTCGCCTTTGTCGTCGGCCCATTCGTCCCAGATGCTGACACCGTTTTCTTTCAGGTAGTGAATGTTTGTTTCTCCTTTCAGAAACCACAACAACTCATGGAAGATCGAACGCACGTGGACTTTCTTTGTCGTCAACAGCGGAAAACCTTCTTGTAAATTAAAACGCATCTGGTAACCAAATACACTGATGGTACCGGTACCGGTGCGATCCGTTTTGGTGACACCATGGTCTAAAATATGGCGCATCAGGTCGTGGTATTGCTTCATGGAAAGGGGGGAATGATTTAGAGCTACTAAAATAAAAAAGCCTTCCCGTTAGAGGAAGGCTTTCTCTTTGAACTTATCAACACCGTGAATAAGTCTGTATGCTTGCAATTATTTTGCTTCTTCAGTTTTAGTCTCCTCTTTAGAAGAGCAACATTTTTTCTCTTTGCCTTCTTTCGTAGCGCAGCATTTCTTTTTCTTCTTGTCCTTATCTTTATCGCTGATTGAGCAGCATACAGAAGCTTCATTGTTTGTAATAGCAGCAAAAGAGCTGGCAGAAAGAGCCAATGAGAAGGCGAAAACAAGACCTAGAGCGATATTTTTCATAGTTTTTGAGTTAGGGTTCAGGTTCATTAACGCTTAAGTTATAAAAAAAGTTTGAAGGATGCAGTAAATTGTGGATTGGAGTGCCCAAAGGGAGGTAAAAATGCTTAATTTAGCGGGGAAGTGGGTTTTGAGGGATAGAGATTAGCCACTAATGTGGAAGAGTAAGAAGAGGATTGATGATGCAATTAGGATTCATCTCAAGATTCGGAACAGATGTGGTCGTTCCCCCGCACAAGTAACATCGAGGAGAATAGAACGTCGATGGCGGGGTCGGGCTCTCGCTCCAAGTCCGTCTCACGCGCAAAGGCCCACACGCTTCGGGCTTTCCTCTCGATCCCTAACGCAAATACAGCAACAGTTTGAGTATTTAGCAAGAGATTATTCGTTGCTGTTGCTAAATGCGCTCCCCCGCCTATCCCCCGACAGGTAGAAGGAAGGTTACTTAAACCATTGGGAATAGAAGCGATGGCTTGCCAGGGGATAAGCCATGGAGTAGTTTCACAACGTCTTCGCGTTAGGGATTGAGCCATTGTCTGAGCTCTTTTTCTTTGATTCTACCGATGGCCTATACATCCAAGTCTGATTCAAAGAAAAAAGCGAGTGGCGAAAGCCCGGCCCGAAGGGAAACGCCCAAGAAAAAGCCTAACTTTACATGACCAATAGACAAAGACCAAACATCTTCTCAATAAAAACACTTATTCATCTTATCAATACTTAACACCCATGTCCGAATACAACTTCGTCTCCAACGAGAAAAAATGGCAAGCTTACTGGAAAGAAAACAACATTTTCAAAGTTGCTGAAAACACTTCCAAACCCAAGTACTACGTACTCGACATGTTCCCTTACCCTTCCGGAGCAGGCTTGCACGTAGGTCATCCGCTGGGCTATATCGCTACCGATATCATTGCGCGTTACAAACGCATCAAAGGTTTTAATGTGTTGCATCCGATGGGTTTCGACTCCTTCGGTTTACCGGCAGAGCAATACGCCGTGCAAACAGGCCAGCATCCGGCCATCACCACAGAGAAAAACATTGCGCGTTACAAAGAACAATTGGATAAAATCGGATTCTCTTTTGACTGGTCGAGAGAAGTACGTACGTCGAATCCTGACTATTACAAATGGACACAGTGGATCTTTGTGCAATTGTTCAATCATTGGTTCAACAAAACAAGTAACAAAGCCGAATCGATCGATACCTTGATCGCAGCTTTTGAGAAATCAGGCAATGCCGGCATCAACGCGGCTTGTGATGAACATACCGAATCGTTTGATGCGGCAGCTTGGAAAGCCCTTGACGAAAAACAAAAAGAAGCTTTGCTTCAAAAATACCGACTGACTTACCTGTCTGAAACGATGGTGAACTGGTGTCCTGAGTTGGGAACTGTGTTGGCCAACGAAGAAGTGAAAGACGGTTTGTCAGAGCGCGGCGGTTATCCTGTTGTTCGCATGAAAATGAAACAATGGATCATGCGTATCACAGCTTACGCAGATCGCTTATTGCAGGGCCTGGACAGCATCGACTGGCCGGAGCCGATGAAAGACATGCAGCGCAACTGGATCGGAAAATCTTTGGGCGCGGAATTGGATTTCAAAGTAACGGGACAAGACATTACCTTGACTGTATTCACAACGCGTGTAGACACAACCTTCGGCGTGACTTACGTGTCCATTGCACCGGAGCATGAATTGATCCCTCAATTAACTACACCCGAGCAAAAGACAGCGGTAGAAGCCTACGTAGACAAAGCCAAGAACCGAAGTGAAAGAGACCGCATGAGCGACGTAAAGACCGTGAGCGGTTGCTTTACCGGAAGCTATGTAACGAATCCTTTTACCAACGAACAAATTCCGTTGTGGATCGCAGACTACGTATTGGCCGGTTACGGCACAGGCGTGGTGATGGCTGTTCCCTCCTCCGATACCCGTGATTATGCATTCGCTACACACTTCAACCTGCCGATCATTGCGGTACAAGAAGGCGAACGGACCGACATCACCAAAGAAGACTTCGATCCGAAAGCCGGAACGATGGTGAACTCCGGTTTCTTGAACGGCTTAACGGTAAGGGAAGCCATTCCCAAAGCCGTGGCTTATGCGGAAGAAAAAGGATTCGGTAAAGCGAAAATCAATTTCAAAATGCGCGACTCCATTTTCGGACGTCAGCGTTATTGGGGCGAACCTATTCCGGTAAGTTTTGACGGTGATACGCCAAAACTCTTTAAGGAAAGTGAATTGCCATTAGAGCTGCCTCCTATTGACGAATACAAACCTACACCGGACGGTGCGCCTCCATTGGGTCGCAACGCGGACTTCGTTGCGCGCAATTTAGAATTAAGCACGATGCCGGGATGGGCCGGATCGAGCTGGTACTTCCTGCGTTACATGGATCCTAAGAACACGCAACGTTTAGTGAGCAAGGAAGCAGAACAGTATTGGGGTCAGGTAGATTTATACATCGGCGGTTCGGAACATGCGACAGGTCACTTGTTGTACTCTCGGTTCTGGAATAAATTCTTGAAAGATACCGGTTACGTACACAACGAAGAGCCCTTTAAAAAACTCATCAACCAGGGTATGATTCAAGGTCGCTCGAACTTTGTGTACAGAGTGAGCGGTACCAATCAATACGTCTCTCATGGTTTGCGCAAGCAATACGATACCACGCCTTTGCATGTGGATGTCAACATCGTACACAATGATGTGCTGGATACAGAAGCTTTCAAAAAGTGGAGACCGGATCTGAGCAATGCCGAGTTTATTTTGGAAGACGGCAAATACATCTGCGGACATGAAGTAGAAAAAATGTCCAAGTCCAAGCACAACGTGGTCAACCCGGATGACATTGTGAACGAATACGGCGCGGATACCTTGCGTATGTATGAGATGTTCCTGGGACCATTGGAGCAGTTCAAACCCTGGAACACCAACGGTATTGAAGGCGTATATAAATTCCTTCAAAAAGTATGGAGACTCTTCCACGATACCGAAGGCAAGTTGACCATCAGCAATGAGGCGGCAACCAAAGAAGAACTGAAAGTCTTGCACAAAACCATCAAGCGTATTGAAGAAGACATCGAACGTTACTCTTTCAACACACCGGTGAGTACTTTCATGATTTGCGTGAATGAATTGTCGGCTTTGAAATGCCACAAGAAAGAAATTTTGGAGCCGTTGGTCGTGCTCCTCTCTCCTTTCGCTCCGCATTTGACGGAAGAGCTTTGGAATTTATTGGGACATAAAGAAACGGTATTGAACGCTACCTTCCCTGTGTACCACGCCGCACACGTGCAGGAAAACGATTTCGAATATCCCGTATCCATCAACGGTAAAGTGCGCGTAAAAATCAATTTACCTGTGACGCTTACTCCACAGCAAATCGAAGATCAGGTGATGGCGAATGAAGCCGTTGTGAAATGGCTGGAAGGCAAGACACCGAAGAAGATCATTATAGTTCCGAATAAGATTGTGAACTTGGTGTTATAAAAAAGTGGTCAGTGGTCGGTTGTCAGTGATCAGTAAAAAAGGTTTCGCATGATATGCGAAACCTTTTTTGATTTAACCATCTGGCCCCTAAATCCCTTGAAGGGGACATAACAGTATTGAGTATATTGCAACAGCAAAGAACTTGTTCTGTTGCTATATACTCTTGCTCTAAACTGAGCAAGTCCCCTTCAGGGGATTTAGGGGTTAGACAGCATGATTAACCAAACATTATACTACTGTCCAGCAGTGTCTATTCTCAAAACCTTTTTCTTTACTGATCACTGACAACTGACCACTTCTTTATTTATTTCCACAAACTATTCCCCTCCATACTCTGAAAGTACGTTTGGATCTTCGCTTTGATGATGTCTTCTTCCTTTTTGAATTTTACAGTAGAATCTTGTAATAAGTTTTCATTCATGTTGCTGTCTAGCGGAAAACGATAAACACCGGTCGCACGGTTTTCATTGAAAGCGACCTGCGTACTATCGAGCAGGTAATTGAACGTACCACCATAATTATAATTCAATACATCGTGCGTGGCCGATAGATCAAAGGCATTGCGTCCGAAAAACTTTCCTTTGATATGACCGCCGGTTAACGAGACAATCGTTGGAAACAGATCGATGTGTTGAATGAGAGTTGAATCAACACCCTTCCAATGAGTGGACGGATCGTAAAAAGCGATGGGCACCGCATACATCCCCATACCCTGACCGTGCTGGTAGAACTTCCTCTCACTATGAGACGTGTGATCGGCCGTGATGACAAATAAGGTATTGTTGTACCAAGGTTGCTTCTGGGCTTCCGCAAAGAATTGCTTCAAGGCATAATCACTGTATCCGATGCTTTCGTGAATCTCATAGATTCCCTTAGGGAACTTGCCTGTGTAGGGCTTTGGAATCGTGTAAGGATGATGAGAAGATAAAGTAAACAAAACAGAGAAAAACGGCTTGTCGTTCTTCGTCAATTCATTCGCAAAATACTTTAAATAAGGTTCATCAAAAATCCCCCAATTGCCATCGTAGTCTTTTTCGACTGTAGGATATTGCTTTTTACCATAATAATGTTCTATGCCGGCAGATTGTGAAAATGCTTCAAAGCCCATCGTACCATTCTCTCCGCCGTGAAAGAACTGTGTGTGATAGCCTTGTTGATCAAAATAAGTAGCCAAAGAAGGAATGCGATTGCCTACATAATTAGATTCAGTAAACGGCCTGGTCAACAAAGCCGGAATACCGGAGAGTATAGCAGGTACGGCATCCACTGATTGTTTACCGTTTGAAAAAGCATTGACAAATACATACGACTCCTTCAATAAAGAATCCAGAAAAGGTGTATAACCCGGCCTTTTGCTGTAATAACCCACATACTCCTGACCAAAACTTTCTAAGATCAACACCACCACATTTCTTCCTTTGAAAGAACGCTGATACGGTTTGACTTCGTAATCTACAGAGAAGTGACGTACGGCCTCTTCCGGCGTAAAATAATAAACCGGATCTTGCTTTTGTTGAAAGGCAGTAATTAGAATAGAAAATGGTGTATTCAATACAAGTGGAATACTGCTCGGTCTGGTATGCAATCCGGCATCCACAGGATTGATTGGCAT
>JAQZBV010000082.1 GCA_029237685.1 Cytophagaceae bacterium | reverse complement strand
TTGTTCCCGCCGCTCTCATTTCTTCCTGCATGTCCTTATTATAGTTCGTCAGGCAATCTTGTATCAGGGGTACTGTAGTATTGATGATTTCATCCCGCGACTTTTTCAGGAGCTTCATGTATTCCGGTTTGCTGAGTTTCGCAGCGAGTTTATCGTGCGCGCATTCGCAGTAGGTTTGCGTGGCTTTGGGATATTGAAGCGCATTGGTTCTGGATTCTTCGATGCATTTTTTTACCATCATGCTCCGCTCCTCAGCCGACCAATTTTTTCTCTCTTGTTGGGATTGAATCAAGCTTTTAAGGCCAAAATAGCTTCCACAAACTGAAACGATGCAGATTAGAAGAATGATTAAATAATTAGCTTTCATGTTTGAGAGAGGAGTGTTTTCTTAATTAAAACAAATCACTAGTCTTGCTTGATTAATTTCCCTGTCCAGCTTTGTTCTTTCACTCTGGAGGTATAATAGATTTCATTCCCTACCACTTCATTGATCTTTACATTCATCACATCTCCCACGCCATAAGGGAAATTAGGAATGGTGATTTTGGTCATGGTCATGTTGTACTCGCAATCATTGACCCATTCCAGTTTAGATTTAATGACGTATTTCCCCTTTTCATGGTACTCCGTGTGATTCTTACCTTTTATCACCACTTTCACTTCATTATTCGTATCGCCGTATTTAAAGGTGCCTTCATGCAAGATCAGACAATCCTGATCCGAAACGATGCTTGCTAATTGTGTTTTGTTCGTAAAGCCTAAAGTCAATAAAGCGATGGCCGATACAAGAGTTATTTTTAGGGCTGTTTTCATGTTGGTTCTATTTAGTTGGTGATAGGATTTTGTTAGGCTATGCTTTGATTAAATAGACTACAAGCAGCTCTTCTTTCCTGCTAATTCTCCTAATCCCTTTTCGCAAAAGTATAAGGTGTCTGACGTTGAATTGTTTACTGTTAAAATGGTGGTGTGCATAGCATTGAATGTTCCGTTGTGCCAGAGTCTTTTGAATTGATAATCATTCTTCCCGTCTTTGTTAAAATCTAGCGACTCAATTTCAGGGGAAGTGATGTTAAAGTCTTTCTTTAGTGTTGTCGGAATTAGTGTTCCATCCAAAAGGTCATACAATGCGTATAGTTTGAAGTCCAAAGCTTCTCCTATGAATGCTTTCTTTTGATTGTCGTAAAATAAAACTTTACTATTCAGTTCTCCTGTGGGATAAGCCTTTAGAAGCATCACAAAAAGGGTATGCAGACTGTCTTGCAACTGAAGGGTGTTTATATATAAGTCTTTTATATTTTGCGAACTGTCAGAAAATTCAATGCTTTTTGTGTATTCCTGAAATGTTTCTTCCAATTTTAAAACGATGCCATCATTCACTTGAACGGTATTGGTTGCCTCTTCAAGATTTATTTCATGAAGTCTCAATGGAAACGATGCTTGAATAACCGATAGACTTGGCTTCGGATTTTCATTCACAGGTATTTCTTTAGTCTGTCTGTCTGAACAGCTCACAAAAAATGCCAGTATAAGCAGCGCAAAGATTCGCATAATTGCTTTGAGGAGTAGATCGGTTTCTAAATAGGTAACAGCTTTTCAATCATAAAAAACTTATTTCTTCCCACAGGCTTCCTTTAGCGCTGCTTTGTATTCTTCTGTCATCTGTTCCCCTTCCAGTTTCATGCTTTCATTATAGTATTTGAGCGCATGGTCACAGTCTTTCTTGATGTAATAACATACTGACAGTTTATAAAGATTACTCTGGTAATTTTTGTCAATGCTGTAGGATTGTGTAAACAGTTCAATGGCTTTGTTCAGCTTTAACTCCGCCATTGCGGGATCTATCGGAGATAATTCATAATACTCGATCATGTAACAGGTTGCTAAATCGGTGATGATTTTATAATTTTTATCGTCCTTTTGCAGACCGATCTGATATTGTTCCCTGGCTCTCTTGATGTCTCCCAGCACCATGTATACGCCACCGTATCCCCAGTAGATATCAACATTCATGGAGTCCAGGATATAGGCTTGATTAAAGCGGTACATAGCGATCTTGATGTCTTTGTACAGGTATTTGAAACCTAACGTTATAAACTCTTCTGAGGCTTTTTTTCTGCTAAGACCTTTACTGGCCATATCTGCTAGGAAGGCTTCATCAGCCTCCAGTTGTTCCGGTGTTTTTTGTACCAATCCATATTTCGGCAAGAGTCGGATATTGGTCTCTGCTTCGCGGTTCCATTCCGCCAAGGTCATTTGCTGAGCGAAGGCGCTTAGGGATAAAACGGTGAGTAGAAGAAAAAGAATTGTTTTCATATAGCGCTGTCAAAATTAATTGCTGATGTTCATGATTTCCTTGCTCTGCTATTTACGCTTTTCGTTGGATGATCACATCAGTCTTTAAGAAGAGAAAAGATAAAATACCAATAATTAGGTAGGAAACATATAAAGGAATGGCTGCCGGTTCTGTTACCGCTTTTAAAATATTTTCTAAAATAGTAAAGCTGTTTAGGATCATGGAACCTACCTGGTATAGCACCAGAGCCCCGATGAGCAGGAGGAAGGCGATGCGAACCCATAGGAAGAGATCTTGAAGGATAAAGAGGAGGGCTAGTACCAGCAGGATCGGCCCCAGGTCAATGGATCTGTGCAAGATCAATTCACCCAGCACTACATCTGTTATTCCTGAAAACGTTAAGATGACCGCTACTAAAAATCTTGTTTTAAAATTGATATTCTGGGAGATCATCCATGGTTTAATTTAGAGTTTATAACTTCTATTTATATCTCTTATCATTTTACTTATCGGAAATAGAGGATAGCAGGAGCAAGTGTTGCAATGCGCCTGCTATCATTTGTTTTAACAACTAGCGTTGACCTTTTGGTTATAGATGTAAGAAGCTGCAAGTACAGCGCCAATGACTATTGGAGTTACGATGTATGAAATGTTTTGATCCACTACCACGTGACTGATCACGGCAAAAATTAAATTGAAAGCAAAACCCGCATAGGCCCATTCTCTTATTTTAGGAGGCAGTTTCGTCAAGAGCAGAGCAAGGACACCTAAAACTTTAAATATAACAAGCGCAAAGGCAAAGTAGTCGGGATAGCCCAATGGCTTGGTGCCTAAAGTCACATATTCAGGTTTAAAGAGCAGCGTACCCAATGGCATGGCACCTTCAAACAGGGCGATAAAACCTGTTGTAATCCAAAATATTATTTTGTCTCTTTTCATAGGATTAATTTTTATGGTTGTTTAGTTTCTACAATATAATAAAAAGAGATAGGAAACAATAGCATCAGCTGCCTGCATTACCCCAGCTGTTCCGCCAATCCGACCAGGAGTCCATCGCTGCCCCGGATGTAGCAAAGACGGTAGGTGTTCTCGTACTGCATTACTTCTCCAACGAGCTGAGCGCCTTGGCTGGTGAGCCTGGATACCAGTTCATCAAGATTCTCCACCCTAAACATGAGACGCAAATAGCCCAGCGCATTCACCGGATCATTTCTGTGATCGGCTATCACTGCTGGTTTGATGAACTGTGAAAGTTCGAGACGGCTGTGTCCATCTGGAGTGACCATCATGGCAATCTCTACGCACTGATCACCCAATCCGGTTACACGTCCTGCCCATTCTCCTTCAATGATGGACCTGCCTTCAAGCGTTAAACCAATCTCTGAAAAAAAAGCTATAGCCTGATCGAGCGATTCGACAACGATGCCCATGTTGTGCATTTCTATTAATTTACTTTTTGTCATGGTTTAGCTATTTATCATTTTCCCTGCAGGCGCCGGTGGAATTAGTTTATTAGTTCATCCAACCAATGAATAACATGATAGTTATAGAGTTTGTTTACTTCTTCTTTGATTGCGGAGTCAAATTTTTCTCATAGAGCGCAATCCACTCCTTTACACTCATCTTTTTCATCAATTCACCGATGAGTTTATATGGAATCTCTTCCATCTTTTTAAAACGCACGCAGCTCTTCCCCATATCCAGTTTTTGTTTGCTGTGTTTGGGATATTCGCTCACAAACCATTCTAATAATTTAGGATCGGCATACAAGCCCATGTGGTAAAAATTAATGGATCCTTTTTGCGAAGCAATAGATGCAAAGGGGAGCGGCTCATCCGGCTTGCAATGGTAACCGGCGGGGTACAGTGTATGCGACACTACATAACCCAGAAAACCGTAACTGATGGCAGGCTCAAATCCTTTGGGTAAGTTTTTTACAATGACCTCGTGCAGTTTATTAAAAGGTTCAAGCCTGTCCTCGGGAAGGTTTAGTAAAATATCCTGAATGGTTTTGCCTTGTGGTTTCATAAGATTATTGTTTTAATCGAATGGTGGAGTATTTTGATTTAATTTGTAAGAATTACTTTTTTAGTCCATCCAAGATTTTTCTCATCACCAAGGAGTCTTCAGGAGAACAATTTACTTTCGAAAGGTGGACGTTTACAAATAGATCTTTACCAAACATGGCATAAGCGTACATGTGCTTTTGTTTAATTTTAACGCCTTCTACTTCCAATATATCATTGTGACGAAACATAAAATCATCGTCTGCTTTACCCCAGTTTACGTTATTGCTTTCGTATTTTTTCAGGTTGGAAGTCTCTGAAAAATATAAAAAAGGAATTCCTGCACTTGTCATCCCCCCAAAAGGCTCCACCATCTTTTTTTGTTCCTGGCTATTGAGCTTGTAAAACAACACGGAACACATGAAGCCCTTATCTACTCCTTCACTCATGAAATAATAATCTTCGCCTCGCCATTCTTTAGTGAAGCTTTTAAATTGTTTGGTATCCATAGTGAATTTAGCTTCTTTATTTTTAGGATACCGAAATTCAATCACAGCGTTCGTGTCACTTTTGAAGGACAGCAATAACAAGAGTAGGCTAAAGGATAAAAGTTTTTTCATGGTATTTATAGTTTGGTTCAATTTACTTTTATTTCGTTTATCTTAAAACTTTCTGTTTTGAATCTTCACAGAAGGGTTGCTCGTGCAGCATGGGAATGCGGCAAAGTTTTTGATTCCTAAGGAAACGGTCTAAATCCTACTAAATGTCAATCCGTACTACTACTTATTTGAAGCCCATTGCACAAGCCGGTCTGGTTGCAAAAGGCATTGTATATACTTTGTTGGGTGTATTAACCTTTATGGCGGCTTTTCACATCAATGGCAAGTCTACGCGTTCAACCGATAAGGAAGATGTTTTTGCTTTTGTATATCAACAGACCGGTGGTCAGATTTTATTAGGTATTATTGCCCTTGGCCTTTTCTCCTATTGTATTTGGAGAGGTATCCAAGCCATCTCTGATTCGGAGCACAAAGGGAATAAGGCGAAAGGTCTTCTATCAAGAGCCCGCTATCTGTTAAGCGGACTGGTGTATGGCTACATGGCTGTGCACGTGAGTTGTATGCTTTTATCCATTAAATCTTCCAATTCAGGAGATGGAAAACAAGAGATGGCCAGAGAAATGATGAACAAACCCCTGGGTCAATGGTTGGTTGGACTATCGGCAATTATACTCCTTGGGGTAGGGATTTATCAAATTTATTATGGTCTTTCAGAAAAGTATAAAAAACATGTAGAGAAACTGGGTGGGACTAAAAGCAAACAAATATTGTGGAGTGCGGGGAAAATAGGATACACTGCAAGAGGGATGGTATGGTTAATGATTGCCTGGTTATTTGCCAAAGCAGCTTTTCATGAAAATTCTTCAGAGGCAGGCGGTGCTTCTAAAGCTTTTGGTCAGCTCCATCATATGACTTTTGGACCTTATCTGCTCGCGATTATGGGAGTAGGGTTGATGTGTTATGGTATGTTTAGTTTTATCAGGGCGCGTTATGAAAATTTATAAATACTTGCTCGAGTATTTCATATGTTTGCAAGGATATACCAATAAAATATGGCTGTCAGCGTCGTGAGAACTAATAAAGTAAAAATATTCAGCAGCATGCTTTTTATTTTCGATGGATGGTCTGGTTTGTCCTCGATCGTAATTGCGTATACAAGCATAGTAATAGATGCTAAAATAAATGCCATAGCAAAGAATACAAAGACCCAATCTTTGCCTTCTTGATCGTGTGTGCCACTTGCAAATAAACGAATCAAGAAGTCATTGAATAGCAGTAGGCCGAAATTGTAAATTAGAGTTAATCTGAAATTTTGTTTATAGAAAGAAGCGTTTAATCCACCAATAATTAAGGTCAACAAGACAGGTGTGATCATAATAGAAAACGTAGCGAAAAAATGTCCCATGATGTTGCTCAGAATCAAGAGCAACAAGCCTAAACCGATTCGGAGAATATTTTTATTTTGAATGGTCATTCGTTATGTGCTAGCTGTGATACTATTTACTGCGTAAGGTCTTTTAATCGTTGTTTTTCCTTGGCACTTAAACCATCGAAGCCTTTTCTGTTTATTTTATCCAGGAGTTGATTGATCTCTTGTTCTTTGGCCAGCGCTTTCAAGTTGTATTTGTCTTCGAAGGTATAAACGGCTTCTTTATTTTGAACCCAAGTATTGAATAAGAGAAATTCAGGCTTGACAATGATCAAGTATAAGAATATAATGGATGGGAACAGAATTAAAGCAATCGGTAAGAGATTGTTCGTTAGAGCCGATGGCATCATTAAAATCGCAAGGAACATACCGATCAATCCACCTCCAAGGTGCGCATCATGTCCCACATTATCTTTTTGAGATTTGATGCCATAAATAGAGTACAGCACATAACCTATTCCATAGATCCAGGCTGGTATATAATAGGGGAGTCCAACGAAACCGATCTCTATTCCCGGAAACAAAGCGATGGATGCGAAGATCAGCCCACTCACCGCGCCGGATGCGCCCACGGCACTGTAGTCATAATGGTTACGATGAATATAGAGTGAGAATAAATTTCCACCGATTAGACTTCCGAAATAAATGAGCAAAAACTTAGGTACTCCAAGTAACAGCTCTATTTCTGAGCTGAAGCAATATAAAGTGACCATGTTAAAAATAAGGTGCATCCAACTCACATGAAGGAAGCCGGAAGTGATTAATCTTTTGTAATCTTTATCTCCTACTATCTTGGAAGTTTTGAACGAATATTTGTCAAGGTACTTGTAGTCCTTGAATCCTTGGTAGGATACCACGGCATTTATTCCAATCAGAATTAATCCTATAAATCCTGTTTCTTTCATTTGTAGCTTCTAATGATTTAATCTCTTGAAAAAAGACCTTCGCCCTTATCATTTACACTGTCTTTTTTGAAGAAGTGTCGCTTGCCTTCTTTATCGATGGTATAGTGTTTTCTATACGTCCATTCGTCGTCGGCAGAAACATCTATGCCGCTTACTGCTGCAAGTTTATTGCCTTTTAATTCATAATCCAGAAAAGTTGTTCCGCTGTACAGAGATACACTGGTGATGACATTCCTTAGGGTATCGTAGTGAAGGTTAGGATTGAAGTCTGATTTCTCAATAAAATTTAAACGTCCTGTTTCTTTATTTTGCAAAAAAACATAAGAATAACTATTTCCTCCTCGCGCACCGGTTCCGAATTGAAGGTTAAGATCCTTTATCCCATCTTGATTGAAATCTTCAAAGGTAGGAATGACATTGCCAAACTGAGATTCCAAAGAATCAATCTGTTGAAGTACGATCAATTGATTGCCAGTCTTTTTGAATAAAGTGATGCTTACAAGGTATAGGTCACTGTTCGCCTCTGCCGTTATCTTTACATAGATATTTTTATCTGACCGGTAAATGGTAGAGTCTATAAACTCAATTTCCTCTTTATCTTCGGCAGTTTTAGGACTTATTTTCTTTTGGACCAAAGTATCATTGTCTTCAACTGTCTCCATAGACTTGGTTTGACAAGATGCCAGTATAAAGAGTGACAAGTAGATTAGCTTTTTCATGTTGTATTTATGATTGTAGACCTCGCTTTACAGGAGGATTATTATTCCCCAACAATCTTATTCAACCTCGGTTGTATGATCCATATTCCGATCGGGTAAAACCAGATCATGAAAAATTCTCCTGCAAAATCTGAAAAGCTGACTGCTCGCTGCAGTTCCACTGTCCGGATTGTTTTGGCCACAAAATAAAGGGAATAAAAGATGCAGAACATGGAGAATAAATGAAGCGGTACAATCGCAAAGATGATCGAAGGATTCGGCGCTCCGCCTGAAAACGAGAATAGGGCGAACGTCAGGAAGAAGACCATGTATACCAGTGGTATGAAGAAAAAGATTTTAAATTTCGTTACTTTCATTTTTACATCCTGCGGTACTTTGGATTGAAGTCCAATGGCTATTGACCAAAACCAACCGAAAAAGACCGCTATAAATAAAAGCATGATGAGCGGCAGCACAGCGATAAAGTAGGCAGGATCCGGTTGACTTCCACTGTGCATGCTGGTAAATAGGATAACCATCATTGCAAATTGTAAAATCATAGGAATCCCAAAAGTGAGCAGGAAAAGTTGCCAGTGTTTGGCTTTTAAGAACAGGTTGATCATGGTGTTTGTTTTTAAAAATGTAGTTCTACTGTTTGTTGTCACCAGCTAGCCATTCAAACAAATCATGAATGATTTACCGACTGCTGATTAATTTATGGAAATTTACCCAATATTTTTTGCCGTAGTTACAGAAAACTTCTTCTCCTGCTTTGATGTTCCGTTTGGCTACCAGGCAAATTTTATTGTCGTCATCGAGTGAGATGTCGGCATTTGTTTTGAACGCACTCTTGGTTATTCTTCCTCCGGATGCATCCGGATCGTTGGCGTACTTGGCAAAACAAGCCGTGTGCATAGAGTCCATGATCGAGCCGTCGAGGCAATTAATGAAGTAGGCATCTTCTCCCAATGCTCCTCGGCGTTTTGCTTCTTTGTCCGTTAGCCTTTCACCTTTAAAAAGAGAAATCACTTCGTCTTTGTAAATGGGTATTGCCGAAAAAAGCCCTTGTCCTGCTTGAGGGATTTGAGAGGCAGCAATGTATAAGTAATCTTGTTCTTTGGAGTCGATGTGATCTGGCATGAAAGGCTCGCTTAATGATTGGTTTTTGTGGTAAGTTATATGAAAAAGAGAACTACTTCTGTTTGCATTAAGGATAGCCTTTTTAAATAAGTCCGGCTAATCCATCTGTAAAGATAAAAGAATACCTTCTCTTTTAGAGGAAAATGCCATTTATCATTTGGTCATTGTTGATCCTATGGAGAAGTCAGTAAAGATGCCTATAGCTAACAAGCCTGATAGACAAACATCTATTGATGTCATCTATCAGCCTTTATTTTTAATACTACCTGTTGAGTAGCTAAGCGCTGCGAAGCTCATAAACAGGGCTTATTGTGGGATCTCTTCCACCAGTATTTCATGTCCTGCCTTGTCATAATAGGTACAGGTCATTTTGTCCATACAGATTTCCCATTTTTCAATACCGAAGTCCGCACAACTTTTAATGAAGGCCAGGAAGTCTGTTTTCCCTTGTTGGTGCGCCGCTAGCTCCGCTTTAAATGCTTCCCCTTTCGGAATATCAGAAATCGCTAAAGGTTCATACTTGGCCGGCACATTCGTTGTATATTTGTTTGCCCCATGGTAATCAATATGTCCATCGGAGACATAGGCTTCATAGTGCGTAACACCTAAGGTCTTAATTTCCTGAATATACGAAGGGAAGTCCGCACCTGATTTCACTTTGCTGTGCGCCGCTTTGATTTGTTCTACTGTAAACATTTTTCATGGGTTTTAATGGTTAAAGGATTGCTTGAACGACAGCCAAGCATCATGCTTAGACCTGATAGAATAAGGGCTACTATTAAGTTTATTGTTTTCATTGCATTGGCTTGATGTCCACACAAAATTGCAATGCTCACCATTCTTGTAATTGTAAAAAATCGTTTTTCTACAAGAAGCGTTTGAAGTTTTCGGGGGTGTCTCCCGTGAATTGTTTAAAGTCTTTAATAAAATGTGCCTGGTCGAAAAAATGATTTTCGTAACAGATTTCAGTCAATGATTTGCTCTTATCCAAATTGTCAAGAACCGAATTGAACCGAATAATGGACGCAAATTTTTTAGCGGTTGTTCCAACCACTTTTCTGAAGCGCTTTTCAAATGGACTTTGACTGATCCCTAGTTTTTCGTTCAGCTCCTTTATTCGGATAGTTCCTTTGGATTGATAAATAATTTTTATCGCTTCAACGATTAATTTGTCGGTTTCAATGTCTTTGAGTTGGGCCAATAGAAATTGCTCCACAATTGTTATTCGCTGTTTATCGGTAGATGCCTTGGCCAATTTTTCTTCCACTTCCAGTACATCGTTTTTGTCAAAAATCTCATCCAGTGAAAGACTTAAATTAAAGAGTTCATGAGCAGGATGAGAAGCAAAATGTGTAAAACCGATTTCAGTAAAAAATACCAAAATTGTTCCGATGTCGTTTGAATTTTTGAAGATCTTATAACCGTCTGAAATCCCCGTAATTCCTGCCGATGTCAGTTTGCTTTCGGTGTTGTTTCTTATGGTAGCCAGTTGCCCTTTGTATTGAAAACCAATGACCAAACCGGAAGATGGAAAAATTTTGTATTCACTTTCCCATTCATTTTCCGACACTACAAAATAATTGATGTAGGATTTCAATCGTTCAGTCGGAAAATGTTTGTCAAATTTCATGTGATTATTTAGTGTTCGCATTTCATGGAATGAACGATACTTCCTTATGCAGTGATTTCAATCACTACAAGCCTTTTGTTTGGTGTCAGGTTTTCAAACCTGACACTGTTGGACAATAGCAGGCAGTCAGCGTTAACTCCATCCGTGTCAGGTCTGAAGACCTGACACCAGTCTAATAGATGTCATTTGGGATTTGTATTTTAATCTAACCCAGGGCTTACCTGCAGCGCTTGCTTCAAATATAAGATTTTCGCCATATTATTTATAGGAGGTTAAACGTATTGTTTCCGTATGAACGCGTAGGGCGTTTTCCTTGTGTTTGTTGGCAGAATACGATATATTAAGATAAACTAAATCAATCATGCTATGAGAATAACCAGCTTACTTTTATTATTTATGGGGATGATGTGTTTAAGAAGTATTGGCTTTTCGCAAACCACGCTTTCTTACACCGAATCAAGCAGTGTCTTTGCCAACCCTGAACGGGGTTTGCAGAAGTATTCCATTACGGACAATAACTATACGACCTCTTCCAATTATTCGAACCTGAGCAGCTCTACCTTGAGCGGCTGGAGAACAGGATCGGATAAGGTGACGGTGATCTTCCGTTATTTTCTATTGAACTCGTTTATGAGTTCAACGATTTCGGCCACCTACCTGAGCAACATCCAGCTTGATTTCGATCGCATCCGTGCTTCAGGATTGAAATGCATCGTTCGTTTCTCTTACAGCAATGCAGAAGGAAGTTCGGCTCAGCAACCCGTGAAATCTATGATTCTTCAACACCTCCAGCAACTGGCACCGGTATTGGAAACCAACAAAGACATTATCGTGACACATCAAGCAGGTTTCATTGGTACATGGGGGGAATGGTACTATACGAACTCTACAGAGTTTGGTACCGACGGCAGCATCAGCAGCACGCAGTGGCAAAATAGAAAGCAAGTAGTGGATGCCATGTTGGCCGCGACACCGGTCAATATTCCTATTCAGCTTCGTTATCCGCAAGCGAAGAAAGCCATGTATGGCAGCACAACTTTGACCGCCGCTACCGCTTATCAGAATACCGCCCAGGCGAGAATCGGTTTTTTTAACGATGCCTTTTTGAATGAGTGGGGAGATATGGGAACCTACAACGTAGGTAGTCAAACTCAAAATCCCGTAGGTACCACCGATTATACGTACTTGTCTAATGAAACAAAGTATACACCCATGATGGGAGAAACCAATGGTCTGAATGCACCGCGTACCAACGGCGCAAATGCTTTGCTGGAGTTGGATCTTACCAATTGGAGTACACTCAACAGAGATTATTATGCGCAGAACTTTACCAATTGGATCAACTCCGGACATTACACAGATATTCTTCGTAAACTGGGTTACCGGTATGTATTGAACAACAGTAAATTTACTAACAATGCCTCTACATTGAATGTCGAATTTTCCATTAAAAATGTTGGCTATGCCCGTTTGTTTAAAGCCAGACAAGCGCAAATCGTGCTTAAGAACACCGGCACAGGAGTCGTATATCCTTTCGTGCTGCTGACAGATCCGAGGACATGGGAAGGAACTTTCAGTATCGTAGAGTCAATCAATATTTCATCTCTTCCGGTAGGCACGTATGAAGCTTACCTAAACCTGCCCGATTCCAATCCTGCTCTGGCGCTGCGTCCGGAGTACAGCATACAGTTTGCCAATGAGAATGTATGGGAAGCTTCTACCGGTTACAATAAATTGTCTCAAACCGTTGTAAAAACAGGCATAACATTGCGTACGCCGGAAAATCCTGCGAACACAGTCTTAGGAGTAAATTATAACTATTACCAAGGAAGCTGGAATGTACTTCCAAATTTTGCTGGCCTACAGGCTGTGAAAACCGGAACAAGTGCTACTCCTGATCTTTCGCAACGCAACCGCGACGATCAGTTTGGCTTCAGTTATACCGGCTATGTCAACGTGCCGGCGGATGGATCTTACACGTTTTACACCAGCTCTGACGACGGCAGTCAGCTGTACATTGGTTCTGCCTTAGTAGTAAATAATGATGGCTTACACGGTGTGCAGGAAGCTTCAGGCACTATAGGATTGAAAGCAGGTAAGCATGCCATCAGAGTTGTATTCTTTGAGCAAGGCGGTGGGCAGGTATTATCTGTCAGTTACGCCGGACCTGGCATCACGAAGCAAGTCATTCCTGCCTCCGCTTATTACAGGGTGGCGACAACTCCTCCTCCCAATGTAGCTCCAACTATTTCGCTGACAGCACCGGGTGACACTGCCTCGTTTACAGCACCCGCCAGCATGGTGATCTCTGCCAATGCATCTGATAGCGATGGTTCCGTTGCCAAAGTAGATTTCTACAATGGCAGTACGTTGATTTTTTCAGACGTTACGGCACCATACGCTTACACGTGGTCAGGTATTACTGCAGGAAGTTATACGCTCTCTGCAAAAGCCACAGATAATTCCGGGGCAAGCACGACAACCGCTTCCATTACAGTCACTGTACAACAAGTAATCTCTAATACGTGCTCAGGTATTGCGCAGTATGTAGAAAATGGTGGTTACACAACAGGCAGCAAGGTTCAAGAAGCGGGTAATAGCTATGAATGTAAACCATGGCCTTATTCAGGCTGGTGCAACGGTGCGGCCTGGGCCTATAAACCGGGTACGGGCGCTTACTGGACAGATGCCTGGACTTTGTCGGGTAGTTGCGCTGCCGCGCAGTCCTCCGCAAAATTATCCGCTACAGAAAATGAAAGCGAGTTGAGCAATTCACCCAATCCTTTCTCCACTACCACAACAGTAGAAGTGAATGTAGAAGAAGGAGGAATGGCGACAGTGAAAGTCTACGATAAGACGGGCAAAGAAGTAGCGGTATTAAACGAAGGATATTTGTCTGCAGGCATACACCGATTTGAATGGAACAGCAGCGAAATGACGCCTGACTTGTATGTGATACGTTATCAGAACAATCGTCAATTGATTGTGCGAAAAATTATAAAGTTACAATAACTTAAAGCAATAGGGCAGGGGATTTTACTCCTGCCCTATTGCTTTCATTCGGTAAAAGATTTACAGGCTTTAAGAGGAACATGTGAAATAATGGTCAAATGCTTTTTTTTATTTCTTCAATTCTCAATTTTTTATTTGTCAAGTTTGTTCGTTACTGTCTTTTGTTAGGTCGATCGATGTCCGTCAACTCCAATCGGGGATGTGAAGTAACTCTATAGAGGTAATCTTGTTCTTTGGTGTCGGTGCGATCTAGCATGTAGAGATTTTATTTGTACTATGCGAGCAGGGCTGCGGGTGTTCATTTGTTATAGCAAGTGAAAGTTAAAGGTGTAAATGTCAAGGATTGTGATATCTTTACTATTATTCACTAACCCCTCAACCGCTAGGTATGGCAAACTCTTCACCTTCTGCACCCAAAAGAATTACCTGGATCATCGGCTTAGTATGCGGTGTGCTGGGCATCATCGGGCATTATGCTAATGTTTCTGTGCTCACCGAATACAATTATGTCTTATTATTGGCAGGTTTTATTCTATTGGCGATCGGAACTACTTTCCGGGAATTATAATGAATCAGCAGCACCGGCATGGCTGGTGCTGTTTTTTTAACTACTCCGTTTAACGAGTCTGTCGGATTGGCGTCAGACGAACGAGTTCATTTTAATTGCATTAGCTTAGCAAGCGGATGTTCGCATAAAACTGCTGCTCTTTTTCCCATCCAGCACAATGATGTATTCATTGCCTCGATTGATTACTGTACCTTCAAAATGAAAAATACCGTGGATGATACTTCCTGTTCCTTGTATCTCCGCGCCTTGCCATTCCGCATCGTCTTCATAGCTTACCTGAAAATACTTACCATCAGTAAAAGGAAATTCATTGCAGCCAAAAAAGTGGAACAGGTTATTAAATTGAATTGTTCCGTCGCAGTTGTAAGCGGGGAATACCAAGATGTCTTTGGTATCGCCTTCCTGTGAAGTTTGGAGCGGATATGTAGTTACTGTAATTTCATAGGTGCCTACCAGCTGTTCATTCAATTTCTCACAATCTGTTTTAACATCTTCTTTCTTCTTGCACGTTGTAAAAAGAGCAAGAGAGGTGAATAGGAGTAGGGTGTAATAATAAAGTTTCATTTGCGGTTTTTTAATTGCTTCGTTAATGGTTCTTAATAGCTGGTATTGTCAGGGAACGTATTTATTTAAATCTACACGAATGCTGTCTTTTACCGATTGATTATTGCCATCATAAGTATAAGTCAGTTGGAGTTGATTCTCCTTCACTGTAATTTTGTCAAATTGATACTCTGGTATTAAGGCATTGAATTGTTCTTGTTAATGGGGATGAGTGTTGCCGTTACAGTATCTTTTCAATTTACTTTTATTTCATTTACTCCATCTACTCGATTTTACTTTTCATTCCGGCTGTAGCCCATAAGGAACGATTAATAGACAAAGGGCGGCTTAAATGCACTCCTGTTCCTTCATATTTCCGCTTTATTAATTCCAGTTTATTCCATTTCAATTATCTCTTTATAAGTGTATTGTAAAGTATTTATAAATTGCTGTCTTATTATATTACTATATAATTATGGATTATTCATATTTATAAGCTCATTTGAAAAAGTATATTATTTATCCAAATAGTAATATAACCCTAGATGTCGCTAGCTATGAAAAAACACTTACTCTTACTCGTCTTATTGATCATCGGTTTGCCCTCTTGGGTTGTGGGGCAATCACCTGTAAATGTACAGAAATCAAATCCTAAACCGATCTACATGCACATGATGCCATGGTTCGACGGACCGATGACATTAGGTGCAGGCAATTGGGGCTACCATTGGAAAATGCAAAACAAAAATCCTAACGTAATCGATGGTTCAGGTAAAAGGCAAATTGCGGCGCATTATTATCCGGAGATCGGTCCCTACGACAGCAGTGATCCGGACGTGGTCGATTACCAGCTGTTGCTGATGAAACTGTCGGGCGTGGATGGTATCCTGATTGACTGGTACGGCACGGTGGGTACGGTACCTGACATCAATTCCAACCTGAGAAACTCCAACGCCATTGTCAACGGCACTGCTCCTGCTGGATTAAAATTCGCGCTGGTGGTGGAAGACCGTTTCACCGGCGGCAATGTCAATACGCAACGCAACAGCATGCTGTATGCGCGCGACAATTATTTCAACCGTTCCAACTATTTTCGCTTTGGCCCATCGAACAGTCCATTGGTAGGCATCTTCGGTCCTACCTCTATCGAGTATGCTTCCGGATGGAACACGATCATGTCAGGCATCGATGCGGAATTGCTTCCGCTGGAATACCAGAACGGTGAAGTGGGAGGGATCGCAGACGGCGAGTATGCCTGGCCCTATCAGTCGCCGGGTACAAGTGATCATTACGCGCAGGTGGAGAACTTCTACAGAAACCGCGCACCTGGCCTGAGAACAGCCATGGGTGTGGCTTATCCGGGCTTCAACGATTTTTACGCGCAGGGCGGAGCGGGACAAACGTTGTTCAACATCCCTTTCAACG
>JAQZBV010000081.1 GCA_029237685.1 Cytophagaceae bacterium | reverse complement strand
TAAAATCAACTTTCTGATTCAAGCCAAAGTCCACTCCAAGAGCAGGAATAGGAGCTGCCGTTGTAAAATCCGCCTCCAAATTCTCCGGGGCATCAATATATGCCGGACCTATGAATTCTGGATTCTTTCTATTGCAAGCAATGATAACAGCCAGCAATACGAATACAATAGCTATCGAAAATTTGAACATGCGTTTCATAATTCTCCTTTCTTTAAAGATTAAAATTTCAATCCAAATACAAAAAACAATTGGTTCATTTTGTATGTATTGCGATCTGTTTGTTTGTCATTGAAACTCACATCATGGTAATGCGCGCTGAAATAGCATCCCTGTCCATAATCATAGCGTAATCCAGCCGCGATGATTGTTTGCGATTGATTAAACTCCTGAGGAGTAAAACTTTCAATTTGATTTAACTGATTTCTTCTAGCCTGCACTTCGTTCCCTTTTACGTTGAATAGTTTTGCTCCTCCCAATACATGTAAGTCTTTAATTACCTCAACATCCAGACCAACATCAATCAAGCTGCTCGACAAATCAATACTATTGGTTCCTCCGCGCTTAGAACTTTCTGTTCGTAAGCCCGCGTTAATGGCGATCAATTTCTCAAAGTTCAATACTTTATTCAGGTTGAATACCAATCCTCCCTGGATCAAACTGAATTTTCTCTTTTCAAATGTAATTGAATCTCCTTCTGACACGCTTTCAGACAAGAAATTGGCTTCTACATTGGCATTAAATACTTTGTTCAGTGTTTCTACTTCTGCGGTCACTGTAAAGCCTTTTCTATTCGGAGTAGCTTTGCCGTACGGTTCTACCATGTTGTATTGTACGTAATAGCTCATCAAGGTAGTTGAAATGGCTTGATTGTATAACCTTCTCTCCTGAGAATAGGTTTCAAATATCCCGATCGGACGCGAAGTGGAATCGTCATTCATCAAAGGGAAATTGCTTGCAATCACCTCCCCTGGTGCTGAGAATCGACGGGTCTGCGCCATCGGACTATTGAAACTATAACCAACATCTCTATAAGAACCACCTAAGGTTAAGTTCCAAGGTTTATAGGTTGCCTTTATTCCTAAGTCGTAGAAGAAATCATCAAACTTATTAGCAGTGGAATCACTTGCTCTTTTCAATTCGAAATGAGAAGCTCCTACTTCACCACCTAGTACAAATCTAAAATTATCATTATTGTCTAAGGTGAAATCAAAATCTGTTGTATAGACTATGTTTTTATAGTCAACCTGCGCTGACTTCACTGTGCCGGCGATATCACTGATACCAGCTACGTTACCCGCGATACGAATGTATTTGCTTTGTGTCAAATCCAAGCGTCCGCCATAGAAGTAACGGTCAGGAATTGTGGTGGTATTGTTAGCCAGCGTACGTCCACCATAGGTTCTTATACCTAAGCTTTCTATACCTTTTTTGAAATTCAATTGTGTTTTCAAATTGATCCCTTGCATCCTCCAGGCATTACCGATGTAAAAGTTTTCGTAATTAACAATATCTCTTCTTAAGCTGAACAGATTCGATTCATACTTATTGTAGATCGGCTCCTCGTTCCAAAGCGTATACTTGGTATGTTTGAGGTAAATATCACCGATCTCGTATTTGACCTTTTTAGCGATCAAACCTTCCATCTGTAATTGTCTGAATTCAAAGGAAGCGCCATCACTAAAGAAGCCTCCGAATTCATTCTTAATCCTCAAGATCACACCAGCTCTTAACACATCACTGGCCTTCGCGTTGATACCTAGATCGAATAAGGTATAACCTCCAGAAGCCTTGGATTTAGTGCTATCAGTGGTGTTGTCTGAAAGTCTGTCATTCGTTACCAGGGCACGGCCTACTCCTGTGAAATAGACATTCTGCGCCGACAACTCGGTAACCAAAAGGACAGAGAAAAGAGAGAGTACAAGCGTTACTTTGTTAAGCATTGTTCACGTAGTTAAAAGAATACTTTAAATTCAATTGTCATTTCATGACCGCTGAAGCGGTCTCTGGTAAAGTTTTTATCTTTGTGCTCGAACCAGCGTTGTCTGATGTTCAAGCTGGCAGAGCTATGGAAATTATAATCTAATCCCAATCCATAACCATAACCTGTCTGATCAACCGGTTTTCCATTTGGATCTGCTACAGGTCTTCCGGCAGCATTAGTAATCAAGTCTCCATTGGCATCCGCTAATTCTGTTCTATTATTTGCTACTACTCTTTCCATGCCCCAGAAACCTACAATCGTAAGCTTAGGATGAATGGCATAGAAGGCCATAAACTCTTCATAGAAATACCTTAAGAAAGCTCGGTCCGTGAATACCGGAATCGGTGACCAATCGTCCTGTACAGAACTGTAGTTGGCAAAGTTTGTGAGGAGTAATTCCTTCCCGAATAGTCTCAATTTATACTTCAGATCCAATTGTGCCGTGCTGAATGATTTTTTATAATTCACATCGGTATCCGTGATGACGATGTTGTCATACGATCTTCTAAAAATAGAATGTGTGCGCTGATAAGGTCCGGTAAATCTTTCATAAAAGCCGAATCTTGATCGCGTCACCCCGTTAAGTCTGTGTTCAAAAGTAATACTATTAGTATAAGGGGTTATCACTGAATTGGTATCGGCACCAGATCCGGCAACAGCATAGGCACGTGCACCGTTTCTTTTATCGTTGACCAAGTTTACAATTTCCTGGGCGATGCCTAAACCTAATTTCGCTTTCAGTTTACCAAAATCTTTATTCGTAAAAAGATTAACACCTTGTCGGTTATTTGCCAATTGACCGATGTCGGTCACCATACCGTCGTAATAGTTGGTGTAGAACCTATTCGGTACATCCGGTGCGGCTTTGGCTTCTTCTACAGAAGTATTAGAAATGCTGCTGGAGTTGTTGACAATGTATTGACCAATGCGGTATACGCTCAGTTTTATGGGAAGATACGTCAGTTCCTTTTTAGTGTCTATTTCAAGAAAGAGTGTTTCACTCCAAAGACCTTTGTAACGGCTGGCTTGATCAAGCCCCTCTTTCGATTTTCTTAAGCCGTCATTATACTGCCTGCTATTGTAAGAACCTCCTCCTAATTCCGCGTAAATATTGAATTTCTTAAATTCCAAACGTGCATCCACAGTGGCAATAAGAGTACTGATGCGGTTATCTTCTACAAAGATACTATCTGAACTTCCCATAGAAATTCCTTTATACTTGATCTGATTATCCGTGTATCCAAAGGAGTTGAAATAATTGGCGCCTATTTTATGATCACCTAGTTTTTTTCCGATTCTACCTGCAAAGAAATTTTGCGGAGAATTTGTTAAATAACTTTGGAAACCTCCTGTAGATTGAGTTTTGCCATACAAAACGGCTGCATCAAATCCTGCAGGCAAATTAGTACCTTCTAATATAAACCCTTGCGTCGCCTGCATCCCGAAACGCTGGTCACGAGGGATATCACCGGTCGCATAGTTGGAATTGTAACGAGCGAAATCGTGCCCTTCCGGTTCCCATGGATAGCGTTCAAATAAATCGTCACGGTATTGATAGCCCCAAAGCGTAGAAGGACTTATTCTAAACCAGTTGGCACCACCACCGGCTGTCAAGGTAAACTTACCGATCTTGGTTTCAATGGCACCTTGCAATTTGAAGATCACAAAGAGACTTGCTCCTCTACCTAATGTATCTGAAGTAAAAGGACCGGTAGTGTATCTGGTCAGCAAACGGTGATCAAATTGAATCTCTGATTGAAAATAAGTCTTGGCAGTAGGATTACCTTCTAATCTGAACAATAGTAAAGGTTGTTGGTAACCATCACCTACCGTAAGGTTGACAGGTAATGACAAGCCATTTGTTGGTGCGATGTTGTAATACTCCTGCATTTGGCGATGCAGAATGTAAACACGGGCATAGCCCGAGTAGCGCATGTTCTTAAAAAAGTTTCTTTTCGGTTTAGCCGCTTTCGCATTGGAAAGCGTAATGGCACTCGGACCACCGGAATACTTTTTATACATCAGTGATTTACCCAGACTTAGGGTATCTGACTCCACATGGGCAAAAAGAAGGGCGGGATATAAAAACAGTCCGCACAAAAGAAATACAAAATACCTTTTCAACGCTATAAATTTTAGAAGATTGGGGTATACTTTATTAACCAGTCAATTCCAGGTTCAGTCAAACTTTTTCTCTTGTACTCCAATCCCCTGAGCAAGGTTTTACCCAAAAGTAAAATATGTACAAGATATAGGGTTTTCATAACTAACAATCGAAACTGCTTTATTTAAACTCTTTATTTTTAACACATTCAAACACTACTCTTTTATTACCTTCTTCACGATGGTATCTCCGGCAGTACTTATTTGTACGTAATAGGTTCCTGAAGCAAGATGAGAAATATCTATGGTTCTAAAATTAGCGGTAGACTCACCGCCTTCATACACCACTTGTCCCAGCACATTCAGGACTGCCACGTATGATTTCGTTTCTCCTGTATTATTTAAAGTAATCACAAAATTACCGTTGTTAGGATTAGGAAGTATTTCCACTTCGCCTACTCCATTTTTATGAACTGCTCTTATTGGGCTGTAGTGAACACTACCGTCTATGTCATATTGAGCCAATCTATAATACGTGATTCCATTGGCAACAGAAGGATCTGTAAAATTGTATCGTCTAAGAGAAGAACTGTTTCCGGCAGCCTCTACTCTTCCGATCGGAGAGAAGTCGGTACCGTCTAATGATTTTTCTATCATGAAATAAGCGCTGTTCAATTCGCTTGCTGTGCCCCACGTTAACAGCGCGCCATTACCTTGTCTTGCCGCGTTGAAATCCGTTAGCTCTACAGGCAAGGCACAATCTGCCAATACATTGATAGAAGACATCACACTGCATGGTTGAAGGAATTCCAGGTTATCCAAAAAGAAGTCGTTACCATTGGTACTTCCAGAGGCAGTCATATTGGTAATGGTAATGGTAGCGGAAGTTGCTGAAGCGGTAAATGTATAAGTAGCCTGAGTCCATGCGTTAGGATTATTGCATGTAATATCCCCTGGCGAAACTGTACCACCAGTGATTGATGTACGCAAAACGGCACGTGTTGCATCCGGATTTGCTGCGGCGTAATAATATTGAAACTTATAAACCAAACCGACAGTTAAACCGGAGATGGTTTGACTCCAAACCATAGAACTCGTAGTCGCACCGTCGCCAATAAAATAGACACCGCCCCATTGAGTAGTCAAACTCGGTTGATTCGCCACACCGGTTGTACTGAAATATTGGCATTGGTTAATTCCCGCGTTGGAGATGGAATAGTAACCATTGTTACCTGGAGTAGTAGCATATTGCGCACCGGTGTAGTGTGTGTAACTAGAAGTGAAACCTGTATTGCCAGATTCAAAGCTACCGTTCGTGATCAAATTTGTATTATAAAGATCACTCTTTACATAATAAGTTGTGGGTACTGCTGGAGAAACCGTATAGCTTGCTCCCGTATGCAGAACCGGTGTTCCTGATGAATTGGTAGACCAAGTGAAGACGGGCGTTGTATTCTGCAAATTGGTTGCTACTAAAGTTGTAGAAGCAGGAGGGCAAGTGATCACGTCTCTGTTGTCGCCGTTGATGACTACTGAACCCAATACTTTTATCACCGCTGATGCTGTTGTTGTCGTTGCATCTCTTACCGTTACATTATGATCACCGGGAGCAAGACCTGTAAATGTACCAGACGCCTGAAATGCTCCGCCGTCCATGCTGTATTGATAAGGACCTGTACCACCGCTTCCTCCAACGGTAAGAGAACCCGTTGTGCTGTTGCATGTAGTGTTTGTACCACTCAGTTTTACAACCGATAATGGAGCACGTACAATGACAATGAAAGCGGGACTTCCTGTACCTATACCTCCATCTAAAATACTATTGCCGCTTGGCGTACCTCCAATGGCATTGTATACGCCATTGGCAGTAGAGCTCAAGGCCAATGCATTATTTGTTCCTACCGGAGTAGTGCGTGTAACATCTACCAAAGGACCGCTTGTAAAAGGACTGGATGTAGTCACCGACCAATATTCAGTCGTACTCAAGGAAGTGACGGTTGGACCAGGACTACCACCTGAATTGACGTTAAATGCCGTCGCAGTAACGGTTGCGCCTGATGTTGTATTTGGAGATAATACAAGAGGTAAGAATGCATTACCATTTGCAAAGTCACCCACAGGGAAAGTATAGTTGGCAGAAGTCGTGGCCGGAATAGACCAGGACAATGGACCGTCTACATAAGAGGTCGCGCTTCCTCCATTGATGGCATTGGTTGCTGTATTGTTAATGCTCAATGAATTCGTTGCACTTGTTCCAATCAAACCTGATGTGAGGTTCAATGTGCTGGTGATGCTCACATCATCCAACAAGCGAACATAGGTGTTATTGCTTACCGTCATGTTCGTAAACTGAACAGATGTACCCGTTGTGCTGATGACCTGAGGAGAAGCAGAAGTTCCGGTACCTGCGAAATTAATCGTAGCCCCCATGCTTTGGAAAATACCGGTTGTGCCGCCTTGCAAAATAAAATCACCTCTATTGATAAACGGAGCTGCTGTTGGAGGACCAACAATCAATGAGTTATTGTCAACTATGATACCGCCTGAATTGAAGCTGGTCACATTCTCTAAAGAGATACGTCCATTTTGTGTACCATCACCTACGCGCAATGTTCCATTTAAACCGATAGCGCCTGTTGGTGCCCAGCCTGTTCCGCCTGTTCCTCCGGCAGAACTACCCATATCCACTAACACCACATTATTTGGATATCCTGGTGTAACTCCAATGGTACCGCTTTGCACAGACCATCCT
This sequence comes from Cytophagaceae bacterium, assembly GCA_029237685.1. Lineage (GTDB taxonomy): Bacteria > Bacteroidota > Bacteroidia > Cytophagales > Cytophagaceae > JACMQM01. The sequence goes on along the minus strand of JAQZBV010000081.1, from coordinate 9,383 downwards.
ATAGTCAATGCATTATTAGAAGTTAGGCCTTGATTGTTTTTATCAATATACAAGGTAGATCCCGGCCCGTAAATAGGTGATTTAGAACTGCCATTAAACGCCCAGTTGTTCTCAGGAATAGTTAATGTACCGTTGACCAATAAACTTGTACCGCTGATGTTAAAATTAGCGTTGCCCATGAATTGAAGATTATTTACTGTAGTTGCCGTACCAGCAATCTCAAAACCTCCACCGCTGCTTGACATACTCCTAATTGTTCCGCCATTTGCTCCGTTTACACCCGTGCTTACAATAGTTCCCCCGTTGTTTTGGATACCTGTACTTTGAGTAGTAGAAAATAATACGGTGTTAGTCGCTCCAATTAAGAAACTGCTTCCTGCACCCAAGGTTAAACCAAGCGTTGAAGTAGAGTTATTTGTAATATCAAGGGTAATGCCTGTCCCTGTCATGTTCAATGTACCATTCACAGTCAGCAAACGACAAGTTTGCGAAGTAGGCACTGTTACGGTAGCACCGGCAGCAATCACGACGTCGTCATTGGTGCCTGGCACAACTCCACCGACCCAAGAGCTTCCTACATTCCAGGCACCACCAGTACCTGTAGAAGTAATGACAGCAGCCTCAGCATTTACAACTACCAGCAGAGCAAGTAATGTGAAGATGATACGTTGAAGAAGATTTTCCTTAATCGTCGATAGGCAAACAAGAGCTAAATTTTTCATAGCAATTTTTACTGTTTTAATTATATTTTTTATTTGATCCATTACAACCAAACATTCAAACCCGACATGCTAAATCTTATGATTTTATCATTAGATACAACTGATTCAAATTAACGGGATAGGAAAACTAAAGACTATTTATCCATGAAAAATATCAAGGAAAAGCTCAAAATATCAATAATAATAAATTGATTTACAACATCTTAGATTACCAACAGGGTGTAAAAATATTAGTGAAATATGCCTGTTTTTAAGGTTAATTTTAGGCCATTTTCATACGTATTAGCACTTATTTCTTATGTAAGATTTCACTCAAAAAGAATAGCCGCTTCATTTTTTAACCTTCTTTTATAAAAAATATACTGTTAATTAATTTTGCACCTAAAAAACAAAGCAATAAATGACAAAAAGTGTGTTTTTTATGCCTCATAGAGTTGTTTCATTATCACGCAGGGCTTTTTCCTATAATTTCATAAAACTGTACGTTAAAAGGAAAAAAATGGACTATATATATACCTTGTTTTCAAGGGCTTGTAAAATACGTCATACCCACGTATGATATAACAATCTATACAGACTGTATATTAATAACTTATGCCTTTTAAAATACATTAAGGTGCGTAATAAGTTCTAAACTGGATCAAAGCCTATATCATGCTTCTTCTCCCTTTTTATACCATTTATCAAGAAACTACACAAACAAAAAGCAGCAGGAGCTCGTCCTGCTGCTTTCTATGAGTTTAAGCTCCTGCTATTTCTGAATGACGATTCTATAGGCTTGTTTGACTCCATTATAAGATACATTCAGCACATAAAAACCAGGAGCCAATCCTTCACAGGATAAATGGTATTGTCCGGCATGGCCATTCGTCATAAAAGAGGAAGAGACTTTTTCCTCTCCTACTAAATCAGAGAGCTGGTAATTTACCATCCCTGAAAATTCTGCCGAAAAATCAATGAATAATTCCTTATTCGCAGGAACAGGATAAATAGCAATGCCGCTTTTCAGTACCTCTTCTATGCTTGTCACCGTTTGACTTTTATAAATATCCGCTACCGTATTCGGGCCCTCTAATACCACATACTCTCTGCTGGATGCTTCTTCCCGTCCATCGTTCGTATCATTGATTCTGTAGCTGTAATTGATTTTGCTTCCGATATCAATGCTGGAAACAGAAAGCGTATAGATGCCGTCTCCATCCCCATCACTCAGTGCCGTGGATGAAACACCAAAATCATTGACAAGATTTACTGTTTCAGTAGCCGGATTAAAATGCCCTGCTGTAATCATGGCATTCATGTCTACAGTCAACGTAATAGAGGTAGAAACTTCTGCCGCTGAAAGCAGTTTATAAATGTACGTAGCTCTTCCTGGCATAGAAGTAATCGTAAGATTAAAACTTCCATTGTTATCTACCACAACCGGTAATTGCGCACCGCCCAACAATTCAACCAATACGTAATTGCCCGCGGCAATCCCTCCATTTGTTAAAGTCAAGGGTACATTACTAGCTACAGCAGCTGACATATTGGATACCACCACTATATTTTCATCTTCCAACTGACGGAGAAAACTAAAGACTGTAGTCGTAGTTGATGTAAGACTCTTGTAGGTTCCTTTTCTCAACGCTGCCTGATTGTTGCGCAAGGCAATGAGTTTCCTGTAATTATTCCAGATAGAAGCAGCATCTGCTTGTTGACTTACTATATTCTTCGTTGTGTAATCTGCATTTACTGCACGCCAAGGTGTTCCTGCCGTAAAACCTGCCTGAGCAGTATTGTTCCATTGTAAAGGCGTTCGCTTATTTTCATCGACTCCAGTACCTGTCATTCCTATTTCTTCTCCATAATAAATGTACGGTACACCAGGAAGTGTCAATAAGAGATGAGCGCCTAATTTCGCTTTATTCACTGTACCTCCAAACTGAGACATCACTCTGTTCATGTCGTGATTGGTAAGAAAAGTTCCGTACTGTAAAAAGGGATAGGTAGCGATGACTTCATTGATCTTCGTCCCTAATGCTGTCACATTTGCAGCTGTTCCTGAATTGGTAACATTAATAATAGCCGTGGCCAAATCAAATTCAAAACAATAATCTAATCCGTCGTTGTTGGCATAGGGGGCGACTTTATCTGTCGATGTCCAGGCTTCACCTACAGCAAAGGCATCGGCATTGACCGATTTGTAGGATGTTCTGAAATCTTTCCAAAACTGAATCGTCTCCGGTGTATCCTCCAAAGTTGTTCCATCTTCGTCAATGTATTTAACTGCATCTAAACGAAAGCCGTCTACGTCCATGTCTTCTAGCCAGAACCTCGCAATGTCAAACATTTCTGTCTTGACTTCCGGTGTATTGTAATTCAGATCCGGCATTTCTGACCAGAAGATGCCATAATAATTATTACCTGCACTTTTGGTATGCCATACGGTTTGTCCCCACGGCCCTATGTTTGTGGGCTTAGGATTTTGCCACACATACCAGTCACGTTTGTTGTCCAATGAAGCTACGGAATTGGTAAACCACGGATGCTGTGAAGAGGTATGATTCATGACGTAATCAATGATCACTTTTATTCCTCTGCTATGAGCAGCCACCATAAAATCTTTGAAATCCTGATTGCTTCCATAGTCAGCTTCTACTGTGCGGTAATCGGTGACATCATAACCGTGGTAACTGGGTGACTGTTGTATCGGCATTAACCAAATCGCCGTTACCCCCAGGTCTGTATGCGTTGCCGGATTGCCGTCGTTGAGGTAATCCAGTTTCTCTATCAAACCTTTTAAGTCTCCTTGTCCGTCTCCATTGTTGTCTTTGAAACTGCGTACGAATACTTCGTAGAACACCGCATCGTTCCACCAATAGGTAGATTGTGCAATAGATGCAGCATTGAAGTTTAATACTAAGGCAAGGATTAAGCAGAAACGTTTGAAAAGCTTATTGTTGTTATGGGTAAGTATTTTTTTGTTTTCCATAGGCTGATTTATTTTTCATCATGATAAAGTCAATGATGGTGTTAATTGTATGAGACTATTATAGTTTATGTTGTTCCAGAAAATCATAAATACTTAAATTAGGGCGTGCCCCTGCGGGTCGGTCAGCACTGCGTGCGCAACCTTCGCACTCGCGTGCTCGATTGTGCTACAAGTCCTCGCTCGCGACAATTCTTGCAACAAGATCAAACCTAGAGGCTCGCTGTGGGCTTTCCGCTCCTATCCCTCACGCAATGCAGAACTTTATCTCAATTTAATGGAACAGTCATATTTGTTTCATTAAACCATTGCGAATAAACGACTTTTGCATCCTGCACCAATGCCACTCGATAAACACTTTTTACTTTTTTATTCCCCTCTGTAACATTTACAGAAATAATCAAGCTGTTATCTTTTCCAGCATTTGCCTTGAATTCATACACTACATAATCTCCATTCTTATAACCAAAACCATTTCCATCGTCGTGGTATAATCTTCCTTCTGCCTGTGATTTCTGATTCGGATTCACATACAGTGTCAGTGAATCAATGCTGTACTCGGTTGTATTTTGAATAATAGGACCCACTGGAATAATCGCACCTTCGCGGATTTTCAATGTCGCCTGATAAGCATCATTGTCTGGTGTATCATCAAGTCTCAGTGTTTTCCAATTTCCTTTTGGTAATGTTTTATTTTCCGCCCAACTCGGAATGATCACCAGGTCTTCTCCCCACATAAACACTTCCTGCTGCGTTCTTAAATTTTTATCTTTTGAATCTGCCATGAAGACCGGCCGCATCACCGGTAAACCGGTAGTGGAAGCTTCCTGAAATAAAGTATACAAGAAAGGCATTAATCGATACCTTCTGTTCAATGCCGTTCGCGAGGCATTCAACGTTTTCTTGCCCAAAGCCCAGGGTTCTTGTTGGTCCGAACTTTTCTCCGCATGATTTCTGGAGAAAGGATAATACGCTCCGATAGCCATCCATTGTCCCAGCAATTCAGCATTTGCGAAACCTCCAAATCCACCGATATCAGGTCCGTTGAACGGTTGTCCGGATAATCCCAGATTGATAGACATGGGTATAGATAGTTTTAAATGCGCCCAGTTAGAAGTGTTATCGCCTGTCCATGTGGCCGCATAACGCTGCCCTCCAAGAAAATTTGCTCTTGACAAAACAAAGGGTCTCAAGTTCGGATTCGCGGCTAAAATACCTTCCCTGCTCGAACGCACCATCAGCATACCGTAAACATTGTGATACCTGAGGTGTGAGTCTTGAGGCAAAGGCCCTCCTCCTCTATGCAAATTATCTTCCGGCATCGTTCCTTCCGGTGTGTTGAATACGGCAGGTTCGTTCATGTCATTCCAAATGCCGTCAATGCCTAAACTCATGAAAGGCGCATACAAAGAAGCCCACCATTTTTGTGTTTCGGGTCTGGTGAAATCCGGGAAGGCACATTGGCCGGGCCATACCGCGCCATTGTATTCTTTGCCATTCTTCGTTTGCACCCAGTGATTGCCGACTTTACCTTGTTGGTAAATGCTGTAGTCTTCATCGACTTTCACACCGGGATCAATCATGTAAACACTTTTAAATCCTCTGTCTTTCAAATATTGATTGAGTGCTTTCGGATCAGGAAATCCATTTTGATCAAACGTAAATATGCGATAGCCGTCCATGTAATCAATATCCATCCAGATGACATCGGCAGGAATTTTTTCTTCGCGAAAGCGATCGGCAATGGCTTTCACACGTTCATCAGGATAATACGAATAACGACATTGCTGAAAGCCTAAGGCCCAGATTGGCGGCAATTCCATTTTACCCGTCAACTCGGCCAAAGCCTTCAACAATTCTTTTGGATTTTCTCTTTCCATGATGATCACTCGAAACGCAGGGCCTTCCGAAGTAATCAGGATGGATTGATCTTCTGTTTGAATGGATTGTTTGTAGGTATTATCTGCCAACACGCCAAAGGCTGTTCCATCGTCGCGTACACCCATGACCCAAGGATGCGACTGGTAAAGATTTTTTCCTTCGTTCTTATTGTATCCATAGTTATCGGAATTCCAAAGTTGAACGTATTGACCGTTTCTTTTCAAAGGGCCTACGACTTCTCCGGTTCCATAAAAATCTACCGTTTCTTTCAATGTAATCTCGACAACGCTTTTCCTTTCTACCAATTTAAAATCAGGGCGAACCTGCCAGCTTTTAGCAACACTTCCATTCACGACTGGTTCTTTCAACAAAGCCAAGGAAGGTAGATGTCTGGGCGCATCAAATGCCTGAGGATAAAAAATAGCGATACGATCGCCAATCATCCCATCCGCTTGCGCAAATACATTTGCGGCAATCAATACCCATACAATCAACGATAGATAGCGCTTGTTCATTTCACTACAAATTTTTCTAACCTGTGCAATGAAAGCCATATCAGCATGTATCCCATGCTGTAATGGCTTATAAATATTTTATTACTTATGGGTGTCAGGTCTAAAGAGCTAAAACCAAATCAATACACCTTTTTATGGGTGTCAGGTCTTTCGACCTGACACTGTTGGCCGTTGCCAATGAGTTGTTGTTTCAAACCATCCGTGTCAGGTCGAAAGACCTGACACCCAATCTTTTTTTTAACTGAAGCCAACATCCTTACTTTGTTGTTACCGTAAAGTTCTTGGACTCATTTTTAACGTCTGTAATTTTTGATTGCTCAATCGTCACACTTCCTCGTGCGGTGTTGTCGATCCAAATGGCATGCTTATCGGCTGCTCCGATTCCAGATTTGGTAATGGTCACATTTTTGAACGTCGCATTTGTCAACTCCGGACCTTTACTGTCTGCGCCACGAGTCACCACACTGATGCCATCTGAGAAACTGTTTTCAATGTTTGTGTTCTTAATTTCGATTCCGGGAATACCACGTCTGTCCATACAGATAGAAATGGCGGCACGGAAATCCCAGCTGTGATCCCAACCGCCGCTGGTTTTGATGTCGCAATTTTCAATCACCGTCACACCGCTGAAATGATTGTTCGTTTTAGGATCTTCTGTTGGGAAAGTGGTGCTGATCAAAATCGCTGATCCCGGAGAAATATCTGTAAATAAGCAGTTGGAGATTTTATTGTTTTCACCGCCATAAATAGCCGCGCCATTTGCCAGGAAAGGCAATTGACCCGTGCATTGTGTAATGACATTATTGCCCGGCTTAAATTTATTCAACAAGAAAGTTGCCGGCCACATGGCGAAGCAATCGTCACCTGTACCACGTGTGGTACAATTCTTCATGGTGGACTCCGCCATTCCTACGCAGAAGTTCACACCATCTGCAATGGTATTTCTGAAGCGACAACCTTCCACCAATAAGTTTTTTGAGTTTTCTACCCAAACACCAATTTTAGTATGTTCGATCCAGATGCGCTGAATCTTTGAGTTTACTCCGTAAGATCCTACGATACCATCATTGGGTTCATCATCGGCTCTGTGTTCCAAATGACCTATGATGGCAAAATCAGAAAGCAATACATTACCTCCGTTACCAAAGAACTTCAATCGCCTGGAAGGATCGTCCGCGTAGTCGGTTTCATTACCTACTAAAATCGTATGCCACATGCCTGCTCCTTGAATGACCATGTTGGCAGGTACCATGATTTCACCTGAAATTTTGTAGGTGCCGGCCGGAATCCAAACCGTTTTCTTAGACTCCCATGCTTTACCTACACATTGCTTTAATGGTTCAGTATAGTCACCGTCAAAGTTTGTCCCTTTAAAATCGAGGATAGAAAGAGAATTTTCAGGTGCCGTCAATGGAGCTGCAACTTCCTCCAGGTCTACTAAGTCAATGATGCAGTACTCCGCTGTATTGCCTTTGACATCGTCTCTTTGAATTTTTATTTGATCGCCTGCATTGATCTTTAAATCTTTCAAACGAATTTCATCGTAGAAATTTCTAGGCTTACCTAGTTTAGGATCATTGGAGAAAGGATAAGCTCCGTACAGCAAAGACAATTTGGAAGATACGTTCAGCGGTTGCACTAATTTACCATTCACGTACAACCCCAACGTAGAAGTTGTACCTCCACCTTCTGGGCTATCCGGAAGACTGAAGCGAATCACTATGCTGTTCGCTTTCTTCAATGATTTGAATGATACATTTTGTCCGGCTTTGCTCAACTTCACACATTTTTGTCCGGAAGACTCCGTCTCGACTTGAAAAGCAGTATACTTAGGACCCAAGACTGTGCCTGTTGTTTTCATGCTCTCCGCTTCATACGTAGTCCATGGCATATCAGCACCTCGCTTCTCTTGTGAAAAAGCGTTCAGTGTACTGCATGCAAATAATACTAAGAGGTATTTATTCATACGATTCATTTTTTGTTTGTTTATTTTCCTACCCTGTAAAAAGATAACGCTCATCCTATATATATAAGATAAGCAATTATCTGTCTATTGTTATTGTATTACTATTTTTTGCGTGACCCTGTTGCCCGATTGGCTGATTACCTCCAGCTGATAAGAACCTGGAGCTAAATTTTCAGGCAATGAAATGTGGTGTGTATACCTGCTGTTTGTGGCATGGAGTGATGTTTGATAAATGTATTGTCCCAAGTAGTTATACAAACGAATCTGGTAATGGCTTGCCTCCTGGCTCATGATCTCCAGTGTAATCGTTCTGTTTGCAGGATTAGGATATACAGAAAGATTTAAGAGCGTCTTCAATGAAGGAACGAATCGAAGCGCACTATAATCTATGTGACCATTTATACTCACTGCTTTAATCCTGTAATAGACGGATGCTGCACCAGCATTTCTATCGATTGTTGAATAAGACATGTTTCCTGTCGCGTCAATCGTATGAACCGTAGTGAAAAGAATGCCATCGACAGAACGTTCCACTTCATAGTGTTTCATATCGATTTCGTTTGCCGTTTTCCATCCGATGCTCACCAGTTCATTGTTTTCTCTTTGTGCTTCTACCGACAATAAAGTAACAGGGAGTGCCACCAAATCTATATCAATGATCACATCGTCAATGTATGCAGCATAGCTTCCACTCGCAGAAGGATGATCGTAACCAATCACGATGCCCGTGATGACATCGCCTACTAATTCTCCTGTGCCAATTAGACAAATAAATTGTTGCCAAACGCCTACTGTACCTCTAGCCACAGCCGGAGTCATCGCACTGCCGTTATTATCGACATAGGCGGGCAAATCTTTCAATCTTTTTCCTGATTGAAAAACTAAATCTACAGAAGTATACTGGCCTAAGGTGTTGACAGAATATTTCCAGAAGCGTAAACGCATGGCCGGTTTTACCTCTATCTTTGTTTCGGATGCTTTGTAATAATAATTGGCAGACACACCAGATGAAGGGTTGCCTGTTACTTTAGTACTGTATAATCCTGTTTTAGTAAAAGCCGGTTCATTTACAATGGATACGGATGGAGCATTGACACCCGTGCTGCTCAACACTGCCGGATTAAAAAAACATGGATCAATTTTCAATGTCACATCAAACGCTCTTCCTTCTGTGCGAATGGTCGTAAATCGGCTTTCAAAACTATTTCTAAAATAAAGAGGTCCATTTGAATAAGGCACTTCAATGGCTGGACTCACGGGGATTTCACCGCGTAAGGTTCTGGAAGCTCTTACAGCTAATCTCAGGTAATAATCGGAAGAAGTCCATA
>JAQZBV010000182.1 GCA_029237685.1 Cytophagaceae bacterium | reverse complement strand
CAACAAGTCAATAGCGAAATAGTAGAGCAAGAAAAACAAAATCAGCAATAGACTATGAATCAAAGCCAGCCAGTTGAATGCTTTTATTTTTTCTTTGCCTAGCAACACCATCATGTTCGTTGATTTCCAACTGTTGAGAAGAATAGAAAAAAAGAGAAAATAAAAATCGCGTGCCGGCAATTGATTTGTAAAATAAAAGAAAGAACAAAAAACACCTGTAAGTAATAGAGCCCAGGCATACGAAGGCATTAAAAACCGAAAGAAATTATAACGAGGAGTAAGATACACCAAAGAAGATCCACCCAAAAGTCCCGTAAATAACAAAACCAAAACCATATTGGTCACAAAAAAACTGATCTCTCCCCTTCCCTCTGCACCTAATAAACGTGTGCTGAGTATAATGGTACCGAAGTTCAGCAGTGCCAATACAAATTTACTGGCAAATGTTCCGGAAATCGTTTTCAGCATACTGAAACTTGTTTATATACTGACACTAGTCTTTCCCCCACAGCATCATTAGAAAACAATGCTTGAGCTTGAGTTGCAATCTGATGTTTATCGAATACCGCTTTATGATCCAACACCTGTTCTATCGCACGCTGCATAGCCGCCTGATCTCCTTTAGGAACCAGTAAGCCATTCTGAGCATTCACAATTTCTACAATACCACCAACCGCCGTGCTGACTACAGGCGTGCCGCAACACAATGACTCCGTGATGATGCAAGACAAGGTTTCGAAATTGCTAAACATCAACAAAACATCTGCCTGCTGAATATGAGCAGCTACCTCCTGCGGTTTTAATTTCCCTTTAAAGTAAACGACCGTATTCAGAATACCGAGTCGCTCAGAAAGTTGATGCAATAAAGCTTCGTCTTTGCCATAGCCAACGATATTCAATTTGAAATCTTTTCTCTTTTGATGCAGAGAAGCAATGGACTGTAACAAGCCTGTGATATTCTTAGAGGTATTGTCAAACTCGGCTACATAGAGCAATTCTTTTATCACTCGCTCAGGGAATTCTTCTTTCTCGTTGAACAGTTGTGTATTGACGCTGTTGTAGATCACTTGATAAGAAGAGTTATGCAAACCGTATCGATCACGCATTCCTATGGCCAGGCATTCCGAAACGGTAATAACTGTCATTGCTTTCTCGACCACATATCTTGCTAATGGCAACACCAGAGAAGAAATTGCTTTGACTTCCCGTCTTATAAAAGACGAAGAATGTTCCAGCAAAATATAAGGCACACCGTCCATCCATTGAATGACACACGCAGCAACAGCTGTCCGTAATAAAACATGCGCATGGATTACACAAGGTTTACCGACTTCATTAGAAGCCTGTCGGTATAATTTTAGCACCAGCCAGAAATATAAGAACAACTTGATTACTTTATCGAAAGCACCAATACCGGTTATTCTTTTCTTATAATAACAACGGTAAGTTTTGATTCCCTCTTCCATTGATTCCTCTACTTCATACCAACGTTGACTGGTCTGAGAAGCCATGACATACAAGACTACCGCCAACGTAGCCGGCATCGTGGAAAGGATATGTCTTTTCACAAAAATGCCGAGCAGCGAATCGTAACGGTTCGGGTACCATTTAGGAATATGAAAAACGATAAGAGGTTTAGTCCCCATGTTCCACCTCCTTTTTTGCCTTCCATTGTAGCACCAGCTTTGGTTGTTCAATGGAACCAAAACTTTTTTTAAACCAGCGTAAGCCTTCGTTGAGAATTCCATTGGAAGAAGAAATGCCCATGTCCAATACTTTTACTCCATTTTCACAAGCAAAATCATACATGCGAGCAAGCAGAAAAGTCATCGGGCTATAATTTCTGTATTCGTCTTCATCCGCGGCGAGGTAATAATACAAGACCTCTTCTGTAACCTGAACACCGACGGCACAAGCCATAATTCTATCCCCATCCTTCACTTCAAAGAAATGGTAACAGTCTTCGTTATCCTTGTTGAGTGTACGCAGACTTTCTAAATCAATGGTCATGGGATGTCCTCTGAGTTTTCGTGCACGCACGATGATGTCGTACCATTTGTCCGCATCAAAGGAAGAAGAGACCGATACTTCGAAGCCAGCGGCTGCACACTTTTTGATCAAATGAAGTTTGGAATGATCAAAGACCTCTTTTTTCGATACTGCATCCAGAGGAAGGTACTGATTATTTTCCGTACACATTATTTGAAATCCATTATTCAACAGCGCTTCTAATACCATGTCGTGCATCTTCTGATCGTAACAAGCCGGATAATGTTTGATGCCGATCGTATGAATTCCTTTTAGAATCAAGGACTGTTTGATGTTGGCAATAAAGAGTGTTAATTGATCTGAGCTACAATTTATGTTGCCATAAACAGAACCAAATGGAGAAGCCAGCAGACTCCAGGCTTCCTGACCATGCAGAGAGAAATGGGCTATGGCTTGAGCATTGCTTTCCTTGTGTTGAAATTGAAAAGAAAGAGTAGATTCAACACCTTTTCTGTATACAAACGGTGGTCGGAAAAAAAGTGGCACAGAAAAAGGGATGGTTTCTATAAAACCTTCGTGAAAGAAAATGGCAGAGGGGCTATTTTTTGAACACACTATAATCTCTTATATAGTCTTCTTCATTGTATTCTTTAGAAGCAAAGCAAAGACAGCTGCCTTCTTTTTCCATGAATATTCTTCTCCAGAATAGAGGAGGAACCAACAATCCTTGGTTGGGCTTAGAGAGTTCGTAAGTATATGTTTCACCATTCTGACTTTCCAACTCTATTTTCAGTTTCCCATGCATAGGGACAACTACCTGAATGCTTTCCTTATGCGCATGATGACCTCTTACTTCACCTTCCGTTTTGGCATCGTATACCCAATAAACCCTTTTGATGGGGAAAGGAATTTCTTTCCCTCCTTCCGCTACAAATAATGACCCTTTTCCCGCAACGTCGATTGTCTTAAAAGAGACAATTAAAGGTGTAGTATATAATTCCAATTGTGAAGATTTAGTTATGTTTGTCAAAATAAATGAATTAATCGTAAAATCCGCTTTTGTGAACCTGGTTTTATCTATAATTTTAACCTCCAGCTTATTTGTCGTCTTTAATTATTACAAAATTTTTAAGGTATCACTGATACAAGCCATTTGTATCAATTACATGGTCTGTTTAGCGGTAGGCTTTCTATTCACCTTTACAACAGCTCCTTCTGAAAATATGATGCCCTCTTACTGGGCAGGCTTTGGAGCCGGTTTATTTTTTCTGCCTATATTTTGGCTCATGGGTCATACGACACAAACGATGGGCTTGACCATTGCTGCCATAGCCAATAAAACATCGATGGTCATTCCAGCTTTGGTCATTCTCTTGCTGGAGCCGCAACTCATGGCCCAATTTACCGCTTGGAAATTTGTAGCGATACTCCTTTCATTAAGTGCTATAATACTAAGTAACCTAAACCCCCAAAAAGGTAACCCTAGCTTTAACCGGCAACTGATCGTATTGCCTTTCTTACTTTTTCTCGGAGGCGCTGCAGTAGACCTGGCTGTAAACCTGGCCGCTTATTATACCGATCCTGTATACGCTGCGTGGATTCCTGTTGGCGCCTTCTCAGCAGCTGCATTGAGTGGAACATCTGTATTGATCTTTAGAGCGATTAAAAGCAATGAAACACTCCCTTTGCGTTCTTTGCTTGGGGGAATAGCTTTAGGTATCCCGAATTTTTTCAGTTTGTATTATGTAGTAAAAACGCTGGACGAATACCAAAACGACGGAGCAACCGTGTATCCGCTCATCAATACAGGTACTATTTTATTGAATGCTTTGCTGGCTATTTTCTTATTCCGCGAGAAACTGAATAAATACATGGTAGCCGGTATGATTTGCGCTATCGCTTCTATTTGTCTTATGAGCTGGGCCTGATCATGTCTATAAAAAAAGCTTTTCAAACCCTGCGTTTTCCTGTCGAAGGATTGTATAAAGAAAAGGGCAGTAAATTCTTAAGCAAAGCCCTTCCCGTGCAATCGGAAGATGAGATTAAACAACACCTCGCCTCCATTCGAAAAGAATACGACGATGCCCGCCATGTTTGTTATGCCTTTTCCCTTCAGGAACCCTTCCTGACAGAACGAGGAAATGACGACGGAGAACCGGCACATACGGCAGGCACTCCGATCCTCAATCAAATCAGATCCTTTGAACTGAGTAATGTCTTAGTGGTCGTTGTCCGCTATTTCGGCGGTACCAAACTGGGAGTAAGCGGTTTGATTCAAGCTTACAAAGCCGCAGCGGAAGACGCACTGCAAAAAGCGGAGATTATTGCGATTGAACCTAAAGAAAGGTATAGTAT
>JAQZBV010000181.1 GCA_029237685.1 Cytophagaceae bacterium | reverse complement strand
AACAGTTCGGTTGAGCAAGATTACATCCACCGGCAGCAGTAGCTGTAATACCCAATGTACCATCTCCTGAACGGCTTAATTCAAGCGTATTTCCACTTGTAGTTTCAAACCAATAAAGGCCTTCATTATTAGGTCCGTTTACGATATTATCAGTACCTGAAAAATCGTCATGAGCACCTGTTTCTGACCATCCTTGTGCATTTGCATAAGCCATAGATAGGAATAAGGCTGTTCCGCTTAGTAGTAATTTTCTCATAATAAGAATCATTTAAGGTTGTGGTTGTTTAGTTATCTTACGTCAAACTTCGAGAGGTGTAGTACACTTTTTTGGACTTACCTAGTAAATAATAGGAAGAATCCCGATAGAAGCTTAGCGTGATTCAAATGAAAAGAATAAAGCCAGCAAAGGCTATTTATCAATTTAAAATATGAATAAATACAAAAAAAAATCCTACAAACATCTAGTTTACAGGATTTAATAAAAATAAATAAGAATAAAATATAGACAAAATATACAGGCTAAATGGCCTTTATTTTCATCAATTCTTCCTCGAATTTCTCATTCTCAACAATTGACTTATTCTTTACACGAGTTTTATAGGTATAAATGGTATTTACGGAGTAATCCAAGATGCCTGCAATTTTTTCCGTATCGGTAATTCCGAGACGAATAAGAGCGAAAATCCTTAATTCTGTAGGTAAACCTTGTTTTTCACCGATTACAAACTGCTCTTCAGGACTAAAAAGGGCATTGAACTGTGAAATGAAACCCGGGAAAATCTTCAGGAACGTACGGTCAAAAGTGAGGTACAATTGCTCCCGCTCTGGCTTAAGGTTCATGTTATTCACCAAATCCTTGATATCCTCTATTTTTTTCTGAGAAATCTTGCGATCTATCGTATTCTTGAACTTCTCAATCTTTTCTATGCCCTCTGAAATGATTTTAAAGAAGCTTCCGATGTATTCTTCCTTAATTTTATTGGCATCTTCCAATTTACTGTTGATGTCACCCAACTTAGAATTCGCTTCCTCCAATTGACTGTTTGTTTTCTCCAAGTTTTCATGCGACAACATCAATTCCAACTTTGCCGCATCCAGTTTTCTGTATTGACGGTAAATAATAATAGCAAACAGAATAATAAAAATGATCAAAATCGTCGCAGTGATGGAATAGTAGAATAAATCCGTTTTCTGTCCTTCTACAATTTTTAATTGTGTCCCTTCAATGATAGGAAGCAGATTGGCAATTTGAATTTTACGATGTTTAGCTCCGTAGAAATAAGCATCTTCCAACGCTACTTTTACATATTTATAAGAGCGTTCAATGTTATGTTCTTCATACAGTACTTCTGCCAATTCTCGTATAGCGACTGTTTCACGGATAGAATAGATGATGTCCGCTATGGCTGCTTTTGCGAGGTATACTTTTGCTTTTTCCGGATTATTATTCAATCGGTATAAATAACTTAAACTGGAAGAAGCGATAGCTGTTTCAGGTTTCGTGAGTTTGGGATTATCCAGCACTTTTTCAAAGGTCAGAATACCATTGTTAAGATCTCGGCTCCTCATGTATTGAAGCCCTTTTAGCAATTGAAAACGTACAGAATGAGGATCACATAAATCAAGCGCTTTTTGTAAATAACCATTCCCTATTTTATCATAACGCTTCGAAAAAAAATCGTCATGGGAATAATCCGCTAAATCGTAATAGGTTCTGGCTAGAATCGCGTAATATTCTATTTTAGATTCCTTTGTCAATGTTTCGACTTTGACAGAGTTCAAGGTATCTAACGCTTCTTTAAACATCCCGGCAGAAAGCAAAGTGAAACTGATTTTCACTTTCGCATCATTGATCACGGGTTCTTCCTTTAATTTATAAGCCGTTTGAAGTAAAATTCTTCCATAATTAAACGCCGAATCATACACAAAGGACTTGTATTCTTCAAACAACTGACTGGAAGCGGCATAAGTGGCTTGAAGAGCCGCTCTGTCTTCGCCAGGTACAAGCTGTCTTTTAATGGATGCAATTCGATCCTGTTTCTTTTTTAAATATTCTTCTCTTTTCTCAAGCGTACGGTCCAATTCACCTAGCAAACTATCGACAGAAGTCTCTGCATAAACAAGAGTCGACAACGAAAACAAGAAGGCAAACAGAAACAAAAATTTTTCTTTTTTTATCATATTCTTTAAGATACTGAACATTCAACTCAATCATTCAAGTTTTGCCCAGCCGACAATTATACGTCCATTTTTTTTTATAAGTTACTCCATATAACTTTAATCACAATGGAATTATACTTTATACAAATATATAACAAAAGGTAATAATTAAAGCGTAAGAATACGCTTGTTCTCAACATCTCCATTTTCTTCTTTTATTGAGCAAAAAAGCAATAAAACGTCTATTTGTTTCATATAATTGGAAAGCTGAATGAGTAATAACCGAGTATTGCGGATCAAACAAGAAGCCCAAATCGGACATAGCAAGGGTGGATTATTCTGTACCAATTTGACAAAAAAAGTACTCATTCATTCAATCAGAATTCAAGCTTGCTTTATAAAATTTGCAATCAATTTAATCAACAATGGACCATAATCGGTACTAGTTTTTACAAAATGATCTTATAAAAAGTAAACTGACCTCTAATATTCGCTTAAAAATAAAAAAAGCCTGTTTCCGTTATTTGATTCAGAAACAGGCCCGATTTTATAAAGTATTTTTACTTCGCTATCGGAGGAGCAGGTACGACCCTGATCTCACTGATATAAATGATACCGTTGAAACCTGGTGTTTCCCCAGGATTAATAAAAAACTGTAATCCATTAATCAATGCACCGTTGACCTTATGTTTTTCGGGCACATTTTGATTATAAATATCTCTCAGGTCAAAGAAGTACTCTTTAAACGCTGTTGAATTTTCAATTCTGTTTGAAGGAAGTTTCGCGTTGGTTTTATAACCGTCAGCATCTACTAACTGTACATGAAGAACTGCTGAAGAGGTGTCTTTGCTTTCTGCACGGGCAATTACCTTTAACATCACCGGTTCTTTGATCAAATCGATCGGAGGAAAAGTGGCTCCGAAAGGATGTGTATTTTCAATCACGACAGGATTCGTAGCGCCAGCTATACTGTCCTCTTCTACCGGAGTGACTTCAATCGCGAAGGTATCTCCTCTTTCTATGTAAATGCCTTTGCTTGCCCACCAGATGCCGCCTCTTTTCAAATCACCGCCATAAAAGCTACGCGCTGTAACTCCTATCAATGCACTCTTCTCACTTTCTTCTTCTTTTATAGGACCACCTTTTTTAGCGGGTTCCTCCTGATTGTGCAAACCCACGGCGTATTCATCGGCAAGATCATACGATTGCAACTGGACGCCGCAAGAAGCTAGTCCAACAACAAATCCGGTAATCAAAGAAAATATAATTCCTTTCTTCATCTAAAAGATTATTTACAAGGTTTAAATGGTGCTCCATATGTAAAAATCGGATAATCGATAAATACTTCGACAGGAGCATTAGGATTTAGTTTTTTCAACAAAACAAAAGCAACGTGTCTAAATCTATTCGGTTCCATTTTCTTATTCCCGTGACCACCAAGATCCGGATTGTTGCTGAGTGTAAGATCGGCATATTTAAAGCTGATCAGTTTCCAACCCGTATGTTTTAATTCCAAATGATAGTTCCAGGAATCATCCACCTTCCCGTCGTATGCATTGTCTCCAGGCAAATCCGCCTCATGGAATTCCAGATCCAATCCTGCATTCAGATCACCTGAACCATAAACGTACACATTGAACCATACATCATTTGGATCAGCGGAAGTTACAGGCGTTGCTGCGCCTGACTCATACATCAAACCACTTACAAACGAAGCGGATTCACCTAACCCTTTAATATAGTAAAAGTTTTTCCCTTGGACAGATGGCACTCTGTTCCCGTTGCGGTCAAATTGGAATTGTGTGGTATCATCATCGATACCGGTAATACCTTGGTCTACATTCAGAATTTGACCCTTTGGGTAATTAAAAGATGCCCAGTTTCCAGATGGCGGAAGAACCTGAACAGGAGCTTCAAAATCTGCATTTCTAGGATAGGTGGCGTCGCAGGTGTTGAAAGAAGCTTGTCTCTTGATAAGCACATCAATCGTTTTTGTTAGTGAAGATCCCATAAAAGACAATGTGGCTTTTGCCGTCTCTCCGGTACGAAAGAAGAATAAGCCGGTATGACTTCCTCCCCATTGAATATTAGTAAAACTGCTGCCAGTACCTGATACCTGATACATGGCGCCAGAATTAGGACCTACAATGGTTAAGACCCATGATACAGTAACAGGTACAGTAGAAGCCGTAAAACTTGCATTAAAATCAA
>JAQZBV010000080.1 GCA_029237685.1 Cytophagaceae bacterium | reverse complement strand
ACACAATAAAATTAACCGCAGACTGGGCACGTTTTTGAGCCAGGTTTCTGTTATAAGTCGCAGAGCCCCTAGCATCCGTGTGAGAACCTAATTCGATGTTTATATCTGGGTTCAGCTTCATGAATTCAACCAGTTTAAACAACTCGATGGCGGCGTCCGGACGGATATCCCACTTGTCGTAATCGTAGTAGATGTTGTCGATCGCAAACTCCACGTCCTTTTCTTTCACAGGAAGTACGATCTTCACTTTATGCAGAATTTCGTTGTCGCCCGGTTTCAGGTCTTTGTAATCCACTTTAGGAATGAATACTTCGATCTCTTCTGTCAAGTGACCCGGCTGCTTGGAAGCAATCACCGTGTATTTGGTATCCGGTTGAAGATCGGCTTTGAATTGACCGTTTTCATCCGCTGTAATCACTTGCACCGTATCTCCCTTTTCGCCTAAGATCACGATGTGGCTACCCGGAAGTAAAAATTGTTTCTTGTCTTTGCCTTCTCCGAATACTGTACCGTCTAATACATAGCGAGCAATTCTTACTTTTGACTCATCGATGAATTCGTAGATGTCATCGTCTCCTTTACCTCCCGGTCTGTTGGAAGCGAAGTAACCATTGATAGAGTCGGTGTAAAACAGCGTCAATTCATCGTAGCTGGTATTGATACCAGAACCCATGTTTTCAATTTTTACGGTATTGCCTTCTTTCTTTACTTCGAAGAAATCCAAAGCACCGATCGAAGGGTGTCCGTCAGAAGAGAAGTAGAATTTACCTTCTTTGCTTTCGTAAGGGAACATGTCGTTTCCTCTGGTGTTGATCGGAGTTCCTAAGTTTTCAGGAGCGTCCCATTCACCTTCTGCATTTTTAGTGGCTTTGTAAATGTCGATGCCGCCGTTACCGCCTTCGCGGTTAGAAGCGAAGTACAATATTTTTTCATCCTTTGACAAGACCGGACTTGCGTCCCATGCTTCAGGGCTGTTGATTTTCAACAATACCGCTTCTCCCCATGTACCGTCAGCCTGACGTTTAGAAGAATAGATGTCTACATCTTGCGCTCCTTTTTTAGAACCATCGTTTCCTCTGGCGAAAATCATGGTGTTGCCGTCTTTGGTAATGATGGCGTTGGATTCGTGAGCATCCGGTGTATTGATCACATCCGGTAATTTTTTAGCCTGACCCGAAAAGTGGGTCGTGCCGTCAAAAATATACTGGTAGATTTCAGTAAATCCTGTTCCGTTGGCAGCGTGCATTTTATCAACGCCTCTGGATGTAGTAAAATAAAGATTTTTGTCAAATACGAAAGGTGAATATTCAGCCGCTTCCGTATTTAAATCTTCTATGTTGCTGATTTTGAAAAGCGATTTTTTGTTCACGATTTCGCTCAGAATTTTAATGTTCTGAAGTTCGTTTTTCGCTCTGTTGATGAAGTCGAAGTTAGTTCCTACTTTGATGTAGTTGCTGAACTGGTTGGCCGCTGCTTCATAATTTCCATTGGATTTCAGGGCATACGCATAATAGAAATAAGCCTCCTCGTCCGTTACTTTGGCGTCGATGGCTTTTTTGTAGAATTGCTCCGACTCATGGTAGCGGTTTGATCTGCGGTAAGCCTCAGCCAATAAATAGTTGGCTTCTCCCGCAGGAGCGCCGTAAGATACGGCTTGCTGAAGGTTTTCAATAGCAAACTGATATTCAGCCTGATTGAATTGCACTTTGGCTTTGTTGAGGTATTTAGTCGCTTTAGGTGTACAGGCAATGACGGCATACAGCAAAATTGCCACTAAAAGACTTAGACGAAATTTCATCAGCATTTGTTTAAATACGGTTACTAGCTAAAAATAAACTACTGCAAGTTAGAAAAAGTGAGCAATTTTTAAAGTAATTAATTGGACTTTTTTAAAGTTTTTTATCCTTATACCGCAGTACTCGGTAAGAACCTGGCTAACCAGGAGTCTTTTACTTCTTTCCACAATTCACTTTTGAGCTCACCGACCGACGCTACCTGGGTATTTGCGATAGATCCTTCGGCACTAATCTCCCCTGCGGCGAGTTTATTCTTGAATTGGGCCAAAGGTAACACCTGCACCGAAGCGGTAGGAGATGGTTTGTACAAAATTTGCAACCTGTCGAACAAGGAAATCTGAAATTCCTGTTCGATATCCTTCAACGTCCTTACTGATTTATCGATGGAACAGCCACTTGCCGCTTCAAATCCATTTTCAACTGCCACGACGATAATCGACTGATCAACAACCTGACAGGCTGCTCTTAAGGGAGTACCATGACTGGACCATTCGGTCAAAAAAGGAGTCAAGCGATCCTGAATGAGGTTTACTTCTGTTGACGTAAGCATTCTGTTGGAAGTATAGACCCAAGCTCTGGCGCTGGAAGGCATTTGTTCAAATGGGATGTTCATAGATAGATCTTCTCTTGAGAGAATTTAATAGTTATAATGGAGTTAGAAAGTATTATTTTGAAGCAAGAGGAGTTATCAACGTCATATAAGAGGTATAAGGATAAGGGCGTGCCCCTGCGGGTCGGGCTATCCACTCCAAGTCCTCGCTCGATCAGACTTTAATTCATTACCGGGCCTTATGCCTCGCTCCGGGCTTTCCGCTCCTATCCCTCACGCGGCCTCAGTACTATCGTCCCTCCTCCCTCGTTCCTGATTTTACAAACCTTCGTTCTTGGCGATAAGTTCCGCCAGGTCGTAGACTTTGATGGTACTTTCCTTCTCTTTGTTCTTCACGCCATCGGTTAACATGGTCATGCAGAACGGACAAGCCGCCGCGATGACTGTTGCACCGGTCGCAATGGCTTCCTCGGTGCGTTCCACGTTGATGTCTTTGGTACCCTTTTCCGGTTCCTTAAACATCTGTCCCCCACCGGCTCCACAACATAGGCCTTTGGTTTTGCAGCGTTTCATTTCTACCAAGTCCGAATCGAGTATTTCCAATACCTTACGCGGCGCTTCGTAGATGCCATTGGCTCTGCCGAGGTAGCAGGAATCATGGTAAGTGATTTTTTGTCCTTTAAAACTTCCGGACTCTTTCATCTTGAGTTTACCTGTATCGATCAACTCTTGCAAAAAAGTCGAATGATGCATCAGCTCATAATTGCCTCCTAAAGACGGGTATTCATTTTTCAAGGTATTGAAGCAATGTGGACAGGTGGTCACGATGCGCTTGACACCATAGCCGTTTAGCACCTGAATATTGGTCATGGCCTGCATTTGAAACAGAAATTCATTGCCGGCTCTTTTGGCGGGATCTCCGGTACAACTTTCTTCCGTACCCAATACCGCATAAGAAATGTTTAAGTGGTTCAGTATTTTTACAAAAGAGCGGGTCACAGACTTCGCTCTATCGTCGAAAGAACCTGCGCAACCTACCCAAAAAAGGACGTCGAATGATTTACCCTGAGCCAGCAACTCTGCTGCTACCGGGACTTTATGATTAAGTTCTGACATAACGCTTATAAATTATCTGACCAATTGAACCTGTCGGAAGGAGATAGTTTCCAGGGCGCCTGATTGTTCTCAATATTAGAGAACATCGCGTTCCATGATCCCGGAGCCTTGGATTCTTCCATCACTCTGTAACGTCTCATCTGCACAATGATTTCCACCGGATTGATTTGCACCGGACAAGCTTCTACGCAAGCGTTGCAAGTGGTACAAGCCAATAATTCTTCGTCGCTGATGTAATTGAATAAGGATTTTTCGTCCTGATGATCTTTGCCGTGTTGACGGATATTGGCACCCACTTCTTCTAACCGATCTCGCGTATCCATCATAATTTTACGAGGAGACAAGAGCTTGCCGGTGATGTTGGCGGGGCATTGCTCCGTACAGCGTCCGCATTCGGTGCAGCTGTAGGCATCCATCAGGTTTTTCCAGGTCAGATCCTGTACATCTTTTGCACCAAAACGCATCGGCGCTGCAGGATCTACCGGTGTATTATCGGTAGGCGTCATACCGAGCATCAATTGCACTTCCTTAGTGACAGAAGCCATGTTATCGATCTCTCCCTGAGGAATCAGACGCGCGTAGTAGGTATTCAAAAACGCGAAGAAAATATGCAGGTGTTTGGAATTATAAAAGACATAATTGGCAAAGAACATCACGCCTATAATATGTATCCACCAGGCTGAGCGCTCTAAGATCAAAAGGGAAGTGGCGGAAAATCCTGCGAACAAAGGCATCAATAATCCGCTGAAGGCAAAATTTCCTGTCGCTATATAATGGTCGTTTTGTCCTTGCAGCAATTGATCACTGGCATTCATCGTTAAGAAAGCCAGCATCAATACAATCTCCATCACCAGAATCAGGTTGGCATCCAAGGTCGGCCATTGGGTCATTTCTTTTCCGCTGAATCTTTTCACGTGCACCATGTTTCTTCTGACCAGGAATATAGCACAGGCCAGGATCACAGCCACAGCAAAAAACTCGAACACATTGATGATAAAGGTATAAAACGAACCCAAAGGCGCAGCAAACAAACGGTGCGTTCCCAATAAACCATCCAGAGCGATTTCCAGCATTTCAACATTGACAATCAAAAAGCCCAGGTATACAAAAAGGTGCAAAACAGCCGGTAATGGCTTTTTAAACATTTTCTTTTGACCCAGAGCCGTCAGCGTCATATTGGCCCAACGAGCAGGTATTGAAGCGCTTGGCTGATAATCTTTGCCCAAAAGAATGTTGAAGCGGATTCTGCTAATACTTCTGAAAATGAAGTATCCTGCCACGGCCAGGAGTACAGCAAAAATGAGTTGAGGAACTATATGCATGGGTTTAATTTAATTTATTTCGCAATATTTTTTTATAAATACATTTTTTAAATATCTTTGCACACTCAAATGAGCTGGTGATGTAGCTCAGTTGGTAGAGCAAAGGACTGAAAATCCTTGTGTCGATGGTTCGATTCCATTCATCACCACATGAAGACCTGTAGATTTCTACAGGTCTTTTTTGTTTCTAGTGGGTATAACGGTAAAATTCCACTCAGGGTTAATTTTTGACCAAAAAGCATTTTCTCTCATGACATGTAATACTATTATTTTTAACCAAATTTTTCTAACCCCCATAAACGTTTTGGAGTAATTCATAATCATTCTGAATTCAAAACGCTATTAAAAAACAGATGTTACAGCTATTTATCCTTTTACGCTACGGCAGCTATAGTTCCTACAGAGGAAGTATAGTCCATATGTCGCCAGGTGAGGTCCTTCTCGCGTCAGGCATACCTGTAGTTATACTCCTTATTGGTATCGCAGTAATCTATTTGCAGCGTTACGAAATCAGCGTGACCCGTTGCTTCCAATATTTCAAACTGTTGAGTCCTACAGAACTTCAGACACTACAAGGATTCAAGTACTACCATTCTCTTTTGCCACAGCATCAGGTAAAGTTTGAAAAGAGGGTACGGCACTTTCTGGTAAATAAAACCTTCGTTGCTGAAGACAGTAATGAAGTGACGGAGGAGATGAAAATAATGATTGCAGCGGCATGTGTACAGCTCACTTTTGGCCATAGACCATTCTACCTCTCACATTTTAAAAATATATCCGTCTATCAATGGCAACCCATTAGCTTAGAAGAAATTAAAAAGAAAAAGGTGTTGCTGATTTCATGGAGTGAATTTCAGGAAGGCTACCTTTCACCAACAGATGGCTACAATCCAGGTATGAAAGTATTGGCCATGGCACTCCTCCTAGAAGAGCGACTAAGGGAAAATAGCGATAAGCTATTTGGAGATTATGCTTACAGAAATTGGCAGGCCAAATCCAGGGCGCTCGGAGAACGATTCATTCAGACAGGCTTGACACCCTTTAGAAACTATTCTGAAGTTGATAAAGCGGATTTTTTCGCTGTTTCCGTGGTCTACTTTTTTGAAAATCCGATAGACTTTCATCAACGCTTTCCTGATCTCTTCAAAGCCATGAAGAAGCTGCTGGGACAAGATCCCTTACTATTCAAATACAAGAGTTAGTTTTATATTCCACTAAAAAATGCTTATTTGCACCTTTAATATTATCAGTATTTCTTGAAAATCACCTCCAAGCAAGCGATAAGCTCACAACATGATTGACGGCAAAAAAATAGTAGTGGTAATGCCTGCCTACAACGCAGAAAAAACCCTTGAACAAACTTTCAAAGAAATTCCTTTTAACATCGTAGACGAAGTGATTTTGGTAGACGATCACTCCAGGGACAATACTTCTGAAAAAGCGCGTCAGGTAGGGGTACATAAAGTCATTCGCCACGACAACAACAAAGGATACGGAGGTAACCAGAAAACGTGCTACAAAGCCGCCTTGGAATCTGGTGCAGATGTAGTGGTGATGCTTCATCCGGACTATCAATACACGCCTCTATTGCTGGAAGCCATGGTGTATCCGATTGCCCGCGGGTTGTTCGATGTCATGTTGGGATCCAGAATTTTGGGTAAAGGCGCTTTGAAAGGTGGCATGCCGATGTACAAATACATTGCCAACCGTTTCTTAACCTTGTTTCAAAACATCATGATGGGACAAAAGTTAGCCGAATACCATACCGGTTACAGAGCATTCAGCAAGCACGTATTGGAGAGCCTGCCACTGGATAACAACTCTGATGATTTTGTTTTTGACAATGAAATGTTGGGTCAAATTACTTATGCCGGTTTACAAATCGGTGAAGTAACCTGCCCGACTAAATATTTTGAAGAAGCCAGCAGCATTAATTTTAGCCGCAGTACAAAGTATGGTTTTGGTGTATTAGGTGTTTCTATCGCTTACCGCTTGCAGGTTTGGGGCTTGGGTAACTATAAAATTTTCAAAGACATCAAAAGATAAAAAGAGGGACGAGCTAGGAGCTAGGAGGAACGCGTATAATCTTTTCGTTCCTCCTAGCTCCTAGCTCGTCCCTTGTTTAAATGGCGAACTGAAACACCAACTCGTCTGTTCTATATCCTCTATTTTTACAGCGGTCCACAATTTGCATGTACAGCACTTTGTCCATGGAAGGTTTGCGACTCATGATGAATAAATATTTTTTCTTGGGATGTCCCACTACCATGTACGAATAATCGTCAGCCAACTCCACCACCCAGTAATCTACTTTGAAAGGCCAGACAAACTGCGCCTTCATCTTCGCATTGTTGCTGCCTTCTACCAGAAATAATTTGGAGCGAATGCTGCCGCTTTCTGATTTGTTCTTTTTCACTTTTTCGTAAGTCGTATACACATCAAAATATCCCTTTTCATTCCAGGTATAATTTTCAATGGTCTCTCTCCAGTTTTTATCCAACGCAGTAGGAATAGAAGACAAAGAATACCACTTCCCTTCAAATTTTTTCAAATCAACGTGAGCGACCGGTTTATTTTCCTGAGCGTACGACATAAAAGCGTGGGTTAACAATAATAAAACAGCTGCAACTTTTTTCATATCATATAGCTTAGCAAAATTGATGCATGTTCAATAGTCCAACAAAGTGCACCTTTTATTGTTCTGCCCTGGCCTAAAATCTATGACTTTGCAAAAAACCTAGACGAAGTCTACTAATTTCACTATGTAGGATTTGCACAAAATGGGGACTTAACACACAAAAAAGCCTGCTGTCCTTTAAGAAACAGCAGGCATATACTTATCTTGTTCAATTCTTTTACCTTTCGTCTCGCGTTTTATTATCCGCAGTTGGCGTGGCGATTCGTTTTAAGTACTTCTACTACGATATCAATCACTAGTGTTTTACCCGCTGCCTCGGAATATGAAGAATACTTCACAAATCGCCGGTCCTTATTCTACCGCTACCACAAAGCTACCTTAAACAATCTTGGCATTGTCGTTTGTGGATTCACGCTTAAAAGATATACATTTTGCTTTTTCTCATCCAATACAAAACCTTTTTGCGAATGGTACAAAGGAAGCGGTGAAATGTATTCATTTACTTTCGCTGCATTCAATCCCAGTATACTTACTTTATAATCGAAGGCTTCTAAATTTCTTTGTACTTCACTCAAGTCAGATGCCGTCAACGCATGAAAAGGTTTTGCAGAACCAGGTGCAATAATGTCTTTGTATAAAATAAATACACCGTTGTTGTTATTGATCAGTGTATATGTCTTCTCAAATATAGGAACAGCCAGCTGAGGTTTTGACATTGCATGTTGTCTGACCAGTTTGCCATCCAGTCCTATCACAAGGACAAGGTGAGAAGGATAAATGTTTATTGGAGTTGGAAAAGTATTTGTACCTGTTGGAGGTATAGAGGAATCTGACCTTTTTTCTCCGATCAGGTACACAAAACCTTTACTGTCTTGTATCGCGTCATGCATGAGAAAGCCATCATCACTCCAGCTGTTGAGGTTTGCGCCTCCACCTGTGATCAACGATTTCCATTCCTGCAAAGGCATGGATTGAATGTTTTCAATTCCTGTAGGCGTAATTACGACAGAAGTCACAGCCATCGTTTTACCATCGGGATGTCCGAAGTACAAACAATTGATTTTACCTTCTTTTGCATAACAAGCGAAAGGATTAAAACTGCCCCCTTTTTCAGCAATCTTAAATGTATACTGAAATTTCTTATTCCCCAATTTATCAAGGTATGCTACTTCATAATTACCCATCACGGTGTCGAGAGATTTCTTACCTAAGCCAAATACACGATGGTAAACATAAAGGAAACCATTCGTACTGTTGTCTTCCACATTTCTTACTTCTGATACAAACGATTCATTGCGGGGAAAATTAAGATCGACTCTTGCTTCATTAGTTTTGAGACCTTCCTTATCATAAGTCACAATAACGCGATGTTTGTACATCGCCCACTTTTCTTCATCTCCTGTTGGTGTAAGAAAAGCATAGCGTTGCATGATGCTGCGATCAGAAGACAATAGTAACTCGGAGCTTTCCATTTTCTTCCCGTCGGTTCTTTTTTCAATTACAGGATTGATGAAAGCTGTTTCTACTGGTTTTTCCAAATAGGTATTGGCGCGTTGGTCGTATTGATAATAAGCCTTGCCCGAAATCGTAATGAATTTATTTTCCTTATTCTTCGGAGGGTCATTGTTGAAAATATGAAACACCGCTTCTCCTTCGCCCATTGGTTTTACAGCGTACGGATATTTTCGTATCATATCCGGAAGAAAATTACTGTCGGGATGAATGGTGATATTCTCACCCATACGATCTTTCAACATCATGAACAAATTTTTCTCCCATTTATCCTGGGGTAAAAACATCCGGTAATTGTAATAATCGTCTTCATTGCTTTTCAGTTTCAACTCCGCATCAAATTGCTTGGTATTCATCAGCGGATAGTATTTATAACCGTTGGCACTTCCCGCAAATATGCCGCTTTGAATCATGACCGCGGATAGTGCTTGAGTAAAAGTGTTGATTTCTACTGTACCGTCTTTTTTAGGCACAATGGCTTCAATGGCGCAGCGATCAGAGGGGAGATTAAACCATTGGAAGTCGGTTTCTTTGACTACAAATTGAGCAAAGCTTGTTTGAGTAAAGCTTGCGATAACGAATAGAAGAAAAAGATTTTTTTTCATAAGAGAAAAGTGAATAAGTTTTATACTGTCTGTAAGTAACGAAGGGGTATAACAATCCTTACAGAATAATGGCAAGATAATAAAAAGCCCGAATGAACTGACGTTCATTCGGGCTTTCATTCATTGCGCTTTGTTGTGTCAATAATTTATATCTACTCGAGGTATTTCAATCGATTGATTTCCTGAGCTGACAAGAATCTCCACTTGCCTCTCGACAAATCTTTTTTCGTCAATCCGGCATAAGCCACGCGATCCAGTTTTTCAACGGTATAACCTAATTCTTCAAATATACGACGCACAATACGGTTGCGGCCTTCGTGTATTTCTATTCCTAAAATTTTACGCGTATGGTCTGTCACTGCAAGATCGTCTACTTTTACCGGGCCATCAAACAAGCGCAGCTTTCCACTTTTAATCATTTCAAAATCTTTTTCAGCGATGGGCTTATCCAATTCGACTAAATAGATTTTTTTAATGTTACTGGAAGGATGTGTCAATTTCTGAGATAAATCTCCATCGTTGGTGAATAACAACAAACCCGTTGTATTTCTATCCAGTCTTCCTACCGGTACGATGCGCTCTTTGCAGGCATTCGCTACCAATGCCATGACTGTTCTGCGTTCCTGAGGATCGTCGGTTGTCGTGATAAAGTCTTTTGGCTTATTCAACAATACATACACCGGTTTTTCGGGAGAAATGATTTTGTTGCCGTACTTCACAGAGTCGCCAGGCAATACCTTCGTTCCCAATTCAGTCACTACTTTACCATTTACTTTTACCAAACCTTCCTGAATGAACTGATCTGCTTCTCTTCTGGAAGCAATACCGGCATTAGACAGGTAGCGGTTGAGGCGTATGCCATCTTCCGCTGCGGGTTCGTCTTTGCTTCTGGCTTTTTTGACATTCAGTTCGCGGTGATGACTGTCTGTTTTTTCCTTTTCCTTACTGAATTTAATATCAATAAAATCTTTGTCCACTTTGCGACGCAGCAACGACTTTTCTGTCCGTTTCGTCATTTTGACTTCGTCTTTTTTGACGGCCGCTTTTTTAGGTTGACGCTTGCGGGCATTGATCTCATCTTCTACAGAGCGTGTGCTTGTTCTTCCAAAGAATTCATCTTCGTTGAAACGAGGATTTGTTTTTTCTTCCGCATCGTCTGTTTTCTTTCCTCTGCCAAAACTCTTGGGAGCTCTTTCCGGTTTGTTACCGAAAGAAGATTTTCTTTTATCGAATGAACCTTCGCCGCCTTCTTTTTTGAAGCCACCTGTTCTACCCGCTCCACCGCGAGGTCCTGAAGATGCGCCTGACCCGGCAGATGATCTGCTGCCTCTTTCGGACGAACCTTCTTCTTTCTTGAAAGCACCTGTTCTACCTGCACCACCGCGAGGTCCTGAAGATGCTCTTTCGGGTCTGCCGGTTCCTGCTGATGACCTGCTGCTTCTTTCTGATGAACCACCTTCTTTTTTGAAAGTAGATTTACCAGCTCCACCGCGTGGTCCGGATGATCTTTCACTTCTTTCTGATCCTGCAGAAGATCTGTTTCTATCTGATGGACCATCTTTCTTAAAGCCACCGCGTGCCCCTCCAGCTGAAGGTCTTTCGCTTCTGCCTGACGAAGCACTTCTCCCTCTGTCAAATGAATCGCTATCGGAAGTCCTCTTCGTACGAGGGCCGGTAGACGGCTTATCTGTCTTACTAAAACCTGCTGTAGAAGAATTTCGTTTCTTGTCGCCAAAACCACCTGCACTTCTTTTTTTGAAGTTTGAATCTGAAATGGCTTTCTTTTCGTCACGGCTCAAATCGCCAGTGGGGCGTGCACTTCTGCCGCCTGCTTTGGCACCACCGCGAGATCCTCCCGCAGGACGATCTTCCTTGCTGCCTGCAGATCTCCCTGCACCACGTTTGCCTGATGACTTATCAAAAGCAAAAGCAGGCTTAGATTTTCCAGAGCCTGCTTTGCCGCGTGATGTATTGGAGGAAGACCTACTGTTGCTCCCCTTTTTCTTGTTGTCCATTTGTTTCTTCATCTAAATTATTCTCTTCCCCACGTTCTCCCTCTTCTTGTTCTGAATCTTCATCCGCTGCTTCCGAATCTTGATCCACTGCCTTTAATTCTACTTCTTTACGTGCTTCTTGTTCAAAACGAATCACGTCTTCCAAATCCAATTGTTTTCCTGCTTCAATCTCCAAAGCTGTCAACGCCGCGCCGGCATGAGCTTGCGCATTCGGATCGTTTTCTCCGTCGGTTAAACCAAATTGTGCGAAGTCGTTGAAATTAGGATCAAGTTCTGTTCCGATCGTATTTTCAAGTGTAGCAAAATCTTTTGGATTCGGCAGCTCACTTAAGCTGTTCAAACCGAAATACTCCATGAATTTTTTGCTGGTACCATATAATAAAGGGCGACCGACACCATCTGATTTACCCTTGATTTCGATCAACTCTTTTTCCAGTAACTTCTGAACCGCATAATCACAGTTCACACCGCGAATATCTTCTACTTGTCCCTTCGTAATCGGTTGCTTGTAAGCAATGATCGCCATCACTTCCAAAGCAGAAGTTGACAACCTTTTCTTAGACTTTTGCTTTAAGAAAATACCCAAGCTGGTTTGGTAGGCTGGCTTCGTCAAAAACTGATAGCCTCCTGCAATTCTAAATACCTGAAACGGATAGTTATCCGACATGTATTTTTCCAACAAAGAGTCCAATGCGGCTTCTATATCTTCAATCTGCACTTCTGCCTCAAACATTTCAGACATTACTAATCTGATCTCCTCTGCCTTTACAGGCTCGGTAGCGCAGAATACAATGCTCTCCACATGGTTTTGAAGAAAATCCATTAATTATTTACGGTTTAATTTCGCTTCAATAGAATGTTGTGTGTGCGGCACGGCACGCAAACGCTCCTTAGGAATCAATTTCCCTGTTTCGATGCACACTCCGTAAGTTCCGTTTTTAATGCGGATCACAGCAAATTCTAATTGCTGAATAAATTTCATTTGTCTTGCAGCCAACTGACTGAAGTTTTCTTTTTCCAAGGTATCTGCTCCGTCTTCCAGCAATTTCAAATTACTGTTAGAGTTGTCAGAACTCTCGTCGTTCTTTCTGCTCAAAGATTCCTTGATGTATACCAATTCTTTCTTCGCTCTTTCTAATTTTTCAAGGATCAGGGTTTCAAACTCTTTCAGTTCTTCTTCAGAATACTTGGTGCGTGTATCCTCCGGTCCGTTGGAATTGTTTTTAGGCTGCATAATAGCTTGTGGTTTAACCGTTTTGCTGTTTAACTTCGAATCCTTTGCCAAGGTTTCCTTTATTGCTACTTTTTTTGTGGTTGTCTTTTTAAGTGCTGCCTTTTTCGGAGCAGCTGCCGCTTTCTTAGCAGGACTGACTTTCTTGGTCACTGCCTTTTTAGCTGCTACGTTTTTCGCCGGTGCTTTTTTAGCCACTGCCTTTTTTACTACTGTTTTTTTTGCCGCAGGTTTAGCCTTTGGTTTGGCAGGCTGCGCCGATTTTTTCGCTGCAGGTTTCTTAACCGCTGCCTTCTTTTTTGCAACTGCTTTTTTTACAGCTGTTTTCTTTACTACTTTTTTAACCTTAGCCATAAAAAATAATCTATTGAACCCCGTATTCTCTTCTGCCTAATCGACAAATATTTGCCTGCAAAGGTAATAAATAAAAGCTTCAACTCCTTGTATTTTTTGCACTTGAAAGCTAGTTTTCCACACTATCTTCAGATTCTCACAGCGTTCCAGCTTCCTGAATAGGCGTTTCATATAAATTTAGCGTAATAAGACCGAAATGGTGTCTTTGACTTTCAAGTGATCGCCGTCAGGATGGAAAAATTCTGCCACAATCAGGTACAATCCGGTGTTAACGGGCTGTAAATTAGCATCCGTTCCGTTCCATGTGCAGATTCCCTGTGCATCGGCAGGTCCGCTGGGCTGAAGGGAGCAAATCCAATGACCCTGCAAAGAGAAAATATCCAGGCGAATGGAGCCACCAGGTTTTGGCAAAGAATAATGAATCGTCGCATAGTTGCGGTATCCATCGGTGCCGGGAGCAATAGCATGTGGCTCGATCCGCAAGAAACCGTCGCTTTTGCCGGTACTGGCTTGGGAATTGGCATAACCGGGAGTTGCTCCGCCAGAAGAGGTTGAAGCCGATTGCCAATTTTGCAGCCATTGCGCAGGATTCAGTGCATTGACCCGTTCAAGAGACACTCCTTCTTTGCTCTCTAACAATGGATGGTGCATACTTTGGGAATAAGAAAAGAAGTCTAGTGAATCACCGCTTCCATTAAGCCATGCCACAGTCCCTTTGTCATCCGGCAAACTTGGCAATTGGCAGTTTACAAAAGTTGAAGCCACAGAAAGGGGGTAAAAATCACGTACCGCCAAACTGTCTTTGGTCAGTATTCGAAAGGCACCCGGCTCCATCAATAAAGGCAACACCTTTGCTTCCAAGCCAGACTGGTTGCGGATTTTGGACTCTTTCGACAAGACGAACCATGGACTGGCATTGTATAATTCTATAAAATCTTCTCCGTAAGAAAAAGGATTGAACAATACTTCATTGATCACCACATCCCCTTTCTTTGCAGGCTTCGGCTTGATGAGTTTGAATGCATAGAGACTTGTGTTTCCAAAGCGATCGCTGATGCCCCTGAGTGAAACCTGAAGGAATGTTCCTTCTTCTATGAGTACAGCGGTGTCTGCTATACGAAGTGTTCGTTGATCCACCCAACGAAAGTTCATGGGTAAATGCGCTTCTTCGCTTTGAAACAGCGGTACAGACAAGGGGTTCAACTCTTCATCGAAAGACAATAACCATCCTCCTGAATCCGGTTCATAAGTTTGCGACAACAGTTTCGGTGCTTCTGTATCCACAAATCCTCCATCGATCAATAGGTCGTCGAAATAAAAATTTGTTCTTCGGGTAGAAGAATGTACACATACAAAACCGAAGGCCTGAGAAGAAAACACAGCAGCGTGCTTACCGGAACTTTCCTGCTGAAAATTTTCTCCACCGAGCGTGTCACTGTATACTTGCCAATTGTCCTGGTCATCACGCATGACCTTTACTCTCAAGGTTACCGGATTGCCGGCGGCACGGCCTTCTCTGCCTTTCGCGACCAACGTTTGCGCCGTTCCCTTTTGATAGTACAGGTCGATTCCATCTTTGCTTCCTGACAGTCCGCCGATCTTCAAATAATAGGCTTCAAGTTGCGGATCCAATAAATCAGCAGAGGACGAAGCCAGAAAAATTTTAGCATAATTAGAAGCAGAACTTTCAAAATCCAGGCGAAGCCAGAAACTCCAGGAGGCATTGCTCAAGGCGTTGGAATAGGTTTGTAAAAAAATCTTCTCGGAGGCAGCAGGACCGTTGGACTGCAATTGCTGCTGTGCATTGATTTGGAAATACGACGAAGATCCTTCCCACAAATGAGGGTTTGTAAGGCTTTCAGAAAAATCTTCCCGAAACTGAGCCAAAGAGGAATAGTAAGAGAAAATAAACAGAATAGATAAATACCTAGTAATCATAAGTGTTAGTTTAAAAAAATAAGAAAAAAAAAGACAAGCACTACCCTGAAAAAGGTAATCATGCAACTAATTGCAGAATGTAAGGCTTGAGCCACCTTTATCCGCTCTCTATAGGGTCAAAGATAAAATAATTTAGTTACTTTGTGTCCCTTTGACTAGGATTATGTGATACATCCGTAAGACTTATTGGATGATCTAATTTTATATCAAACCAATGGTTGATATGATTTACATGATATTGATGGTCTAAAGGGATAATATTTAGTCGTACAAAACACAAGTAACAAATTAACTAACCCTATGAAAGTAGCAGTCGTTGGGGCAACTGGCCTTGTCGGTACCCAAATCCTAAAAGTTCTTGCAGAAAGAAACTTCCCCGTTACAGAATTGATTCCTGTAGCTTCTCCAAAATCTATTGGTACGGAAATCCAATACAAGGGTAAGGGCTTTAAGGTCGTATCTGTTGAAGACGCTATTGCTGCGAAACCAGCTATCGCTATTTTCTCTGCCGGCGGTGGAACTTCTTTGGAACTTGCTCCAAAATTTGCAGAAGTTGGAACGGTTGTGATCGACAACTCTTCTGCCTGGCGCATGGATCCTACTAAGAAATTGGTAGTTCCGGAAGTAAATGCAGATGCCCTAACAAAAGAAGATAAGATCATCGCTAACCCAAACTGTTCTACCATCCAAATGGTAGTGGTGATGAATCCTTTGCATAAAAAATACAAGATCAAACGTGTGGTGGTTTCTACTTACCAGTCTGTAACAGGTACCGGTAAAAAAGCAGTTGATCAATTAATGGACGAAAGAAAAGGCATCATGGACGGCGCTAAAGCTTATCCTTATCAAATTGACTTGAACGTCATTCCTCAAATCGATGTGTTTCTGGAAAACGGATACACGAAAGAGGAAATGAAAATGATCAAAGAAACCAACAAGATCATGCGCGATGAATCGATCAAAGTAACAGCTACGACGGTACGTATACCGGTAATGGGCGGTCACTCTGAATCGGTGAACATCGAATTTGAAAATGAATTTGATGTGGAAGAAGTGAAAGCTTTATTGGCAAAAGAAGAAGGCGTGATTGTAGTAGACGATATCGCTAACCTGAAATACCCTATGCCTTTGCACTCTCACAACAGAGACGAAGTATTTGTAGGTCGTATCAGAAGAGATGAAAGTCAGCCAAAGACATTGAACTTATGGGTGGTGGCAGACAACTTGCGCAAAGGAGCAGCAACGAATGCTGTACAAATCGCAGAATACTTGGTAGCGAAGAAATTGGTTTAATTTTTCTTCCTCTTCCCACTTTAAAACCGAACTGGCAAGGGGTCGGTTTTTTTGTTTGCTAGTTATGGTGTGTGG
>JAQZBV010000079.1:16529-40407 GCA_029237685.1 Cytophagaceae bacterium | reverse complement strand
ATGTCCAAGCCAGTCGTATGAGTTAAGTCAAACGGGGGGTACATCTGAAGATTGGAGGTCTATTGCAACGGATGGTCAGAGTGCAGTCTATGCTCTAAGGCATGCTTATCTGGGAGCCAAAGTTGCTAAATTTGATTTAAATGGAAATTTCATCACCGAATGGGAGGGGAATGCGCAGGGAGGTACTTTCGCTAGTCCCTTACATGTCACTACAGATAAAGAGGGTAATGTCTATGTGGGATATTCTTACGCTAATAATTATGATGCAGGCATTCGCAAGTTTAATAGCAATGGAGATGTGGTGGGTTCTAGTATCCTGGTGCCGAACTCAAGCTTTAATTTGAAAGGGCTGACAGTTGATCTATCAGGAAATATTTATGCCTGTAATGCTCAAAACATATTTAAGTATAACAGTTTAGGCAATTTACAAGCTACATGGTCCAATGCCTACAGTGGCGATATTGCAAGGCTTGCAGTAGATGTAAATGGTAATGTTTATTTTACTACCAATACGACACATAAAGTTGTGAAATTAAATGCGTCTGGTACTGTCATTTCTAATTGGAACGCAGAAACTACACAAGCTTTCGACAATCCTATGGATTTGGATATCGATGGCTGCAACAATGTTATCGTCTGCACCAATCAGGGGGTGAAAAAATTCACGAACGCCGGTGTTTTGCTGACCACAGTAGATAACACAAGACGAAGTTATGTTGCCATTGACGGTCAGAGCAATATTTATACAGCGACTGCAGATATAAAGAAGATGTCATTGAGTTCGATCTCTAATGCTGTTATTAGTTCATTTACTCCAACTTCAGGGCCTGCAGGAACTGTAGTAACAATTACAGGAAGTAATTTTTATAGTGTGACCGGTATCAGTTTTAATGGTGTAAGTGCACCAACATTCACAGTCAATAGCGCTACACAGATTACCGTGACAGTGCCTGTGGGTGCGGAGACGGGTAAAATTTCTGTTTTATTGTGCGGCCAAGAAACCCAAAGTACAGATATATATACGGTTGAATGTCCTTTAGGCAACTCCAATTATGAACATGTTCGTGAGATCTACTTTAATTTTGGAGGCGATTTTTACATTGCCTCTGATGCATATGGAAATTTGTATCGAATAAATGGTAGTCAGATTTTGTATAAATATAATATACGTGGCACGATACTTTGGTCTTTCGACTTAAGATCAATAGTTCCTAATATAGCGGCTGAATGTCTTGCTGTGGATGCTGCCGGAGATATTTACATCGGTAACGATAATAATTCAGTGATTCAAATAGAAGCTAACGGAAATTATAAATGGACGTATAGTCATCCCAGTTTATTGTCTCCCGAAGCCATTGCAGTTGATTATACAGGAGGATATTTATATGTAGCCGATTTTACTAATCATGTAAAAGTTTTTAATCTTGGAGGAAGTTTTGCCCGTACAATTACAGCAGGGCCCAGCCCGTATGGATTTGATAATGGATTCGGTATTGCCGTGAATTCGGTAGGAGAAGTTTATGTTACTGATGATTATTATTCTGGATCATCCAACGTTTACAGATTCTCGCGATTAGGTGCACAGCTTACAACATGGAATGTTGGTTCATATTATATTTCTCAGACTGGACGTGTGAAAGTGGATCCTTATGATAACGTATATGTTTCCGGTGACTTCCCTGGCAAGATTGTAAAATTATCTCCCAGTGGGACATACATCGGCGAAACACAAGGATCATATTGGTGCTACGATTTTACAGTTGGCCCTTCCTGTTATATTTATGATGCACCGGCTGGGAATGTTTTTGCTCCTTCCATTTCTGGACTTAGAACGTCTCAGCAACCGGAAGATATGGTTTCGATTAGCGGAGATCGTTCTGCCCTACAGGTGTATCCTAATCCTACTTATGGAAATGTGACTATTATCGCAGCTTATGATCATTACAATATGGTTTTATATGATGCACAGGGTATGGAAGTGTGGCAAGGTCAATCGAATACCAGAGAATTTAGGTTGAATGATTTGTCTTTGAAACCAGGTGTATATATACTCAAAATCATTTCCGGATCAGAAACCCAACAAACAAAACTGATTATAAAGAATTAAATACGACACAGTTTTTTAGTCACAAGGGCAGCTTTATCATGTAAAGCTGCCCTTGTTTACCCCGCCCAGTTCGACCGGTCCAAACTCCTGTACTGTATAGCCTCTGCTACATGTGCGGTTTCAATGGTAGGACTTCCTTCCAGGTCGGCGATCGTTCTGGATACTTTTAGAATGCGGTCATAGGCCCTGGCCGATAAGCCCAATCTTTCCATAGCGCTCTTCAATAATTTTTGCGCCGCTGCATTCAATACACAAATTTCTTTCACCATCGGCGAAGGCATCATGGCATTGGAAAAAATGCCTTTGCCTTTATCGGTATTGAAACGTTCGGCTTGTAATTCTCTGGCTTTGATGACACGGACTCTGATGTCATGGCTACTCTCAGAGCGGTCAGAAGAAGCAATTTCTTCAAACTTAACCGGTGTCACTTCTACATGCAGGTCAATGCGATCAAGCAATGGTCCGCTGATTTTATTGAGGTAACGCTGTACTACTCCCGGTCCGCACACGCATTCTTTTTCCGGATGATTGTAAAATCCGCAAGGACATGGATTCATGCTGGCGATGAGCATAAAGTTGGCCGGAAATTCTACCGAAATTTTGGCTCTGCTGATCGTTACCTTGCGTTCTTCCAACGGTTGACGCATGACTTCTAAAACGGTACGTTTAAATTCCGGTAGTTCATCCAGAAAGAGCACACCATTATGCGATAAAGAGATTTCTCCCGGTTGGGGAAATCCTCCGCCACCTACTAAAGCCACATCAGAAATGGTATGATGCGGCGCCCGGTAAGGTCGTTCGGTAATTAAAGCATCGGTTCTTCCCAGCTTGCCTGCTACCGAATGGATCTTTGTTGTTTCGAGTGCTTCTTCCAAAGACAAGGGCGGAAGAATGGTAGGAATGCGTTTGGCCAGCATCGTTTTTCCTGCACCCGGCGGGCCGATCATGATCACGTTGTGACTTCCGGCTGCCGCGATCTCCAGGGCTCGCTTGATATTTTCCTGCCCTTGTACATGGGCAAAATCCACAGAGTAGGCATTGAGTTCCTGAAAGAACAATTCGCGTGTATTGATTTTTACCGGTTCTATTTCTACCCGTTCTTCTAGAAAGTCAATCGCTTCGATGACCGTGCTGATGCCGATGACCGCAATGCCTTGTACGATCCCTGCTTCTCGTTCATTTTCCTTAGGCAATAAAATGTATTTAAATCCCTGCCGCTTGGCTTCGATAGCAATGGGCAGCATACCTTTGACAGGGCGCAGGTCACCGTTTAAGGAAACTTCTCCCATGATGATGCATTCTCCCAAGCGTGTACTTTTCAGCTGACCGGAAGCATGAAGGATACTGAGTGTAATAGGAAGATCAAAGGCTGCACCTTCTTTGCGTACATCTGCCGGCGCCAGATTGACGACTACTTTTTGCCTTGGTAAAAAATAATCGTAGTGTTTGATGACCGATTCAATACGGTGCACACTTTCTTTGACGGCATTATCGGGTAAACCGACAATATGGATTCTCGTTCCCTGAATGATACTTGATTCAATGGAAACAGTAAAGGCATTGACGCCATGAACGGCACCTCCGTAGGTTTTGGATAACATAAAAAAATAGTTAAAAAAGTTGTTAGTTGTTAGTTAAAAATTAGATTGTCGATTAAGTATTCTTAACTAACAACTAACAACTATAATTTAAAACGCTTTTTCAATCAAGCGCATGAAAATATGAATCACTTTGATGTGTACTTCCTGAATGCGGTCCGCAAATCCGGAGTGAATGACATTGACGCAAACATCGGAAAGGGGTTTTAGCTTGCCGCCGTCTTTTCCCGTCAGGCTGACTACTTTCATTCCTTTTTGCTTCGCCATTTTTGCGGCTTCGATTACGTTTTCAGAATTACCGCTGGTGCTGATCGCTAATAATACATCACCGGGTTTGCCGACACCTTTTACAAACCTTGAAAAAATATGGTTGAAACCATAGTCGTTACCTGTGCATGTAATATAACCGGGTTCTGAAATTGCAAGGGCTGCAAAGGGTTCTCTGTCTTCCCTGTACTTGCCGGTTAATTCTTCCGCGAAGTGCATCGCATCACAATGAGAACCGCCATTGCCACACGAAATTAATTTCCCGCCGTTCTTCAAGCTGTATACCATGACTTCCGCTGCGGCCTCTATGGCTTTCAGGTTGTTCTCATCAGAGAGAAACCTTTCCAGAACAGCTGAAGCTTCTTGCAGGTCGTGTTTAATGGTAGAAATAGGCATGGTATACAGTTTTATAATTGAAATAGTTTTCAGTTGTTCACTGAAAGACTACCAAGACTCATCTTCGAAGTCAGCTTCTTCTTCGTCGTCTAAATCAGCCAACGGATCTTCCAAATCATCCGCGTCCAATTCTTCTTCGTCA
The DNA here is from genome assembly GCA_029237685.1 of Cytophagaceae bacterium. Lineage (GTDB taxonomy): Bacteria > Bacteroidota > Bacteroidia > Cytophagales > Cytophagaceae > JACMQM01. The sequence goes on along the minus strand of JAQZBV010000079.1, from coordinate 35,897 downwards.
AAGTCTTTGATCTCATCCCAGTCCTCTACATCTTCTTCGTCCCATCCTTCTTCTTTGAAATCATCCGCGATGTCGTCATCGTCGTCATCTTCATCGGCATCATCATCAGCACCAAGATCTTCCTCTTCCTCTTCTTCCTCTTCGTCTGCTTTCTTTTTACCTGATTTGATAAGTACTACATTCTCTACATCGATAAGAGAATTTTCTGACGTGATTTCTGATTCAGAAACCAACACATCTTGCATTTCGGTAACGTGTTTCATAAAGTGATGTATTAACGCTCAAAACTATATAAAAAACAGATTTGGTGTACTAAGGAAATAAAAAAATATTTATTTTTTATTTCCATGAACCTACCACAGTAATGCCGCCTTTGGTTGTTTGCCCCAAAGTGACATTCAAAGGAGTGCCGATCGGTAAATATAAATCTACCCTCGACCCAAATTTTATAAACCCTAATTCTTCTGTCTGCACCGCCTGGTCTGACTCTTTGATGTACCACACAATGCGTTTGGCCAATGCGCCTGCAATTTGTCTCAGCAGTAAAGCCTTACCGTCGGGACGTTCTACGACTACGGTTGTTCTTTCGTTGTCGGTGCTGGCTTTAGGATGCCAGGCTACCAGATAAAGTCCCGGGTGGTACTTGAAATATTTCACCAGGCCACTGATGGGGAAACGATTCACATGTACGTTAACCGGTGACATAAAGATGGATACTTGAAGTCTTTTTTCTTTAAAATATTCAGGTTCGTAAACTTCTTCTATCACCACGACTTTTCCGTCAGCAGGGGCTATGATCAGGTCATCTCCTTTTACCCATGCGCGTGACGGGTGTCTGAAGAATTGAAGAACAGTAAGAAAGACCAATAGGGAGAAGCCTGCAACGATGTAGCTACCAGGTGAACTTAAGAATAAAAAAGCAGCTGTTGTAACAGCGGATATAGCAAGAAATAAAACCAGAAGTAGTGTCCTGCCTTCCTTGTGAATTGTCATAGAATGAAATTAAATATAGACCGCAAATATAACTAAAACTTGCAATCAGTACACACCTCGTAATTTATATGTTTGCGCTACTTTATCGATAGCGACAATATATGCTGCTGTTCTCAAAGGTACACCGTATTCCTTAGAGATTTTATAGACATGATCGAAGGCTTCTTTCATGATCCGGTCGCTTCGTCTGTTTACCCGTTCCAATGGCCATCTCATACCCAGGCGGTTTTGAACCCATTCAAAATAGGAAACGGTCACTCCACCCGCATTGGCCAAAATATCGGGCACAACAGTGATTCCTTTTTCGTTGATGATTTCGTCTGCCTTGGCATTGGTTGGGCCATTGGCTCCTTCAACGATAAGTTTGGCCTGGATTTTTGATGCATTGGCCAACGTGATGACATCTTCTTTTGCAGCAGGCACTAAAATACTGGCTTTGCAAGTCAATAGGTCATCGGCACTGTCCATTTTGTCCGCATTGCTATATCCTTCCAATGTACCGTTGTTTTCATCGCGGTAGAGAATAGCATCTTTAATGTCTATCCCGTTTTCATTCCAATAAGCACCGGAAATATCGGAGATGCAAACTATTTTAATCCCTCTTTCATCCAATAACTTAGCGGTATTCGAACCTACATTTCCGAAGCCTTGAACGGCACAGGTGGCTTTGTTGGGGTTCATGCGTAATTTCTGCATGGCAGCAAAAGTACTGACCATAATACCTCGTCCTGTTGCTTCTGTTCTTCCCAACGAACCTCCCAATACCAGTGGCTTGCCGGTGACTACAGCAAGCGTAGTCTGTCCTTTTGTTTTGGAAAACTCATCCATTAACCAGGCCATTTCTATAGCACTGGTCCCCATATCGGGCGCCGGAATATCTTTATCAGGTCCGAAAATATCGGCCATAGACAGGGTATAAGATCTGGTCAAGCGTTCGATTTCTCCTTTGGACAGGGCTCTCGGATCGCAGGTAATCCCTCCTTTTGCTCCGCCATAAGGAATATCTACCACCGCACATTTCCATGTCATCCAGGCTGCTAACGCTTTGACTTCGTCCAGGTTCACTCCCATGTCGAAACGAATGCCTCCTTTGGAAGGACCCAATACCGTGGAGTGAATCACGCGGTAGCCTTCAAATACTTTTACCTTGCCATTGTCCATGGTGACAGGCAAGGAGACAATCACCTGCTTGGCAGGATTTTTCAATACACTATACGTTTCAGGATCAAGACCCAGGATCTGTGCTGCCCCATCAAAACGGGACATCATGGATTCCAGCGGATTTTCTTTTTCGTGTGATGAAGCGGATGGGATAGCCATAAGATCTGTTTTGGGTTTAAACGGGTTCTCTCTCGAAATGGTTAACCAACGAATAATTTCAGGTACAAAATCAAAAAGGGAGAGGCAATGAACAAACCGTCGAACCGATCCAGAAAACCTCCGTGACCGGGGATCAGGTTACCGGAATCTTTTACTGATAAACTGCGTTTGAAAAGAGACTCCACTAAATCTCCAATGCTGCCAAAAACAACAATGATAAGGGAGAGGACGATCCAGTCTTTTAACATCAACACAGGGAAAAAATGGGCGCAAAACCAGGCGATGCCCAAGCTGAAAAAGGCTCCACCAATGCTTCCTTCCCAGGTTTTTTTGGGAGAAACACGTTCAAATAATTTATGCTTGCCAAAGGATACTCCTCCGATGTAACCTCCAATATCATTGGCCCATAACAAAAGCAAGATTCCCATGACAATGTCTTGGTTGTAACTTCCAGTGATGAAGGCAGTAGAAGAAAATAAGGACAGCGGTAAGGCGATGTAGAGAATACCTAAAAAAGTATTGGCAATTCTGTAAAAGGGATTTTGGTTGAGTTGAAATAATTCGATCAGAAAAAGTAAAAAGACGAAGGCAATCACCACATAATAATATTTGGACGACAGGCTATTGTTTTGAATGAGGTAGTTGAGGACAAATAACAAGACGCCGGTCACTACCGCAAACAACCTGTTCAAGTGTATTTTGGATTGATGCAATAGATGGAAGAATTCTGTAAGCGAGATGCCGCAGATTAATCCAAACAACAACAAAAAGGTCCATTCATTGTATAGCACACCAGCTACTACCAGCGCTGCGCCGATCAAACCAAAGATAATGCGTAATGTCAGGTTACTCAGTTTATTCATGTCAATATACTACAATAAGAGGAGGAGTTGTGGCTGACCTATTGACCATATGACGCTTTCACCTGTTGTTGACGAATGAATGTATGATACAGAATAAGGAAGACCACCTGAGCAACAATATATGCGATAAAAAAACGAATATCAAACAATGTGTTTTCCTGTTGTGACGCATTCAATAAAGATTCTTTAAAGAAGGCGGCGACAATAAGTGTCAAGGCATTATTAATAAAGTGCATGGCAATAGGTACCCATAAACTATTGGTCCACAAGTAACAATAGCCAAACAGCACACCCAGTAACATGCGCGGAATAAAACCGAAAAATTGGAAGTGAATAAAACTAAAAACGAAACCGGTGACCCAAATGGCAAAATGTTTTTTGTTCCAGATTCGGATCAATTCGTTTTGTACAATGCCTCTGAAGACCAGCTCTTCTCCTATGGCAGGAATGATCGATATGACTACAAATACCAGTAGGAAATTAGGTAACCCAGAATAATGGACCAGTATATCTGTCAATACTCCCGCACTTTTTTCGGCTTGTTAAATATAGAGTCCTTGTTTGGGGACAGAAGCAAATAAATGCGACGGTGTTTCCATGAATTTAGAATAACAGAGATAAAGCAGCGGGAGGAGGATAAATCCGAGCAACATTCCAAATCCCTGAACCAAAGTCAAAATCATCTGAATATTGGGAATAAGGGCTAGTTTCTCGGGGTAGGTGGCAAAATCTTTTGGAATATCGACCAATTGACTGAGTAAAATCTCTCCGGAAGCTTGCATGATCAGGAAAAATCCGGCCATGCGTAACAGTACTCCCAGAGAAAGTATTGTTTTAGAGAAGATTGTACTATTAAATGTATTCATGAAGTTGTAAATTTACTTTAATTAAAGTGATTATAAAATACTGTGGTAAGGATAGGCGACATAACATTTGAAAATTTCCCATTATTACTGGCTCCGATGGAAGATGTCAGCGACCCTCCATTCAGGGCTGTCTGCAAAGAACAAGGGGCGGATATGATGTATACGGAATTTATCAATGCCGATGGTTTGATCCGTGAAGCAGATAAAAGCATGCAGAAATTGGACATTTACGATTACGAACGTCCTATCGGCATACAAATTTTTGGCGATAAGATCGATGCCATGCGTGAAGCGGCTGCCATTGCAGAAGCCGCACGACCAGAGTTAGTCGATATCAATTACGGTTGTCCCGTAAAAAAAGTGGCCTGCAAAGGAGCGGGTGCCGGTATCTTACTGGACCTTCCCAAAATGCAGGAAATGACTTCTGAAATTGTGAAACGCTGCACCCTGCCCGTGACAGTAAAAACAAGATTGGGATGGGATCATGAGAACATCAAGATCATGGAGGTGGCCCAACGCTTGCAGGATGTTGGTATTCAAGCACTCACGATTCATGGCCGCACTCGTGCACAAATGTACAAGGGTGAAGCAGACTGGTCTCACATTGCACAGGTAAAAAACAGCGCCAACATACACATCCCTATTTTCGGAAACGGTGACATTGACAGCCCGCAAAAAGCATTAGAATATAAGAATAAATTCGGCGTAGACGGCATCATGATCGGTCGCGCGGCTATTGGATATCCCTGGATCTTCAAAGAGATCAAACATTATTTTAAAACCGGAGAAATTCTTCCTCCTCCGGATGTACTGGAACGTGTCCGTGTTTGTAAAAAACATTTAGATTTTTCTATCCAATGGAAAGGCGACAGACAAGGTATTTTTGAAATGCGTACGCATTACACGAATTACTTCCGTGGTATTTCACATTTCAAACCCTTCCGCACCCGATTAGTAGAGGCTTCCAGCTATACGGAAGTGTGTGAGATTTTAGATCAGGTGGCGAATACTTCGTTTGAGTTGGTGATTTGATGTACAGTAAATAATTTTCATCATTATTATGTCTTGCTATTTTTTTAATGGGAAGAATGAAAATGCTGGCGCCAATATTTATTGGTGCCCCTTCACATAGGACATCTGTCCGGGCTTTCTGATTAGTAATCAACATTTTTTAACTTAATTTTTATGAGTAGAAAATACAGAATAGGCGATCAACGCCATGCACATTTCGTCACCTTAACTGTCTTACATTGGATTGATTTTTTCATTCGGGATGAATACAGACAAGTGATGGTAAAAAGTATTCAATATTGTCAGGAGCATAAAGGATTGGAAGTATATGGTTATTGCATCATGTCCAGTCATGTTCACTTTATCATCCGCGCAGGTGAAAATGAATTATTAGAAAATACGCTGAGAGATATCAAACGCCATACAGCGAAATGCTTTCATGATTTATTAGTATCAAAGCATGATAATTATGAAAGTCGAAAAAGTTGGTTGCTGCAATTATTTCAAGATAAAGACAGCAAGAAATTTCAATTCTGGCAACATGGAAATCATCCGATAGAATTGTGGAGTGATGAAGTATTTGATCAGAAATTGAATTATATCCATCTTAATCCTGTAGCAGAAGGTTTGGTCGATCAACCGGAAGAATGGAGATACAGCAGTGCCAGAGATTATGCGGGCAAGCGAGGATTAATTACATTGGTTGAGAATTAGAGCCCGGGCAAATGCCCTATGTGAAGGGGCACCAATAAATATTGGCGCCAGCGGTCAAACAATCATAAAGTAAAATTGATTTTTCAAGCTAATTTAAAGACCTACTTTTTCTTTGACATCAACATCCATCATCTCCCATTGCAAGGCTTCATCCGGGTTGAGGTCCGAAAGAATTTTTCTGCCAATTATTTTTTTAATGTCATAAGGGGTCATCGCCGTTCCGGGAGATTTGAAAGAAAAAAGTTCTGGTGTTAAGATGGTTCCTGCTTTTATAGTGGTTGCCGCATAGATGCCTTTCCCCATTTTCATTCGTGCATCCCATTCGAAAGAATTGATGGAGCTTTTATCTTCATACGTATTACCAAGCATAGTATTCAATGCCTGTAACTTTTCTACCAGCAGTTTCATCTCAGTCGGTTCAAGAGAAAAGCATTGGTCCGTGCCCTTTAATGTTTTATCTAGCGTAAAATGTTTTTCGATTACCCGTGCGCCTAGTGCAGCAGCATACAGGGCGCCGTCTATTCCTTCGTCATGTCCGGAGAAGCCTACAGGAATGTCATTGAATCGTTGTTGCAGTGTTTGTATTCTTTGCAGATTAAGCTGAGCATTCGAAGTAGGATAAGACGAGACTGCATACAAGAAGGAAAAATGGGCTTGCAGGAAAGTTAACAACTGATAGGTTTGTTCAATTTCTAAAAGAGCAGAAGCTCCTGTAGAAAGAATCATGGGTTTTTTGAAAGCAGCTACATAACGTATCAATGCTTCATTCGTCAGATCACCGGAAGCAAGTTTGAAAGCATTCACTCCGAGTTCATTGCAGAACAAAGCACTGACTTCGTCGAATGGCGTTACTAAGAAATCTACTCCGCATGCGATAGCTTTTTCCTTGCAAAGGATAAATTCTTCTTTATTCAATTCCAGGTATTCACGGTGCTGACCGTAAGTTTTTCCATAACTATTTTTGCTGTCGTAAACCTGATTAGAAAAATGGCTGGTATACAAAGATTCGATATCGCGCTTTTGAAATTTGACAGCTTGCACACCACAAGCCGCTGCTGCTTCTATCATGCCAAGTGCCATGTCCAAATTTCCCTGATGGTTATGACCTATCTCTGCAATGACATAGGTAGGGAATCCTTCACCAATTTTATGGGGTCCAATCTGAAGTGTTTTCATACCGTTTGTTGTTCTGTGAATAACCGTTGCGACATTTCAAATTGCTGCAACGTATCTATTTCAATGGATTGCTGTTGGTTGATGTAGAGCAAAGGTTTTTTACCTACGGGATAGTTAAAGTAGAATATGTTTTTCTTTGACATAATAAAAGTGGAGTCCATGCTGTAAAGCGGTTCCAGTTCCTGCGACGGACAATGCCAGCGTCCATAATTAAAATTGACAGCCCTTCCTTTGGCATCGATCAAAAAATCTCTGACTTCATTGACGCTTAACAAAGAATCATGATGCGACTTGTTCTGTTCCCACAATTCAAGCAGTCTGCTGTATTCGTTAAAAAGTGGAGAAGTAACTTCGGCCCATAATATTTCTTCTTCTTCCGCACATGGAATTTCCGTCACAATACCTGTCACTACATCTGACCAGGCTGTTGCATCAGCAGCCAGTAAAGGGTTTCTTAAAGAAAAATTTATTCCGTAGTGTTTGGCTACAGTAATTTTAGATGCCGAGTCACAAGACAAGTAAATGTCTTCAGGTTTAAAAAGTTCAAGCAACTGCTCGATCTTAATTTCTACCAGGCATTTGTCTTGGTGAAACGGACGCCAGTTTTTATCCGGCACACGACTTGATTTTAGCTTTGCAGGAACAACTACTTTCATAAGGTATTACGGTTTAGTTCTTTTAAAATAAGAGAAGTGGCGGACAGTTCTGTTTGCAACTGTGCCGTCAATTTGGTTTGAAATGATTTATTCTGATCTATTCCTTGCCACCAGCGACTGAGTTGCTGAGCATTTTCTATGGTGACCAATAGCTCTTTTTTCTGATAGGTATAGGCTTCTCTATCCGAACCGGTGAGAGGCCCGCTCACCAAAGGAATTTTGTAGATGGCCGGTTCGATGATGTTATGTACTCCTTGCTTGAAGCCGCCACCGATAAGTGCCGCATCGGAACAACCGTAGAGCTCGAACAAAATACCAATTTCCGCTACGATTAAAACCTCACAATCAGCTTTCATAGATTCTCCATAAAGTTGATACGAGAGGTTTTTGCGCTGACAAATAGAAACGATATCCTGAATCATTTTATTCTCGACATCGTGCGGAGCAATGATGAGTCTCCATTTTAATTGTTCAAGGAGTGGCAATAAGGTGTATGCTTCTAGCGCTGCTTCTACGTCTTCTTTCCAGGCACTGCCTATAATCAATTTTTTTAGATCAGGGTATGTGTTGTCGATGATCAAAGCTATTTTTTCAAAGGTATCTTTGCGCTCTATGGTTCTGTTTAGCGCTCTTTCAAATTTTGTATTGCCAACTACTTGATAGCGATAAGAGGTTTCTCCTATTAGTTGTACGTCGTTCTCCGATACAAAAAACACTAAATCGAAACATTGGAATAACCATCGTTTGACTTGCAGCGACAAGTTGGAAGTACCTTGACGAATCGAAACATCAATGGCGTATATTCTAGAATAGCGATACGCACAGGCAACAAAGGCAGGCCAAAATTCATGGCGGACAATGAGGCAGCAGTCGGGACGAATGGCCTTGAAAATCTTCTTCCAATCCCAGAAGGTATCAATGGGAACTAAATCGAATGCACAGGTTTCCTTTAACTTTTGTGCGTAATGGTATCCTGAAACAGAAAAAAATAAAATGTGCACATAATGCGTAGGCTGCATTTTGTTGATCAGGGGTTTTGCTTGCTCGTATTCACCTGCACTGCTACAGTAAAAAATGGCAGCTTGATCATAATGGCTTCGAGCGGTACCAATACTTTGTAATTTATCCTTGCTGAAGGTTCGACCATTGATTTGCTTAGCAATACCTTTGACAAATGGGCTGAGTAGGCGGCACAAGAATCGAAAGATGATCCATGTACAGCTGTAAACGTAAAGCCATAGCGTAAGGGAGGGCGATATGTTTCTATGCTTGTGCAAGAACAGGTTGATGGAGTTTATGTGTTAAAAAATGTGAAACCTTTGAGTTGTCTATGGCCGTAAAACAAAGTTTATCACCATAACGGCAATTGGTATAGCCACTCTTTGTACAAGGTCTGCAACCCACCTCTGCGGAAAATGCTTGGCTGCCTTTGCGAAAGGGAACAAAACCGAAGGCTTCTACTGTTGGTCCGAAAAGCATGGCTACATCTACATGAACAGATTCTGCTAAATGCCCGAGTGCCGAATCATTGGACAATACAGTTGTACATTTAGACAGGATAGCGGCTGATTCATTTAGAGAACTTTTCCCACAGTGGTTAATGATTTTTCCAAAGTTTTGAAGCCCAGCGATGATTTGCATGGAATGAGCATTGTCTTTTGCATCGCCTAGAAAAATAACACCGAGTGGCGACTTGTTTTTTTTCTGAACAGCATTCAGGATGTCAATGAATTGTTCGGCCGGTGCCCATTTGCCCTGGTGCAAGGCTCCTGCACAGACTCCAATCCATTGATCAATAGATGGACTTAATACATCAGTCGGTACTTTCAGGTGGACAGGCATTTCCGGAAATCCTGTTTTGGTAAAAGGCATGAGAGTTGAGATGGCTCTTGTAACACAATCCTCCATCAGTTTATACCTTGGCTTTGTATTGATGAGTAGTGCGGGTCTGAATTTTTTTCGTCCCATCAGGCACGAACGCATCACCATGAACGTTCTTCTGACACTTCCTTTTTGCCAGGTGAAATAGGGGGCTCTATATTTCAACGCAGCAATCCTGCATAAAATCATTGAACGAGCAGAACGCTGTAAGTCAATGAATACATCTGCTTTTTCTACCGTGCTTTTTATTCTTCTTAAATTTTCTTTATAACCAGCATCTTGTGAAATTTCAATCGGTATGACTTGCGGATAAGCATTGGCAATCATTTCCAGTTTAGGAGAATAGCTGATCCAGTAGATGTTGACCTTATGCTCCAGTTGATACAGTTGAGATAAGGCCACAGAAGATAAGATGACATCACCAATACCACCGGTTCTATAGATGACAACGTTTAGAGAAGGGTCTTTTTTTTTCATGATTAAAAACGGAAAACAGGTTGAACGATAGCTCCAACAATACTTTCTCTTACGCGATGAGTTTCCAAAGCTGTTTTCATGGCACGAAAAGTTTGATGTATGCCTTCTAGTGTTTGCTGCAGTTCTTTTTCCCGATGAGAGTAACTGATGCAAATGCGCTCCATCAACACTTTATGTTTTACCATTTCCTGAATAAACAGAGTCTTCAAAGCAAAAGAATAACGGCCGTCTTCTTCATGAAATGAAAGGTCAGGGCGGCAAGCATAACCACGAACGCGAACGTAAGGATGCAAATGAAAAAATTCAATTTGCTGAGAAATCCCTTCGATCAATTGTTTTCCATAAGACCAAAGGTTTTCAATTACCGGTTCTTTTTTAAATACGTCTAGAGTCGCCATGGCTGCAGTAAGACCCGTCAATTCTGAACCATAAGTGCAGGACAACAGAAATACAGGACCGTTCATATTGCCGAGCTGCATGATTTCTTTTTTGCCTACAATGGCGGCGCAGGGAAATCCATTGGACATTCCTTTTCCAAACGTGGAGATGTCGGGTGTGATACCAAAAAAATGTTGTGCTCCTTTTAAGTGCCACCGAAAGCCTGTAATGATTTCATCAAAAATTAAGAGCGTACCTTTTTTAGTACACAATTCTCTCACCTTCTGTAAGTAATTATCTTTTGGCTCATCAAACGTAACGGGCTCCATCAACAAACAGGCGATTTGATTGGGGTATTGATCAAATAAGGATTGGAGCTCTTCTATGTTGTTGTAGGAGGCACTGATCGTTTGACTTTTAATATTGTCAGGAATGCCTCCTGGCCTGGAAGTAGAACCGATGAACCAATCGTCAAAACTATGGAAAGGTTGTTCTCGGATTCGGATGATGTATTCTTTTCCGGTGTAGGCTCTTGCAAGTCTTATGGCTGCGGAGGTTACGTCTGATCCGTTCTTGGCAAACTTCACCATTTCCGCGGAAGGGATGAGGTCGCACAGTTGTTCTGCAAACTCACCTTCTAATAAACTTGGTCTTGTAAAGGAATTCCCATAAGCCAGTTGTTGGGTTATCTTTTCAATGACCTCTGGATAAGCATGTCCCAGAGAGACAGAAAAAATCCCCATTCCATAATCGACAAATTCATTTCCCTGGTAATCAAAACAAGAAGCCCCGCTACCTCTTTCAATAAAAGCAGGAGCGTTGGATGAAAATTGATTGTCGGCTTTTGAATAGGTATGCGCTCCCGCAGGGATCAAAGCATGGGCGCGTTGGCGAAATTGCTCAAGCTGATCTTTACTGTAGTTTTTCATATAATTTGTGAAAATCACATTTCGTGGTACAAAAATGCCCCGTTGGAAAGTTTCCATTCACATGCATTTTTCTGAACTCGCTGTAGTTCTCACCGTTCCATATGTCTGAAAGACTTTCTGTTCTGATATTACCCAACACGAGATCTCCGTTGTATTCCATGGGACATGGAACAACGTCTCCGTTTTTTTGCACGGACATGGATGACCAGGGGAATTCACAGAAACGTTGCATGTATTCCGCACTGTTTTCAATCGCGTTTTCCTCTTCATACAGCCAGCGGTTGTGTTGGTTTTTAATGTAAGCGAAAACGTTGTGCGATTTAGTAAATTGAAAAAACTGATCGTCGAGACTATCGTCGTTGTTGAATTTGAGTTTGGTCAGAATGACTTTTGTTGCGTATCCTTTCTCTTCAAACAACGCGATGGTATCGATGATTTTTTGTTGTGTTTCCTGGAAAGTTTTATCGACTCTGCCTCTGTAAAAAAGTTGTGATTCGTTGTCCGTTCCATCCAAATGAAACTTGAGGTAGGTGAGTCCTGCAGCACCGAGTTGATCCATAACCTTCGGACGAATGTTTACCGGATTGGCCGAGAGGTATGTTCTCAAGCCTTTATCCGTGCAATAGTGCACGCGCTCCACCAATTGATTGTCCATGAGTGGTTCGCCAAAACCATGGAGTGTGATACTTTGAGAACAGATGAAATGATAAAAATAGTCTTCTTCTCTTGCCAGCGACCCTTTCAATCCATGCTGCTCTACATAAGCATCCCAAAGTTTTAATTCCTCTTCTGTAAAATCGGCTACCTGGTCGATGACTTGCTTGAAGTCTTTCATCTCCATATGACCCACGTGTCGATCCATCAATTCGGTTCGGGGACACATGACACAGGTCATGTTGCAGGCATTGGTTGTTTCTACCTGGTAGACGTGTGGTGTTTTACTTCTTAGGTTTTCAAATGCACCTAATACATCGTCTACTTTTTCTCCTTTCAAAATTTGCTCGCGCAATTGGAGTGATTTTCTAACAAAAGAGATATCGAACATAAAAAACAGTTTTAAAAGTGTTGAGGATACAAGTATAGATCATTTGAAAATAAAATGCAATGCATGCATATGAATATTTTATAAACCTGCGTTTTTGAGCTTGAAGGGCATTTTTAAGAAAGAAATGAGGCGTTTATTCTATTTAAGAATGTTGATCAAACTTAATACAGACTAAACAATTTTGTAATAGCCGAGGAATAGTTTTGTTCATCTTATTTTCTTACCGATGAAAAAACTCCTCCTCCTTTTAAGCTTTATCGCATTGTTTGTCGGCACTAGCACTGCACAAACACTTTATCCTTACCTGCAAACACCTACCTCTTCTTCTATCTGGGTTTCCTGGAAGACGGCTTCCGGTACAGAAACAGAAGTAAATTGGGGCGCTGCATCCGGTGCTTTAACGAATACAGTGAGCGGAACCTCAGAGTCCATGACGGATGCTGGTTATTCAGGAGGTTATATTTATCACCTGGCTAAAATAGAGGGTTTGAATCCTGATACACGGTATTTTTATAAGGTTAAGACCGGAACCCAAACTTCTTCAGAATATAGTTTTAAAACATCACCGGTTAATGGATCAGCTCCTGCAGACGGGCATGTGCGAATTGTAGTAGTAGGTGATAACCAATTGAAGGATGAACCGCGTTACGATTCCATCATGGTGCGCATCAAGAGAAAATTAACGCAGAAGTACGGAAGCAATTTCAACGATTCGGTGCAATTCATTTTAATGTTGGGTGATCAGGTGGATATCGGAACACTCGATCACTACGAAAACACACACATGAAAAGGACGAAGTACCTTTCAGGTCACTTGCCTATTATGACCGCGGTCGGTAATCATGAAACCTATGGGGCGCAGAATCTGGAATTGTACAAGAAACATTTTGTGCTGGATGATAACCTGATGTATCATGGCATCAGTTCTGGTTCAGAATATTATTACGCGTTTCAAATCGGTAATGTACTTTTCATACAAACCAGTACCGAACATACCTCAGGCACTACAGGTACAGCACAGACCAATTGGGTGACGAATGTTTTAAATACCGCTGCCACAGACGAGGGTGTGGATTTCATTACATTGGTTGGACATCGTCCTTATACGTGTGAACAATATGTGGGTGATATTTCTGGTTGGATCAGAAATACAGTCATGCCTTTGATGGCCAATAATCCTAAATGTGTGTTGGAGATCGGAGCACATCATCATTTATACCACCGTGGTCAAATCAAGGAGTCTCCGATTTATAATCTCATTTCCGGTGGTACGGCCTGGGATCAGTATTGGGGAATGTCTACCGAGCAAGACGACAAGGAGGTGCAGAAGACTTTGTCACAGTGGTGTTACCAGATTATTGATTTCGATATCAACAAACAATCTATGCAGGCGCAGACTTTTTCTGTAGGTAGTGTATTGGGATGGAAAGAGAATCAATTGGTGGATGAGTTTCATAGAATATTCAATAAACAAAATCCTGATAAGCCTTCTATTACTAACACGTTCAGCGGTGCTGTTACGTTACCTGTAACGATCAGCAGTTCTGCTTACGCGACGTCAACGAATGAAGCCTGTAATTCTACTCAGTTTCAAGTTTCCTTATCCAGTACTTTTTCTTCTATCGAAAAGGAACTGTACAGGGATTATGAAAATTTCTTCGGCATGGCCGGCGGCAGAAAGGATTCTACAAGGAACGTCAATGAAGGTGTAAATATATTTGAATGGAATGTTCCGGCAAATAGTTTGGTGGATGGTACGCACTATGTACGAGTGAGACACCGCGATAAAAACTTGAACTGGTCAGATTGGTCAATACCTGTTTCTTTCGTGGTAACCGGAAGTACATTAAATCCATCGCCGGTGATTTCGATTTCTAAAACTCGATTCGCCGTCAATGAAGACATTGTGGTTTCATTTTCAAATGGTCCCGGTAACTCAAAGGATTGGATTGGGTTGTATAAAAAAGGAGATACTCCCGGACCTAATCCATCTACCAGCTGGAAATATGTATCGGGTACTACCACATCCGGAGCGGCGAATGTAAGCGGAACAATCACGGTGAAATCTGCCACAGTGGGTGAATATTTTCTGACGTTTTTTGAAAACGACGGTTATACCGAAGTGGCGCCAAGAGTAAATAGTATCTACATTGGACCTGCTGTAGATGTACTGACTGAAAGCGAGAAATACAATACAGGAGAAACCGTGGTAGTAAATTATTCCAACGCTCCGGCAGCAGCAGGAGATAAAGTATGCATTTATAAAATCGGTTCCGACCCGGCTGTCGCTGCGCCTTTGTATGAAGCCACCGTGTCAGGAGCAAGCGGTACAGCGAGCTTTGTGATCGATACGAAAGCCTATTATTTTGTCGTGTACAAATACAAAGGTACGCTGGAGATCAGTAACCGTTTTAGCTTTTCAGTGGGCAATTTGATTTCTACTGTGGCTACCAACAAAACAGTCTACGATATGGGAGAAGATATCAGCGTCGACTTTGCCGACGGACCGGGCATTGCTAAAGATTGGTTGGGTATTTATCCCTCTTCGTCAGATCCTAGCCAGGATGCTTTGTACAGTTATAATTATGTAGCGGGTGCTTCTGCTGGCAATTCTGTTTTTACCGGAACTAATTTACCGAATGCTGACGGCGAATACTTCGTGGTGTTCTTTACGAATGATTCCTACACAGAGATTTCCAACAGGGCTTATTTTTCTGTCGGCACGGTGACAGATGTTGAGCATGCAGATGCCAATAAAAACATGGCAGTCTATCCGAATCCTATGGAGAACGTGGCGACGATAAAGACGAAGTATCCGATTGAAACACTGGAAATACTAGACTTGAATGGCACGTCTTTGTACGCCACCGATCATGTAAAAGGAAATGAATTCAGAATTCAAAAGGACAATATTCCTTCTGGTATTTACATGGTGAAAGTACAAGCGGAGAAGTTGTACACGTTGAAATTGATTATTAAATAGATCCTGACCCCTAAATCCCCTGAAGAGGACATAACAGTATGTAGTATTTAGCAACAGCAAGAATTTCTTTTTGTTGCTAAATACTCTTGCTCTAAACTGATCAAGTCCCCTTCAGGGGATTTAGGGGTTAGATTGTTCATGCTGTAACGATGTTATTCTGTACACCTATTTATAGTGGATATTAATCGATAGGCTGCACACCCTCTTCCGAAACTTCTTGTCGAAAAATTTTCTGCAAATAAGCCAGCAATTCAGGATGCTTCTTTTTGAATTCAGAAGGTGCCACAAAAAAATATTCACTGGCAACAGCTAAGAACTCTGCATGGTTGGTTAAGGCATAAGGAGGAATGTCAGAAGAACCGGATCTTATTTTTCGAACTTCTTTCTCCATCTCCTCAATCCATGGAGCGATAAATTTTCTGTCCATTAAATGTTCTGGAATACCATCTACCGTGCCGTCTGTTTTGTCGAGTAAGTGGGTGAATTCGTGAATGCCTACATTATGAGGTTTGCTTTTATTTTGAAAACCGCGAATCAGATCCGGTTTGGACAACATCACGACCTGGCTCAACGGCCCTTCTCCGACCATACCGGAAATGCGGTCTTGTTTCATTTCTCTGTTGGGATGCAAAAAACTATCGTCGAAGGTATTGCTGTACAACAACACTTCACGGATCATAGGATAGTTGTAATCGTCGAAAGCAAAAGCTGGAATCACGGCAGAAGCGGCGACTAATACTTTGGTGTGTTCGTCGGCTTCCACATCCACTCCGGTTATTTTCTTTTCATGGAGAAAAAGATGAATGCGTTTTTCAAACTGTTCTTTCTCCTCTTCCGGAAGTTGTTCGTAGTAATCTACTTCTTTTAGAAGAATGTCTCTATAAGTCTCGGTCACCGCTGGCGTAGCTTCTGCGATGGACTTAGGTCTTTTAATGTAGTACAGGAGACCAAAGAATATGACAGCGAGGATAATAAGGTAAATCATAATTTATATTAGTTTGTACAAGCTGCATGAGGGATAGGAACGGAAAGCCCACAGCGAGCAACTAGCTTTAATTAATGAATTGAAGATTGATCCGAGCGAGGACTTGAAGTGGATAGCCCGACCCGCAGGGGCATGCCCAAATCTTACTATCAATTCACTCTAACATTCAACAATTGAATCTAACAATAATTAAGATTATTAAACAATTCTTATAAAAAATGGCCTCACATCTTTTGATGCAAGGCCACTAATAATTTATTCAATAATCTAATCTACTAAACTCCTTCCGCCACGACTTCCGTCACTTCCGGAATCATACGTTTCATTAAATTTTCAATACCGGCTTTCAACGTAACAGTTGAAGAAGGACAACCGCTGCAAGAACCTTGTAGCTGTACTTTTACGACGCCGTTTTCAAACGAATGGAAATTGATGGCACCGCCGTCTTGCTCTACAGCCGGACGAATGTATTCGTCTAAGATGACTTTGATTTTACCAACGATTTCAGATTCACCTTCTAGGCGTTCATTGGTAGAAGTCATTTCAGGCATGGCTTTGAAGAGAGGAGCACCTTCTTCCAGGTAGCCTTTGATCAATGCTTTGATCATGCCTGTGATTTCTATCCAATCCATCTCATCTGTTTTGGTGATGGTGATGAAATTGGCATTCATGAATACACGTTTTACAAAATTGAAACGGAACAGATCCAAGGCCAATGGACAACTCTCCGCGCTGGAAGGCGAGGCAAAATCCACGCTGCCTTCAGGCACCAACAAAACGTTGGTCATGAATTTTAAAGAGTTCGGATTAGGATTGTTCTCAGTATATATTTCGATTGGAGTTTTTGCTGCTTCCATGTCTTTTTAAGGGGTGTGAGGGTACAACTGATTTGTTGTTCGATAAGTTCCAAATATACGGATAATAGGGGAGCTAATCCACTTTTTCTCCTTGTGCTAAACCATTCACACACAGGGAGGCAGAAATGTCACCGGCTACATTGACAGTTGTCCTGAACATATCCAACAAACGATCCGGGGCTAGAATGAGCACGATGCCTTCCGCTGGCAGTCCTACGGTTTGTAAAATAATCACTAAAGTAATCATGCCTGCACCGGGAATACCTGCCGCGCCGGCAGTGCTTAGGATGGAGGTTAAGATGATGATGCCCATCTGAGCCAATGTCAGGTCAACACCCAAAGATTGTGCGATGAAATAAACGGCCACGCATTTATACAAGGCAGTGCCGTCCATATTGATGGTGGCTCCGACAGATACGACAAAATTACTGATGTTGTCGGGCACATTGAATTTTTCTTTCACGACGTTCAACGTCAGTGGCAGCGTGGCATTGCTGGAGCTGGTAGAAAAAGCCATGAGCAACACGGCTCGGCTCTTCGAAAAGAAATCCAGGTAACCGGTTTTACCGAACGTGGTAAAACATAACGGATAGACCACAAACAACATGATCGCTAAACCGAGTACGACGGTGAACATGTATAATCCGAGTGACAGCAGCACCTGCGCATTCAAGTCTAACGAAGCGACCAATGCAAATACACCGATAGGAGAGAGTGCCATGACGATGTGGATCACTTCTGTGAACCAGGATTGAACGGCTTCCAGCGCATCCAGTATTTTTGTTTTGGAATCACCGTTCATTTTTGAAAGTGCAATACCTAATATAAAGGCAATGATCACGACCTGCAACATCATGGTATTGTCGCTGAGTGCATGAAGTATATTGTCAGGAACAATTTTCGCAAGCGCTCCGGTAAACGTATCTGAAGATTCCGACTGTTGTAAAGCCGCGATCTTTTCTGAAGTAGCTTTGTCAACAGCGAGTGTCTCTATTTTACTACCGGGGCTGATCAGGTAGGCGAGGCTTAGCCCTATGACAGTGGCCGATACCAAGGTGGTAAGGAAAATGAAAAAGGTATATTTTCCGATCTTCTTTAATTCTGAAACAGACTTCAATCCTCCCATGCCGACAATGAGGGAACTGAATACTAAGGGTACCGCAACCAAAAAAAGGAGTTTAATAAAAATCTTACCCAGTGGTTTGATCCAATCTGTTGTGAAAGCGATGAGTTCAGGAAATGGTTTTTGTAAAAATGCCCATGACACTCCGATTGCCATGGCGGCAATGATCTGAGTCGACAAGGGTATTTTTTTTATTCCCATCGAATGGATTTATTGATAAGATAAAAATCTAAGATCACGATGGCTGCCATCGCTTCTACAATCGGCACAGCGCGCGGTACCACGCAAGGATCATGTCTGCCTTTGCCCGATACTACGGCTTTGTCGCCGTGAATGTCTATGCTGTCCTGGTCTTTCATCAGTGTTGCCACCGGTTTGAAAGCCACGTTGAAATAAATATCTTCTCCGTTGGAAATGCCGCCTTGTATGCCACCGCTGTGATTAGTAGTGGTGCGAACTTTTCCATCGCTATCGGTCACGAAAGGATCGTTGTGTTGTGAACCGAATAATTCTACCCCTTTGAATCCGCTGCCGTATTCAAAGCCTTTTACGGCATTTATACTCAACATGGCTTTGCCCAGTTCCGCGTGCAATTTATCAAAGGCCGGTTCGCCTAAGCCTACCGGTGTTCCGGTGATGACAGCAGTAACAACACCTCCTATGGTATCTTGATTCTTTCTTGTCTCATCAATGAGCGCAATCATTTTTTCTGCTGCCCCCGCATCCGGACAACGCAAGATGTTGTCTTCGGTTTTGCTGAGGTCAAGTTGTGTATAGTCTTTATCCAACTTCAGCGGGCCTACTTGTGAGACATAAGCCTGTATGTTGATGCCGAGTTCTTTCAATACAATTTTTGCTAAAGCTCCTGCAGCTACACGCGCTAATGTTTCACGCGCCGAACTTCTTCCTCCGCCTCTGTAATCGCGTGTGCCATATTTTACATGATAAGTATAATCGGCATGTGAGGGCCTGAATTTTTCTGCGATGTGAGAATAATCTTTGCTGCGTTGATCGGCATTGCGCACCATCATAGCGATGGG
This sequence comes from Cytophagaceae bacterium, assembly GCA_029237685.1. GTDB lineage: Bacteria > Bacteroidota > Bacteroidia > Cytophagales > Cytophagaceae > JACMQM01. The sequence goes on along the minus strand of JAQZBV010000079.1, from coordinate 16,600 downwards.
GCTGCCGGTTGATTTTCCTTCAAATACTCCCGAAAGGATTTCAATGCGGTCTTCTTCTTTGCGTTGCGTGG
>JAQZBV010000079.1:0-16499 GCA_029237685.1 Cytophagaceae bacterium | reverse complement strand
GTTGCGTGGTAATTTTGGATTGACCCGGCTTGCGACGATCCAATTCGCTTTGGATGAAGTCCAGATCTACCTTTATTCCGGCAGGACAACCGTCTACAATCACACCCACGGCTTCCCCGTGAGATTCTCCAAAGGTTGATATTCTGAATAAGGTACCGTATGAATTACTCATCGTTTAAAGATTAAAACCGATATGGCTAGGAATAATAAGAAGATAATTAAGTTGGCAAATCTATTCAAGCTTTCGTCTTTTTCCAATGAATATTCGGTATTACTTGCTTTATAAAGCAATTGGAGAAAACTGTCTTCCCCTACAATCGGCTCGTTGTCGCTGACTTCTGTGGTCATGTTGATCGGTTGATCAACGGTCAATGTATCGAACTTGAGCTTTACCGGATCGTAATACACCCAAAAAATGCTGTTTTTAATGTTTAGCTTTTTAGGTGAATCAGAATGAATGAAGTATTCGAAATGTGTTCGCTGGCTGGAAGCCGTGTTTTGCACGGTCCTTTTCAACAAGGAGATGTGAAGTCCGGGAATGGAATTGATGATCCAGGGCTCAGGGATGGAGATCAGGTATTTGGGCCCCTCAATGTCGAAAGAGAAATTAAATCCTTTGGTGCGTTGCTGCATAGCGACCGGTGTGGATCTGACATAGAATGTACCTACTGCCATTTCATTGCGCAAAGGATGTTCCGGTAAGGATTGCAGGGTCAGTGTTACGGCTTTCGATTGGAGCTCCTTGATCACCGCTTTACGGTTGACCTGTACTTTTTTATTCAGTAAACCTTTTTCTTCTGTCTGTGTTTGGTAGCAGACGTATTGAAAGCTTAAGGAAGGAATTATTGTTTGAGTGGTATCGATAGAAAGGCTTTGTCCTTTGTAAATGGTATATTTATAATACTTCACACGGTTTTTTTCGAGCGTGTCAAAGGGGATGTTTTTATCGAATTCAGCTTGAACAAGTAATCCGGTTGCTCCGATTTGTTTATTGATGTGCTGAATTTGTTCCTGCACGTCAATGAATGTCCATTCTGCCTGATTATTCACCGGTACAAGCAAGGAAAGTTCTAATTCAAACATTTCGCGCTCATGCAGGGCTGTTTTCGGATAGGTCAACAGCAATTCCAGGTCTGGTTGATGTTCTTCCCAGGGTTCATCTACCACAGGCGGAGTATAAGAATAAGAAGATTTGCCGGCTTTAACAGTCAAATTCTTTGGGGGCATGGATACTTCATAGTCCCTGATCGTAAATTTTATGGCAGGAATGGCATAAACACCCGCTTTTCTCGGCCAATACCATTGACTGATTTTAAATTCTTTATCATCCGAGTAAGCCGTTTGGCCTTTAATGAGGTCGGGTATGTCAGGAAAAATGATGTTTTGAGCAACTTTGAATTCTTTTTTAAAAGACGGAGCAAAAGTAAGGGTAATGATAAAAGGCTCGTTAGAGGAAATGCTATTGCGCTCAATACCCATCGAAATACTGTTTTCAACATTATTTTGAGCAAAAAGGGGAGCACTAATCCAACAGATTAATAACCAGAATAGAGCAAAACAAATGTTTTGACGATTGATTTTCAAGCGAAAAGAGGGTTAATCTTAGGTAACAAATTAGTTGGAATTGCGTAATTAACATGTAAATTTAACATAATTATGTTTCACTTTTAAGCCGTTGCTTATGTTGGACTATATTAAATTCATTTTGGAAAAGGTCAGTTTCGATGGCCAACTTTTTGAAAAAGAATTAAGAAAATCTTTAAATGGCCTTATCAAAGAAGATTACCAACTGTTAAAAGAGTGGTGTTTCGAAAATTTCGGTAAAAAGTACGAGGACGTATTGGTTCGTTGTTTTGTATAAGTTAAGTTAAAATTTTAGGGTTTGTCCAGGAATTTCATGTTCCGGTGAAAACCTGTATATTTTGTTCTCTTGATGGCTGATTTGTTGAAGAGTGTTTTAAATACTTCTTCCGTGACCTCTTCATCTCTCCATTTTTTCAATTCATCTTTCGGGAGAAATTCATTGTTTTGGTGTGGGACTGCAAAACTGTTCCATGGACATACTTCCTGGCAGATATCACAGCCAAAAATCCAATTCTCCATTTTCCCTTTGTACTCTTCAGGAATACTATCCTTTAACTCTATGGTCAGGTAAGAGATGCATTTGCTTCCGTCTACCACATATGCTTCTGTAATGGCATCGGTAGGACATGCATCGACACAGCGTGTGCAGCTTCCGCAATAATCTTTGATGGCACCATCGTATTCCAGTTCCAGGTCGCAGATGATTTCCGCAATGAAAAAATAACTGCCTGCACCTTTCGTAATCAGGTTGGAGTTTTTCCCGATCCAACCCAACCCGCTTTTCTTTGCCCAGGCTTTATCCATGACCGGTGCGGAGTCTACAAAGATGCGTGCGTTGAAATCACCGTATTGTTGCTGCAGTTCTTGCACCAGCAAAGACAGTTTCTTTTTTAATACGTCGTGATAGTCTTGTCCGTAAGCGTAGCGTGAGATTTTGAAAGGCCCAATGGAAAGGTTGTCATCGGCTGGTGCATAATTGAGCAATACACTGATGACCGACTTCGCGCCTTCCATGAGTTTGGTAGGATCTATCCGTTTGTCAAACCAATTTTCCATCCAGGACATGCTGCCGTGTTTGCCTTGATTCAACCAGCGTTCCAGCTTTCTGGCTTCGTCTTCCAATTGCCCTGCGCGCGATATGCCGCAATGATCAAAGCCCAGGGCGAGCGCCCTCGATTTGACAAATTGTGTTTGCTGAGCAAGACTTAAGGCATTCATGCATTAGTCGAATAGTGATCCGGTGCGTGTAGGCGGCGTGCGGCTCAGGTGCAGGTAGGCTTTGTGCGTAGCTTCTCTTCCACGAGAGGTGCGTTGTAAAAATCCTTCTTGTATAAGAAAGGGTTCGTATACTTCTTCAATGGTTTCTGCTTCTTCCCCACAGGCTGTTGCAATGGTGGTCAAGCCGACAGGTCCTCCTTTGAATTTATCAATAATGGTAGCCAGGATTCGGTTATCCATTTCATCCAATCCGTTCAAATCAACATTCAAGGCATCGAGTGCGATCTTTGAGATATCAATGGTAATGTTTCCTTTGCCTTTGACTTGCGCAAAGTCTCTGGTACGGCGCAAGAGGTTGTTGGCAATACGTGGTGTTCCCCTGCTGCGGCGTGCGATTTCGTAGGACGCTTCTTCCGTGATGGGTGTATTCAAAATATCACTGGAGCGTTTTACAATGCCGGTCAATAATTCCGCATTGTAATATTCGAGTCTCGCGTTGATACCAAAACGCGCCCTCAAAGGTGCGGTCAATAGACCGGAACGCGTAGTGGCGCCAATCAAGGTAAAGGGATTCAATCCTATTTGCACGGAACGCGCATTCGGACCGCTGTCCAGTACGATATCGATTTTATAATCTTCCATGGCAGAGTAGAGGTACTCTTCTACCACAGGGTTGAGTCGGTGTATCTCATCAATAAACAACACATCGCCACTGTCCAGGTTGGTCAACAGACCGGCCAGATCTCCCGGCTTTTCGAGTACAGGTCCGGAAGTTATGCGAATCTGACTTCCCAGTTCATTGGATATAATGTGTGACAACGTGGTCTTACCTAATCCAGGAGGGCCATGCAGCAGGACATGGTCCAAGGCTTCTCCTCTTTGTTTGGCGGCATAGACAAACACACGCAGGTTTTCGATGATCTTTTCCTGTCCGGCAAAGTCTTCGAAAGAGAGGGGGCGTAGAGCTTTCTCTACGTCTTTTTCGCCTGTGTTTAGTTTTTCGTCGTCTGGTCTTAGGTAATCCTCGCGCATGGTACGAATTTACGAAAATTAACCTGGATTATACAGTATGGGGCAATTGATTGTTGAGAAGCAATAGCTTGTTGCGTTAGGGATTGAGCCATTGTCTGAGCTCTTTTTTGTCCCGCAGGGTCTCTCGAAGAGGACCCTGCGAGATTCTCGAATGCTCATCGCTTTCAAGGCGCAGGGTCCCTTATCAGGAGACCCTGCGAAGACTAAGCTTTTATCTCAGGAGCTCAAACAAGGACTCAATCCATAACGCTAATCCTCTGATGGATCAATCAAATGCAGTAATCAAACCAGAATAATTTACGATTCACTGTACTATTTCTCTTGATGTCGTAAATTGCAGCTCATGGACGGAAAGCAGGCAGAAAATAAGGAATGGTTCGGAGAATGGTTTGATACCGTCTATTACCATATTTTGTACAGTCACCGGGATCATCAGGAAGCAGAAGTGTTTTTGGATAATCTCACCGCTTTTCTGCAAATGAAAGCAGGCGATAAAGTGCTTGATTTACCTTGTGGCAAGGGAAGGCATGCTTCTTACCTGCATGAAAAAGGATTTTCTGTAGAAGGGGCCGATCTTTCAGCCAATAGCATCCGCGAAGCCAAAAAGTTGGAAGAAGAAGGACTTTCGTTTCGCGAACATGATATCAGAGATCACTATCCTTCTTCTGATTTTAATTATGTCTTCAATTTGTTTACCAGTTTCGGCTATTTTGACAGCAATTCAGAAAACGAAGAGGCTTTTGCGACACTAGCAGGAGCGATGGCTCCGGGAGGAGTGCTGGTGATTGATTTTATGAATACACATAAAATCCTGAAACACCTCGTGGCTATGGAAGTTAAGCAAGTACAGGGTATTGTGTTCACCTTGAAAAAATATATTAAAGATGGATTTATTACCAAGGAAATTTCTTTCGAAGATCAGGGGCAGCAATACTTGTTCAAAGAAAGGGTAAAAGAACTTTATCCGGCAGACTTTGGTTCTTACCTCAGTCAATTCGGGTTGCAAGCCAAAGCAGAGTTTGGAGATTATACACTCTCTGCTTATGACAGCATGGAATCAGATCGTTATATTGTAGTCGCAACAAAATTATAAATGGCAATTAATTTTATTATTCTCTTCGCCACCTCTTTTTTGGCTGGTCTATCTTTCTTTAAGATTGTTCGTTTGGATGAAACCAAATACAAATTGTTGCTGGCTTTCAGTGGCTCTTATTTGTTTGCTGTTACGGTGGTGCATTTGCTGCCAGAAATTTACCACTCGTCGGAAGAGAATGTACATTTCATTGGTATTTTCGTGCTGATCGGTTTCTTTCTGCAATTGATGTTGGAGTATTTTACTACCGGAGTAGAGCATGGCCACTTGCATGCACATGCCGGTCATCACCATCACCACGGCGGAGCTAACGGATTCTTTTCTCTGGCCATGATTCTATCCATTTCCTTTCATGCCTTGCTGGAAGGAATGTTGTTGTTGAATCCTGTTCATGCACAGGCGCATGAACATACCGATAGTTATTCTTTATTGTTAGGATTGGTCCTTCATAAAATTCCCGAATCACTGGCTTTTGTTTTTGCTTTGGGAGAATATTCGTATAACAAAACACAAAAAATACTTTTGTTGCTTGCGTTCAGTTTGGCTTCCCCCTTAGGTATGCTCTTCAGTAATTTTGTATTTGATTTACAAGTCTTCAGCAGCAATGTGTTTTTGGCTTTGTTTGCTATTGTTGCCGGTAACTTCCTGTACATTTCTACCACCATCTTCTTTGAAAATAGTCCGGATCATAAAATACGTTTCAACCGTTTGGCTTTTTCCTTGCTGGGGGCATTATTGGCATGGCTGTCTGATTTTTTGATGTTTTAACGGTTATTAATGGTATCATAATCTCCAATTAACAATTCCTTAACATTGCCACGGTTATTTTGTGCCAACAAAAAAAGGTAACATAATAATTTTTATAGGATGAAGGTATTGGCTATTGCCGCGGCTTGTCTATGGACAGCAGTAGGCAGCAGTATGTTATCGGCGCAAACCGTTGCTGATAGTACTACTGTTGTAGTATCAAAAGACTCTGTGGTCACTAAACCACTGGAGAAAAAAGAAGAGACCACGAAGAAAAAGTGGTACGATTTAATTGCCATCAGAGGATACGTGCAAGTCCGCTACAACCGTTTATTAGAAACAAACCCGAATCTTGGCTGCGAACAATGCGACAAATCCTGGGGTGAAAACGGAGGTATATTTATACGACGTGCGCGTATTATATTTTTCGGTCAGTTGACACCTCGAGTGTATTTCTATATTCAACCTGATTTTGCAAGTGCCGCCAGCAGTACGGCTCAGAATTTCGCGCAGTTAAGAGATGCCTACATCGATCTGGGTATTGACAAGGACAATGAATTTCGCTTTAGAATCGGGCAAAGCAAAGTCCCTTTTGGTTTTGAAAACATGCAGTCCAGTCAAAACCGACTTCCATTAGATCGTAATGACGCCATTAATAGTGCGCTCTCCAACGAACGTGACATGGGGGCTTTCTTCTATTGGGCACCAAAAAAAATCAGACAGAGATTTTCCATGTTAGTAGCGGACAACTATAAAGGTTCAGGTGATTACGGAGTATTTGGCTTTGGTGTGTTCAATGGACAAACGGCCAATAAAGCGGATCTAAACAACGAACAACATATAGTAGCCAGACTATCCTGTCCTTTTCAGATCGGTAGCCAAATCATTGAACCCGGCATCCAGGGCTATACTGGAAATTATGTGCTTTCTTCTTCTCAATTATCTTCCGGAGTGAAGACCAATGCAGATTTAAATTACAAAGATGAAAGAGCGGCTGCTTCTTTTATTTTATACCCACGTCCTTTCGGAATCCAGGCGGAGTATAACATTGGTCGTGGTCCGGAATTCAATAAGAATACAGATTCTATTGAGGTAAGGGATTTAACGGGTGGATATATTATGGCTTCTTATCGAATGAACATAAAATCCCACATGTTATTTCCCTTTGTACGTGTTCAGTATTATGAAGGAGGAAAAAAGCATGAACTGGATGCACGCAGCTATAAAGTCAACGACTTGGAAATAGGTGTGGAATGGCAGCCTAGCAAAAACTTCGAATTCGTAGCCATGTATACCATCTCTTCGCGCACTTACGAAGATTTTAAAACGCAAGATAACACGCAGCATGGCAGTTTGCTTAGGTTACAGGCTCAGCTGAACTTTTAATGAGAGTAGAGCGTGAGCTTGAAGGACATTCCTATACTCCATACTCGCACTCTATACTGATTTATGGTAGATGGTCAATCACCACAATTTGCTCGGGCTGCACAAACTTATTGGTGCTTTTAAAAATGACACGTGTCGCGTCAGCATCATAACTCACTTTCAAGGAATCAAAATGAGTATCGTGAGTGATGGATTGGTAATGACTTTTTTCGAATAATCCTTTTTTCTCAATGATGTCCAATCGCGAAGGTCCAAGAAACTCAGAGAAGGAAGATTGGATGCGAAGGTTTTGGTCTTCGTAGTGAATTTTTGAAACGGGACAGGTCAATTGTCCCCAAATAGAAAGCACAATGATTGTACCCACAAACGGCACAAGTAATATCCCGGCAATGACGATGGGTAACCCGGTGAATAAGCCAAAATATATTTTTTCTGGTCTTGAAACGCTTTTCTTCGGAGCGAAGGGATAGAACAAAATACCTGTTGTGATCAGGCTGAAAACAATCAGGCGATTGGTCCAAATACCTCTAAGGTCCAGATCCAGTGAATAATGAATCAGTACACTGAATACGGTTAAGACAAGAAAGAAATAGTGAAGCCCTTTCATATAACGGCTTGCTTTCAGGCTTAAGCGAAAATCAGCTTTTTTTAGCCACAGATAAAGTCCTGCGCTGTATATAAAAATAAAAACAATACTAATAATAGCCGTTTTCATATCCTTTTGGGTTTTAGGGCTATGATCTTAAAAAGAAGGATAAAGATCTTTATTCAATTTACTAAAGATATTGATCAGTATATGTTTAAACCCAAAAAAAATTGTATTTTAGACTAACTAGCTAAAAAAATATGATGAAAACATTTACTCGACTCGCAGGCTTTTTCGGCCTGTTTATTCTCAATGGGGCGCTTTTGATGGCGCAGACTCCTTCAATCATCAAAGACATTCGTGTAGGACCGATAGGCAGTGCACCGGATTTAATGGTGAGAGGAGGTAATGATGTCAATTATTTCGTAGCAGACGATGGGGGCAATGGTCTGGAATTATGGAAAACAGATGGCACAACGGCAGGTACGATTATAGTCAAGGACATCAATCCCGGTATCAATTCCAGTAACCCGACCAGTTTAACCTACTTCAACAACGTCTTGTATTTCTTTGCTGACGATCAAGTTCATGGGAGAGAGCTATGGAAGAGCGATGGAACAGAGGCCGGCACTGTATTGGTGAAAGACATTAATGAAGGAACGCCTGGTAGCGATGGTTTATACCTCACGCCCATCAGTGGTTACCTGGCTTTTACGGCCAATGATGGTGTTAAGGGTGTAGAGTTGTGGAGAACCGATGGTTCCGATATTGGTACGACCATGATATTAGATATTAATCCTACAGTAATAGATGGAGATACTACAGCAAGCAGCAGTCCGAATGGGAATAACAACAGCTTTAAATTTGTGAGGATTGGTGCTAATTTTTACTTCAGCGCGCAGGATGGTACCAATGGAAGGGAACTTTGGAAAAGCGATGGCACAGCTGCTGGAACTAGTCTGATAAAAAATATCAAGTCGGGTGCATCCAGCAGCGGACCTCAGGACTTTACAGTTTTAAATTCTGTCGTTTATTTTGCCGCAGAGGGAGATGCTCCACTGAGTGCTGAATTATGGAAGACCGATGGCACAGGACCCGGTACGGTTGTGGTAAAGGCTATTAATTCTCCTGACACTCGTCCTTTAGGACCTAGGCAATTGATAAATGTTAGTGGTATACTTTACTTCACTGCTTTTGATCCTGTAAATGGTGAAGAAGTATGGAAAACAGACGGTACCGATGCCGGTACAGTCCTGGTTTCTGACATCAATCCCGGCACGGCAGGCTCTAATCCGATTATCAAATATAGAGAGGGATTGGGAATTTTGTATTTCCGTGCGCAGAACGCTACCGCTGGACTTGAATTATGGAAAACAGACGGTACCTCCACTTCTATGGTTGCAGATATTAACCCGACAGGGGATAGCGATCCGTATTATTTTTTCAGTCAGAACAACAAAGTATATTTTGCTGCAAACGACGGAACACATGGTGTGGAGTTATGGCAGACGGATATGACATCCGGATTAACAACCCTGGTGATGGATATCTATATGGGTAGCAACGGTTCGAATCCTCAGTTTCTAACAGCATTTGGAAGTACGATTTTCTTTTTTGCAGAAGATGCCTCGAATGGAAAAGAATTATGGACATTGGATGCTTCCATTCTTACGCCCAATGAGCAATCGGTGGAAAGCATCGTGAAACAAGCCAGTCCAAACCCTACAACAGGCAATGTCACGATTACCGGTATCAAGGAAACGGAGACGCTTAGCTTGTTCAACCAAATGGGAATATTGATGAATACGTATCAAGGTGAGGAAATAGTCGCTATTGACTTATCCGCACAGAGCAATGGCATTTATATTGTTCGCTCCAGTGAAGGAGGGGCTTTGAAAATTATTAAACAATAAAACGATAGCTATATAAGAGATCAGAGATCTGTTATTAGAATCGGGATAAATTTATCTCTGATTTCTAATGATGAATTTCTGATCTCTTTTTTTTATGCGTATTCTCGTCATCATTATCTATTCTTCTGTAGAGACTAATCTACGTTGCTAGACACCCTAATGCCTTAAACATAGTCGCTATTTGAATGGCACAAGCTTTGTCTACACTGCTTATCATAGATTAGCAAGCATAGCATGAAGAGTAAAAATTCCGATTCAAACAATCGCCGCGGATTTGCTGCGATGGACCCAGATAAAAGAAGAGAAGCGGCAAAAAAGGGAGGACATGCTTCCCGTTCAAAAGAAGAATTAAATCGTACGGAAGTCTCCGAACCTACTTTCGCCAGAGGTTTTGCCGCGATGGACGAAGAAAAGAGAAAGCAAATCGCCAAGCGTGGAGGAAGTGTTTCACGCAGAAACAGGATAAGTCGGCAAGAGCAAATTGTTATTCTGTAATTCTATTTTAAGCCTATAAAGATATTAGGCTAACAATTAATTCAACGGTATAGCATTACGTGAAAATAAAAAGTTTGGATTACGATTCTTTCGATACCTCATTATTGAAGTAAAAACTCAAGGCGCCACTCGGACATTTTTTGATTTGTTCTATGATGCGTTCTGTTGTAGAACCTTCCATCGTGATCCAGGGTTTTTCCATGGGTTTGAATACACTGGGTAAACCAAGACTATTACTCCAACAAATGCGCGAATGAATACATAGGGCGGGTTGCCATACAATGGTCATTTCTCCGTTGGTGTATTTTTTAGTCATGTCTTTCACGGTTTGAATACTTCCTCATTGACTGTTTTGGTTTGACAAGGCGGAAATCATGCAGTGGATTCAAGCTATAATTCATCCTTTTATTACCTCTTATAATAAAAAATGAGAGAAGATTTTTGAATCGTATTGGCATGGAGATAAAATCCAACCATAGCAGGATTCGTATTTTTATCCAATCCTAATTTGTCGGTTTTTAAAGCATAAACGGTTACTATGTATTGATGGAAGCCGTGGCCTTCCGGCGGGCAAGGACCGCCATAACCCTGTTTGCCGAAATCGGTCATGCTTTGAATGGCCCCGGCAGGTAAAAGATTTTTCTCTGGATTTCCGGCATTGCTTTTTAATTCTTTGGTGTTTGCAGGAATATCAAATACCACCCAGTGCCAGAAACCACTTCCGGTTGGGGCATCGGGATCGTACATATTGACGGCAAAACTTTTAGTGCCTTCAGGAACATTCTCCCAGCTCAATTGAGGGGATATATTCCCTCCCGTGCAGCCCATGCCGCTGAATACCTGATTGGACGTGGCTTGTCCTCCTAGTTCTGTACTTTTTAAAGTGAAGGTTTGGCTGTAAGAGTTGCTGCCTAACAGGCAAAGAAATAAGAATAGGAGTGAGAGTTTTTTCATGGAATAGGATTTTGATTGAAAGCAGCTGCTCTTCGTAAATCTCGGAACAGTTAATTTTAATTAATGAAACCTGGAAATATGATGGATGAATACCTAGAAGTAAGTTATGAATTATTGAGCTTTTTACAAGTTGACTAATTATTTTTTTAGAGGAATCCCGCGTGTTAACATTTAAGTAATACCCCATTATTCTTTGCTTCTTTTACAAAGGCAAGAACCTGTTTAATGTTTTGATTTTACTATATTGGATCATTAAACAAACGGACATGAATAAACTATTTACCCTAATTGCGGGTCTGATTTTACTCACCCCTATAAGTAGCAAGGCTCAACTTATTACTTTTGGTCCGGCTGTAAGCGGCCATGTCTTATGGGCACAAGTAGATGGTGATAATATTTCATCACAAGCGATTCCTGCTTATTCATTGGGTGCATTTGCGCGAGTAAAACTTTTAAAGTTTTATGTGCAACCGGAAGTTTTTTATGCCAGAAAGGGCGTTGATTTTCTGGTGCGTGATGTCAGTTCAAATGAAGACCGCAAACAAGAGCTGCGCTATGAGACCGTGGATGTAAACCTGATGTTGGGTTTGCAATTGTTTAAATTATTTAACGACGACATCGGCTTTCGTTTGCACACTGGACCTGGTTTGAATCATGGCCTGGACAATAGTTACAAAGTCAATGGCGATAAAATAGATGAATCCACGATCCGCTTTAAGCCCAATACCTTCAATTGGCAAGCGGGTTTGGGAGTGGATATACTCAATCGTTTTTTTATCGATTTTCGTTATGGACTGATGTTGTCAGACATCGTGGAGTCTGGTCCTTATAAAGTAGTGCCATCCTTTGGTACGGTTCAGATTGCTTACAAACTCATCAAGGATAAATAGTTTTAATTTTAAACAAAGAAAGATATGCGTTGGCTAGGAAGAAGAGCAAGTGGAAATGTGGATGACCGCCGCGGTAGCGGTATGGGTGGTAAGATTGCCTTGGGTGGTGTTGGTACCATCATTGTGATTGTGCTTACGCTAGTGATGGGTGGCGATCCTTCGGATGTGATCAATGTCATCAGTAATAATCAGACCCAACAGGCAGCACCTCCTACAGCGGAAGAAAACGAACAAGCGGAATTTATTAAGGTTGTGCTAGCCGATACAGAAGATGCCTGGAATAAAATATTTGCTGAGCAACTCAATAAAAAATACGAAGAACCTGTTTTGGTTTTATTCACTGGCACTGATCAGTCTGGATGCGGCACGGCAAGCGCTGCCACAGGACCTTTTTATTGTCCGGCGGATCGTAAAGTTTATATTGATTTGAGTTTTTACAACGATTTGAAACAGCGGTTTGATGCGCCGGGTGATTTTGCCATGGCCTATGTGGTAGCACATGAAGTCGGGCATCATGTGCAAAATTTATTAGGTACAGCAGCTAAAGTAAGACAGCAACAAAGTGGATTGAGTGAAAAAGAAGTCAATGCGCTTTCTGTGAGACTGGAATTGCAGGCGGATTTTTATGCCGGTGTATGGGCACATTACAACCAGAAATTAGGCGTATTGGAACCCGGGGATATAGAAGAAGCATTGACTGCCGCAAACGCCATTGGAGATGACCGCTTGCAAAAAGAAGCGAATGGTAGAGTTGTACCAGATGCCTTTACGCACGGCACCTCAGAGCAACGCATGTACTGGTTTAAGAAAGGATACGAGACAGGAGATATTTCACAGGGGAATACGTTTGAATAGAGAGAACTGAGAACTGAAAGCAGAGAACTGAATATAGTCAGTTCTCTGTTTTCGGTTCTCGGTTTTCCTCTCTTGGTCCCCTCAAATGTATGATTAAACCATTCAAGAAATTTCGGAGTATCTGGTCTCCGCATTTTTTAAAATTAGGATGGTCCTCGTTGCGGAAGATATCACCTATTTCACCTTTGCTGATGTTGAAATTAACGTGTTTCATGATCTCGATGATCTCGTCGTTTCTTAAATGTAGGGCGACACGTAATTTTTTTAAGATGTCGTTGTTGCTCATGTTGGCCATGGAATTACGTTGTTTAGCGAAGGTTCTGAAGCGTAGTAGTTATTTTTTGGTATTGGTGAAAATGTCTTTGGGCATGTGCCATCATGAAAATAATCCATTCTAAACGGGTCATGGGTCCAAATCCTTTATGTGTGAAGCCCAGGCAAAGAGGAGATAGATCTCTCGTCTGAATGACTTTGTAAATGTCTTTTCGGACCGTGATGAGTTTGGTGATTAATACTTGCTGATCCTTTACCTTTCCCAAGGGAACAATAGGATCTGGTGCGGTGATGCTTCGTGACCGGTTGTTCATGGCGGATTGTATGATACTTACCTTTTCATCCGCCGCTCTATTACTGACTTCAGTTTCTCCTGTAAGGAGATTGAATACCAATTTATCGAACACATAAATGTGTTCCGTCAATTGTGCGGCTGACCAACTCTCTTCTGAGGGTTGTGTAGCAAACAAGGCGGGATCGAAGTTAAGAACATGCTCAACCAATACATCGGTATTGGCATCCAGTTCTACAGTTAATGTTTCGATAGGTATCATGCTCAATCCGTATTAGCGAATAAAAGGACCAGGAGGTAAGTAGATAAGATCAAGGTATTCTTGCGCCGGCATAGCAGGAAACAGATCTATGAAATGTACTTCATGGTCTCTGTGTGTGCAGGAGAAGGCAAATCCTTCGTTTGCGTAAACTTCGTAGTTAGCCGTTTTACCGGCTCTGGATCGTTCTTTGGCTTCGGGTTTCCCGTAGAATGAAAGGATGTCTGCCGCTGACAATTGTGCTAATCCTTTTCCATAAATGTTCATGAGGGCAAACTTTCCAGAAGAGTAGAAGTATACATGAGCCGATAAGGTTGCCGGTTCGTCTATCTGTATCAGGTTTTCTAATTTATACTTTTTGCTACCTTCCTGAATTTGATCCGGTGTTGTTTTTTTTGCTGCTATAAAGTCTTGCAGTGTGTAAGTCCTTAATTCAAGCCACTCTTTTATTTTTTGCATCGTTTGATTTTCCATGTGATTTTACGCTCTCCTGTTCAAAAGCTCTTGAGATTAAATTTAAGATAGATAAAAATCAGGAAAAGCAAAACGCATGAAAAGGTAATAAGTATTCCTTTTTTATTCCAGCGAATCTGTTTTTTAAAGGTCAATAGTGCTACAGTAACCAGTATCAAAAGTAACACAGGTGCCCAAACAAAACTTGTCATGTACAGCATGAATAAAAAATCGTCCGGAGAATCGTACAGGTCTAGCCATCGGGTGTAAAAAGGGCGAACGTGAAACTGATCGATGCCGGATTGCCAGCGTGCTTCATCTTTATAGATCTTCAAGTTTTTAATGTCTTCGATAAATATGAAATAGTAACCTTTGCCTTTTCCTACTACAGCATCACGATAAAAATACCATTTTTCAAGTTGCTGAAGTTGATCCCATCCGATCATCGCTGGTGTTTGTTCATCGCTGTAAGGATCGCAGTGACAAATGATATGTCCTCCTGGTGTGGTAAAAAAAATTTCTGCCAAACCCACACGAGCCTGACATAAATGGGAGAGCATACAACTTAAAGTAAAATAGAGGGCAACCCGTTTTTTCATGATACACTTAATCAACGAATGATTCTGAATGTGATGTGATCATAAATGTGTGGGTAAAACTGATTTTACTTTTTACTCTTTTTTATCTTCTCATAAATCTTATCAAACTCTTCTGCCATTAGCAGGTATTCATCGCTCCAGTCGTTGGCAATGCTTAATTCCTGAAAGGTACTGGTAGGTGCAAAAAGCAAGTTGAGTGTATCCAGTACTTCTTCGTTACCATCGGTGAGTTGTGAAATGTATCCATCCAGTTCGTCGCGCAGTTCCTGCGGATCATCGTAAATTGACCAGGATGTATCGGCATCTTTTCCGGTACGAGATTTGATCAGCTTCAGCATCTCAATGAGTCGGGTAATTTCTTTTGTCATGATTATTTGTGTTAAATCAGGTACCGTTACGATAAATTAAACATTTTTCTTAAACCAGGCAATACCGTATTGTCCCATCCTTTCGCCAGATGAGCACATCGCCTGGAGTCTTCGTTGAAATTTTCGATCGTAATGGCGACTTCCGTTTTATCGTATTTTTTTGACAGATCAAAAGTAACATGCAGGTAGTTGCCGCCTACATCTTCCAATCCTGAGCTAAGATCAAGCATGGTGTATTTGAGCTGTTCATTTTTAATGAAACTGATGATAGAACCTTTCTCTACGACATCAACGCCTTTGCGTTTGCCTGTCCAGGTAATCGGACCTCCTTTTACCCAAAAGGACGTGACGTCATAGTTGAACATGTATTGTTTGATCAACTCCGGTGTAGTCAATGCTTCCCATACCTGATCGGGTTTGGCATTTAATATAAGCGTGCGTGTAACCAGGTAATCAGGATTGTTCATGTGCGCCATGCTGAATTTTTTTAGCGGATTTTTAATGAGAAGCAAAAATCGCCGCAGGTTTTCATTCTGGAAATCCTGCGGCGATTGTATCGTGTTGAAGCAGCTAATTTAAACCAATCCTTCAATGTCAACATTTTCATTGACATCGGCCAGGTAATCTACTTTGTCTACGCTGAAGCCAAATAAGTTTAGGAAATCATTTTTATACCCTTTCAGGTCGCCGATGTTGGGCAAGGTATCTGTGTCTGCTTGTGTCCACAACTCAGCTACTTTGCTTTGAATGTCTTCACGCATTTCCCAATCGTCAATGCGTATTCTTCCTTCTGCATCTGTAGGTACAGCTTTGCCTGCATACAAACGAGCCTGGAACAACCGTTGGATCTGCTCGATGCACCCTTCGTGTACGCCTTCTTCTTTCATGATTTTATAAAGCAATGAAATGTAAAGAGGAATAACAGGAATAGCAGAACTGGCTTGTGTCACCAATGCTTTGTTCACAGAAACATAAGCTTTGCCGCCGATGTCCTTTAGTTTATTGGTGATGGTAGAAGCGGTAGCTTCTAAGTGATCCTTTGCACGTCCGATGGTTCCTTTGCGGTAGACGGCTTCTGTCAAAGCAGGACCGATATAAGAGTAAGCCACAGTGATGGCATTGGGTGCCAACAAGTTTGCCTTCTTCAATTCATCGATCCACCAATCCCAGTCTTCACCACCCATCACTGCAACGGTATTCTCAATGTCTTCGTTGTTGCAAGGTTCAATGGTAATGTTAGAAACTATACCGGTATGGAAATCCACTGTTTTATTGGTAAAGCTGTTGCCGATAGGTTTCAATACCGAACGGTGAGTGACACCTGTTTTAGGATTGGTTCTCACCGGAGAAGCCAAACTGTATATAACCAGATCCACCTGGCCTAAATCAGCTTTGATCAAATCGATGGTTTTTTGTTTGACTTCATTGGAGAAGGCATCGCCATTGATGCTTTTGGCATACAAACCCGCTTGCTGGGCTTGTTTTTCAAAGGCGGCAGTATT
>JAQZBV010000180.1 GCA_029237685.1 Cytophagaceae bacterium | reverse complement strand
ATGACCAATAAAGTCAGGAAAGTGCTTTTTTCAAAACATCTGGACAAAGCAGTATTCATGTATCGAAGGAAATCAATCGGATCGAGGTTCAATTGCACTAAACTTTGGAAGATTCCTTTGGTTTGAGCCATGTTAAAGGCGGCACTGGTACCGTGTCCGGAAACATCTCCTAATACTACTGTAATGTCGCCGGCCTTGTCTTTGTAGAAGTCATAATAGTCTCCACCTACATCTGTCGCACCACCTGACAGCACCGCAATTTCTATGTCTGAAGAATAATGGGGTACATCAGGCAACAAACGCTCCTGTACTTGTTTGGCAATTTTTAATTCTTCCCGGTAACGTTCTGTTTCCAGTGCTTGTCCCATCAGTCGTGAATTCTGAATGGCAATGGCCGCCTGACTCATGAAAGTGATGATCATGTCTACCATTTCCTTATCAAAGGCGTTGACTTTGTCTTTCAACAACACCAGCGTTCCTAATCGGTGTTGCCCGGACAAAAGAGGTAAGAGCAGCAGAGATTTGTAGCGGTTCGTATTGATCTTTTGTACATGAGACAAAGCCTTTACATCTTTAATGTATTGAGGCTCGCTGGTAATTTTGATATGGTTTTTGCGTAAGAGGTTTTTGAAATTGAAGGCATCGATATGGTCAATGCCATTGTTTTCAAAACTGGTAATTCTGCCATTGGCATCAGTCATTTCCAGCCATCCGCCAGTGGCCAATGCGGAGTCGCAGCAACTTTCCAGAAGCGCTTTGTGAATTTCTTTTTCAGTTTCTCCCAATTGGATCGATTGGTGAAGTTTCTGAAACAGCATGACTTCTCCAAACTTTTGCTCAAAGACAGAAGAGGTGGGCAAACTGAATAGCAGTACAAGGATGCTGATCGAAATATTAAGTAATACGAAAGCACTGATGGCAATGAGGAACGCATTATTAATGGGATCCAATGACATGCCGGAGATGATGTGCTGTTCATAGATATCCAGGAATAAACCGGAAAGAATGCCGAATGAAATGATCAGCAAGGTCAGCGCCACAAGCTTTTGATGGAAGTTCAGAAAGGCGGCCCACTTCACATTGAATGATAAATAGGATCCCAGCAAAGTCAAAGGCAGCGTAAAGAGTAGGAAGGCAAGACTGTTGTATTTGAACAGGAAAAAAGAAGTGAGGATGCTGGCGAAAACACTGAGTTCAAAGATGACCCAGAGTATAATGGTTCTATTGGTCTTTTGGTAAAGGATTAATTTTTTGATGCTGAAAAAACAATGTGCGATGAAAAAAGTATAAATAACGAATTCAAACAAGTTCCATACTTTAAGCGACCATTCGGTAGAATTCAAAAAGTAAAGCAACATCGATTTCACCAATAGGGAAGTTAGAATCGCTACTGTTGCGGCGTAGAATACATCCCAGAGTAAGGCAGAGATGTTGGAGTTTTTTCTAAAGAGACCAATGTAGAGTTTGAAGCAAAGGAAGGTGCTTAGCAGAAAAGCGCATACCGCTACATTGAATTGCACATTAAATACCATAGGGGAGTCGAACTCCTCTATGGTATGATGCAAGGCCCATATACTTGTATACATCCAGCCAATGGAAAGCAGGCACAATGCCGGCAGTAGCCATTTGAGACGATTCAAGTTTAATATTCCCATTAGAATTATTTGCTGGAGTAGTTAGGTGCTTCTCTTGTGATTTGAATATCGTGTGGATGACTTTCTTTTACTCCGGCGCTGGTAATTTTAACAAACTGAGCTTGTTTTAATACTGCAATGTCTTTTGCTCCGCAATAGCCCATTCCGGCTTTTAGTCCGCCTACCATTTGGTAAATTACTTCCGCTGTTTTTCCTTTTACAGCCACACGTCCTACGATGCCTTCCGGTACCAGTTTTTTAATATCGTCTTCCGCATCCTGAAAATAGCGGTCTTTAGAACCGGTTTCCATGGCTTCCAAAGAACCCATTCCACGGTACGTCTTGTATTTTCTTCCTTCGTAAAGAATGGTTTGTCCCGGAGCTTCTTCCGTTCCTGCCAGCAGAGAACCGATCATTACGGTACTTGCTCCGCCTGCCAGGGCTTTCACTATGTCACCGGAATATCGGATACCACCGTCAGCTATGACTGGTATTTTCTTTTTAAGCAATGCTTGAGAAGCTTCCATTACTGCGTAGAGTTGAGGAACACCTACACCGGCAATGATGCGTGTGGTACAAATACTGCCTGGTCCGATACCTACTTTTACCGCGTCTGCGCCTGCTTCTGCAAGGGCCAAAGCACCGGCGGCAGTGGCTACGTTTCCGGCAATAACTTCCAGGTGCTTAAATTTTTTCTTTACGTTTTTTACTGCCTGGATCACACCATAAGAATGTCCGTGTGCCGTGTCTAAACTGATCACGTCGACACCTGCATTGACCAAAGCCTCTACACGGATCATCATATCTGGCGTCACGCCTACTGCGGCCCCTGCTCTCAAACGTCCCTGCTCGTCTTTGCAAGCCATGGGTCTGTCTTTTTTCTTTAGAATGTCTTTATAAGTGATAAGCCCCTTTAGTTTGAAGTTCTTATCTACGATAGGAAGTTTTTCTATTTTGTATTCCTGCAGGATTTTCTCCGCTTTTTCGTGCGTAATACCTTCTGATGCGGTGATCAGGTTGGTACTGGTCATGATTTTCGTAATGGGCAGGTTTTTGTTTTTCTCAAAACGCAAATCTCTATTGGTTATAATCCCTACCAATTTACCATTGCCATTGACTACCGGAATGCCACCAATGCGAAATTCGTTCATGATCGCCAAGGCATCTTTTACTAAGGCATTTTCTTGAAGCACGACAGGATCTGCGATCATTCCACTTTCAGAGCGCTTTACACGACGTACCTGAATGGCTTGTTCTTCAATCGACATATTCTTGTGAATAAAGCCTAATCCGCCTTCATGCGCCATCGCTATCGCCATTTCGTATTCAGTGACAGTATCCATTGCGGCAGATACCAATGGGATATTCAGCAAAATGTTGCGAGTAAGTAAAGTGGAAGTGTTGGTGTCGCGTGGAAGTACTTCCGAATAAGCGGGGACGAGCAGAACGTCGTCGTAAGTGAGTGCCTCAGCGGCAATTTTGGGATTTTTAAGCATTTGCAAACAAAGTTATATAGCTTCTCTATTTGCAGGATAAAGTTACGGAATCTAAGTCTGAAAACAAAACAAATGCCCAAACGGGACTTGTTTTGTTTGGAAGTAAGTGTGTACAGAAAATGTAGACAGGCAGAAATACTTCTTAAAAGCTGAGGTAAATCAACCGTATAGATATATTTTTGACGCTTATAATTAATTGCTCCACCCTCTTAATGATGTTTCTTCTTGCTGTTATAAAGCACCGGTTTTACTGGTGCGCTATTATTATTTTGTCCTTTGGGTCTTTATCAAGCAATGCACAACGCACGAGGATAGAAGATGCCTTTGTCTGGTATAGCCAGTCTGTGACGGTTCCAATAGGTACTAAGTGGGCCATTCAAGAAGATGGAAGTGTCAGGTGGTATGGACTGAATCGTAATGTGAGTTTTCTTACTTTGCGTGTGGGATTAGAGTATAAGCTCACAAAATCGCTATCAGTGACAGCGGGATATACTTTTTTTGATCAGTTTAAAGATAGAGGAGGCTTTTACGAAAACAGAGCCGAACACCGCCCCTGGCAACAAGCGCTGTTGCGCAGATCCTGGAGTATTTATACCATGGTTCATCGCTTTCGAGTAGAGGAGCGTTTTTTTTCAGAGCCATTACCAGAAGGCAGGCGTAACAATTATCATTTTTACAGGCTGCGTTATATGGCTTCCATCCAGGTTTCTCCTTTTAAGAAAGGAATATTGAAAAAAGGATACTTCATCGCTCAAGCAGAAGTCATGTTTCATGCAGGAGACAATCACAATGTTATACAGTCTTTTGATCAATACAGACTATATCCTCATATCGGTTATAAAGTCACACCCAAACTTGACTTGCAAACCGGCTATATGTACTATTACCAGATCAATCCTGCCAATACACAAGAGACCATTGGTCATACACTTCGCTTTTCTATATTTTATGTTTTTAGTAAAAAACAAAAAGCAGAGCCCAATAAATAATAGGCAAAAGTGCCTTTAGCGTGCTGTATGGGTGTATTTTAAATCTGTGGAGTGAATTATTGTCTATTAACTTTGTAGACATTATATTTGTAGGCTTTATTTTATAAGAGCACATACATGAGTGAAGTTGAAGAGATGCCACTGAAATCTGAAACAACAAAAAGCGTTCATCATAGTGCAGAAGATGCACCGGTAACACCGAAGCAAAAGCATAAAAGAGGACAGGTATGGCTTTACGTGATCAGCGGAGCTTTGGGCGCTCTTATAGTAGGAGGCGCTATTACAGGTATTGTGAATGC
>JAQZBV010000078.1 GCA_029237685.1 Cytophagaceae bacterium | reverse complement strand
TTGCAGCGATAGCCCGACCCGGAGGGGCACGCCCAGAAAGAGAAAGAGAAAGAGAAACAGAGCGGAGAAACAGTGTAGTCCCATCTCCCCTTTACCAATTCCCAACCCATTTCTTAACATAGAATTTAAAGGAAATCCCCTATCTTGCGTCGATGTCAATTATCTACCAGGTACCTGCTATTTTAAACAAACACGACATCAAACGTGTTGTGTTGTCGCCCGGATCAAGGAACGCTCCTTTGACGATTTCATTTGCGCGCCATACGGCGTTTGAAAAATACATCATTCCAGATGAACGCTCTGCGGGTTTCGTAGCACTCGGAATGGCACAAACACTGAATGCTCCGGTAGTATTAGTTTGCACCAGCGGTTCTGCCGCTTTAAACTATGCACCGGCTGTGGCGGAAGCTTACTTCTCTAATACCCCGCTACTCATACTTACCGCCGATCGCCCGCCCGAATGGATCGATCAGCAAGACGGACAAACGATCCGTCAGCAAAACTTATTCGGCAATCATGTCCGGGCTTCTTTCCAGTTGCCGGTAGACACGACGCATCCTGATGGGGCCTGGGAATTCAGCCGCAAGCTCAACGAAGCCGTACATGCCTGTAAAATGCATCAGGGACCTGTACATGTCAACATCCCATTCAGAGAACCTTTCTATCCTAACGAAGAACTGCGTTTCAATGAAACACTGCCCTACATTGCTTTTCCTAAGATAGGCGGTTCTTCTCCTGCACCTTTTCTTTCTGAATTTCTGAAACGTATTCCTGCCAGCGTGAAGATCCTTTGCATCGCCGGACAAGGAGCTCCTAACAAAGAGTTAAATGAAATCATACCACAACTCGGTATCCCTGTCGTTTGTGAACCGCTAGCCAATATTGCCGTCAGCGACAACCGCATCCAAAAACAGGATTTGTTTCTGGGTAAATTGTCGAACGAACAACAAGAGCAACTTAAGCCGGATCTCTTGATCACCTGGGGCGCTTCTGTTATTTCCAAATCGCTGAAACAATTCATACGCAGCCACAAGCCTTTGCAGCACTGGCACCTGAGTGATTCCTCGCAATGGGCTGACACCTATAAAAGTTTAACCGGTGTGATACAAGTATCCCCGGTGGACTTCCTGCGTTCGCTGGTAGATACCTCTTACAATAAAAACTACCTGAACGAGTGGACCGCTTTGGAAGAAAAAGCAAGCATTTATTCGGCCAGTCAATTAGACAAGAGTCAAGACCTGACGGAATTGAATGCCTTCAACACCGTTTTACAATACCTTCCTTCCGACAGTTATGTTCACGTGGCCAATAGCATGCCGGTGCGTTACCTGAACCTGTTAGGATTTCCCAATAACGATCCGCAACAAGTCTTTTGCAACAGAGGTACGAGCGGCATAGACGGCGCCGTGAGTACAGCCATGGGTTGCGCGCTGAGTACAGACAAAACGGTCGTCTTGCTCACCGGTGACATGTCTTTCTTCTACGACCGCAATGCCTGGTGGCACAACTATACATGCCCCAACCTGAAAGTCATCGTCTTCAATAACCATGGCGGCGGCATCTTCCGCATGATCGACGGCCCGAAAGGACAACCGGAACTGGAAGAATATTTTGTGACGCGCCAAAAATTAACGGCCCGTCATCTGGCAAATGAATTTGATCTTAATTATTTTCACGCCAACAATTACGACGCGTTAAAATCACAATTGCATAAATTGCTCAATGCTTCTACTCAACCTTCTGTTCTTGAAATAGAGACCAATGGCCAGGAAGATGTAGCAGCCTTTCATTCCTTTAAACAACAGTTCAAATTATCTTAAGTTATGCAGAGTCAATACAAATGGGAAACACTGAAAGAATACTCAGACATTCTCTTCCAATACTACGAGGGCATTGCTAAAATCAGCATCAACCGTCCACACAAACACAATGCCTTTACTCCTGATACCGTGAGTCAAATGATAGAAGCCATGGAATTGGCGCGTCAAAATACGAAAGTAGGCGTGGTCATCTTAACCGGAGAAGGGGGCAAAGCCTTCTGCAGCGGCGGAGATCAAAGCGTGCGTGGACACGGTGGATACATCGGTACTGATGAGACACCTCGACTGAATGTATTGGATCTGCAAAGACAAATTCGTTCCATTCCTAAACCGGTGATCGCGATGGTGGCCGGCTGGGCGATCGGCGGCGGTCATGTATTGCATGTGGTATGCGATCTTACGATTGCAGCCGATAACGCACGATTCGGACAAACAGGTCCTAATGTCGGAAGTTTTGACGGTGGTTTTGGCGCTTCTTACCTCGCACGCATTGTGGGTCAGAAAAAAGCCAGAGAAATTTGGTACCTCTGCGATCAGTACGACGCACAGGAAGCCTTGAATATGAGTCTGGTCAATAAAGTGGTACCGCTGGACAAACTCGAAGAAACAACAGTAGCCTGGTGCAAAAAAATACTGGAAAAAAGTCCGATTGCCTTGCGCATGCTCAAAAGCTCATTCAATGCCGAACTGGATGGACAAGCCGGTATACAGGAGTTGGCCGGAAATGCTACCCTGCTCTATTACTTGAGTGAAGAAGCAAAAGAAGGTAAAAATGCCTTCCTTGAAAAGCGTAAGCCGGATTTTGACAAATTCCCTAAATTCCCTTAGCAGAAAGAAAAATAAAACTGTTTTGCTTTTGTCACGTTAAATAACAGAAATGATCAAACACAAACATTTTTATGAAAAAACACATCATTTTCTCCGCTGCTGTTTTAGCCTTTTGCTTCGCTGCTTTTACTAGTCATGCACAAGGGAGAGGACAGGAAAACAATACACCTGAAAGCAAAGCGAATAAGGCAGCAGTAAACCTGCAGAGCAAATTGAGCCTGACAGAGGATCAAAAAAATAAAGTTTACGAATTGAATTTGGTGACCATCAAAGACACTCGTGCGTTGAAAGTAGCCAAACGCAACGACATGTCGGGCGTAAAAGAAGGTTATACTGAAATACATCAACAGTATGACCAAGCCATGAAAGGCATCCTTTCTGCCAACCAGTACGACAACTGGAAAAAAATTCAATCCGAGGCCCGCTCCAGAAAGCAAAAAGAAATAACGGAACAGACGGGCAAAAAAGGGAAATTCAATGCCAATGAAGAAGACCCCGAAGAAGAAATGACCTGGGAAGAATCAGAAGATTAATCACCATGTATAGATAAAAAAAGCCCATTCGTTGGGCTTTTTTTATGCCCTGTAGAGTCATCTCTTCTATCCCTCATCCCGACTGGTAGGTGGCATGTTATTTGTTTGACTTTGCGCATACCAAACGATCCGCTCATGAAATACCCTATCATTTTCTCCCTGCTGTTTGTAACCTTCTTCTATACAGCAAAGGCTCAAAACGACCAGCAGCAACCACAACCCACACCGGAATATCCGATGCAGAAAAATGCGGAGCCGGGCAGCCAGTCACAAGAAAAGAAAGAGCCTCTGACACCGGAACAAAAAGCACAGAAACAAACTGATCACCTGCAAAAGAAGTTGGGACTGACGGAAGAACAAAAACTAAAAGTTTACGACCTCAACCTGGCGCGCATCAACCAAACCCAAGCGGCCAGAGAAAAAAACAAGACGGCTACCGATAAAGACAGACAAGCCAAGAAAGCAGAATTTCAAAAAATAAGAACAGACTACGATGCGGGATTAAACGGCATTCTGAATGTGGACCAACAAAAAATATGGACACAGCTGAAAGCGGACGCAAAAACCAAAAGAGACGCACGCCGTCAGCAAAAAGGCACGAAGAACAAACAACCTGTAGAACAAGATCCGGATAACCTGGACATTGACTAAGCTACTCAAAGCCCTTCTTTCGAAGGGCTTTTTTTGTGGTACTCTCTGAAGTACTTTTAGCAATTTTCAGTGAAGCTTTAAACCAGCGCGGACGTTGCCAGTCCAACGAGCGCAAACAAAAATTACGCCTACCAATGAACAAATTAATTCTCGTTTTAACTTTTCTTCTTCTTTTAACCATTGCCAATCAATTACTTGCACAACAGGTAAGTCCAGAAGAAAAAGCCCAGCTGGCCGCGTACAACATGCAGAAGAGACTGGGACTCAAGGATAAACAAATTCAATACATCTACAGCCTTAACCTGACCAAAATTCAAAAGGCCAGAATCGCTAAAAGTCAGAAGGCTGCCAACTATAAAAAACTGAGCCGCCATTACGAAGCCATCTGTGAAGAATACAACCTTCGTTTACGCGGTATCTTGACGCCGGAGCAATTTCAGCGCTGGGAAGTCTTACGAGCAGAATCCATCGAAAGAAGGAAAGTCCTTCAAAACAACCTGGTGTTGGACAATCACCACTCCTATGCCGGAGAAGAACTCACAGATCCTGAATCCGTGCTGGACCACCTCGTTACGCAGTAAGAGAGCGGAGAAAGAGATCGGAGAGCGAAGGAATACAGAATTCTTCGCTCTCCGATCTTTTTTTTCTTGTTGTTGATGAGACGCCCAACAATGAATAGCTGACCTTTGTCATTGTGGTATTCATTTCCAGCTTTTTTATTTACTTTTACTCAGCCTTCCTATCTATCCATGTCCGAACTACAAGACATCAAAGACTTCTCCGACGTACAGCAAATGGTACACAGCTTTTACAGCCAAGTGAGAGCGGACGATTTCATCGGACCCATTTTTAACGAACGTATCGGCGACCGCTGGGAAGAGCATCTCGATACCCTCTCCCGTTTCTGGGAAAGCATTCTATTAGGCGCCAACCGTTATAACGGCCGCCCCTTTCCGCCGCATGCGCAGATGCCCATCGGCAAAGAGCATTTTGAACGCTGGCTCGGTTTGTTCATTGACAATGTGGATCAGCAGTTTAAAGGCCCCAACGCAGAAGAAGCTAAACTGAGAGCCTTTAACATCGCCAATGTCTTCCTTCACAAACTGGCTGCCCTCCGAGGAGAGCAAGAGGAATAAGGATAGTTTGAACGCAGCATTTTTTTAGGTAAATTGTTTCTTCGATTCCTCTTTACATGAAAAAATATTCGGTCATTGTTCCTGTTTTTAATCGCCCCCAGGAAGTCAAAGAATTACTGGACAGTTTAAGCAAACAAACCTTTACGGACTTTGAATTGATTGTGGTAGAAGACGGTTCCACTGAACCCTGCGAACAGCTCATCGCCGCTTATACAGACAAAATTACCATTCACTACTTCTTCAAAGAAAACAGCGGTCCCGGCGACAGCCGTAACTTCGGCATGAACAAAGCCAACGGTGATTACTTCATTTTCTTTGATTCGGATTGCCTCATTCCTCCGCAGTATTTTCAAGCGCTGGACGATCACCTGACACAACACCCGCTCGACGCCTTCGGAGGGCCTGACGCGGCGCACGAATCCTTCAGCAACGTACAGAAAGCCATCAACCAGTCCATGACATCCTTTGTGACCACAGGAGGCATACGCGGACGCAAGAACCAATTGGATAAATTTCAGCCGCGCAGTTTCAACATGGGCCTGCGCCGTGAAGTGTACGAACAAGTGGGCGGCTTCTCCGACATCCATCCGGGTGAAGATCCGGATTTGAGTTACCGCATCATGAATGCCGGCTATACAACCGGTCTGGTGCCGGAAGCCTTCGTGTACCACAAGCGACGCATCGACTTCGGCAAGTTCTACACGCAGGTGAAGAAGTTCGGCATGGTGCGCGTGATTCTGATGAAATGGTACCCGGAGCGTTCGAAGAAACTGGTTTACTACCTTCCTTCTCTTTTTGTAATAGGAAGTTTATTGTTGATCCTCAGCAGCTGCTGGCTGCCTTATACCTGGGTGCCTTTTGCCTTTTTAACGGCGGTGCTTTGGGGCGAAGCGCTGATCGAAACAGACAGCTTTATCATTGCCTTCTTATCCATCTTCGCCAGTTACATCCAACTCTTCGGCTACGGCTGGGGTTTCATTAAGGCGCAATGGCAAATTAACATGAACGAGAAAGAGGAACGTGTGGCTTTTCCTAAGTTGTTTTTTCGTAAACAATAAACATTGCAGTATCTATTAAAAATCTATCGTTTTTTATATTATAGAATATACCTGTTCTATGTAAGGCATGAATTAGCTGAAGAGCCTGCTAGACAAGCCTATCTTACTGTTTTTTTTATACAAGCACTGAATATGATCTATACCGTCACATCGCAATCAGGATATGCCGGTTGGGGTTTAGTAGGCTTTATGATTCTTATGCCGATCAATTTCTTTCTTTTTAAAAACAGCTCCGGTTCGTTGGAAAAAATGGAAATGGAATTTAAAAATACGTCAACTCGCTACAATCGTTTAATGGACGCATTAATTGTGGTGTATACTATAGCTTCATTTTTAGTCCTCATCCTCAGATCAGGAAGAATACGATAAACACGATCCACTAAAAAACGGCCGTCTTCTTTCGAAAACGACCGCTACATTATTTATAGAAACATTTATTTTTTGAGCAAGTCTCTGATCTCTGTCAGCAACTTCTCTTCGTTGGTAGGCAGAGGAGGCGCTGCCGGTGCTTCTTCTTCTTTCTTCTGTAATTTCGTCATCAATTGGATCAACAGGAAGATCGCGAAAGCTACGATGATGAAGTCTACGGTGGCTTGAATGAAATTGCCGTAATTTAATGTCACCGCCTCTACGGTCTCCCCTGCTGCATTGACACTTTTATCTTTAAGGGTAAACGCCAGGTCATTGAATTTCACTCCGCCTACCAATACACCGATCGGAGGCATGATAATATCTGCTACCAAAGAGGATACGATTTTGCCGAAAGCCGCTCCGATGATAATACCGACCGCCAGGTCCACGACATTGCCTCGCATGGCGAAGGCTTTAAATTTCTGTAAAAAGCTGCTCATAGGGTTGAAGGTTATAAGTTCTTTCCAAGGTAAGAAGAAGTAGGACGCGACACAAAAAGATCTTATTATTTCAACACCACCTTTTTCATAACGGTAGCTTTGCCTTCTATAGTGATCAGGCATTGGTACAAACCTGCGGGTAATGTAGAGATATCCAACTCTATGTCAGCGTTTGCCTGTTCATTGGTAAACGTTAAAACAGATTGTCCGATGGTATTTAAAAACTCAACAGAGACATCCTTCGAATAAGCCAAAGGCAATGAAATGGTCAGTTGTCCTTCTGTAGGATTAGGGTATATCGTTACAAATTCACTGACGTCTTTCGAGATATCAATGCCGGTAGAGGTTTGGCTCCTTAAACGGATGCTGGCAGGTACTTCTGATCCATTGACAAAAACATGCAATTGCCCCAGATCCGCTATGGTAGGGACACCTGAAAACTTCTGTACATCGACATACAGTAATTTACCGGTTAAAGGATAGCCGCTGCCCGAATAAGATGTAAAAAGCAATTCCTTCTGGTGATAATTATTGCTTAACCAATGCGGAACAGCGCGATTATCTTCCACGGTCATCTTTGTATTGACGATAGCAACAGTCGCTTCATCGTAATCTAAGGTAAAGTCAAAAGACACAAATTGATCTTGCGGATCTAAGCGATGATTGAAAAAGACTCTGTAGGTGTGGTTGCCGATATCGTGTACATCGTCTATGTCCAGTGTTACATAACTAGAATTGTCACTGGTAAATTTACCGAGGTTTACACCGCTTCCTCCTTCTACTAGATCGCCCAATAAAATGGCATGGTAGGTTTCCTGAAAGGATTCGTCGCAACTCCCCTGATCAGACAAATAAAAAGGAACATCAGGCACATTGTCTCTGCAATATCCTTCAGGACTATAATACGGATATTGACTGGCTTTCTTAAACCCGTCTTCTCTATCTACAGTTCTCTGATCGATGAAACGCCAATCCAAATACTCCTTATTCATTTCAGCAGGGAGTTGTTGCGGGAAGCCCTCTCTCTTTTTAACAATCAGTTCTTGCAACAATGAAATATCATTGGCTCTGATCTTATCGCTCAAATCCACATCTGCCGCTATGATGGCATAAGGCGAAGGATCTATTTGCAACGGAGCATTTATTTTATTGGTGATGATGTTTTCCATTTGGTATGCATCGAAGCCGTTGCGGTATTTTAGTAGGTGGTGGGGAGGAGTTAATTCTCCCAAGATTACATTAAAAAACAGCTTATTATTAAGACCACTAACTATTTCAAAATCACTAAATTGATCCAATTCAATAACATTAAGAATTGAATCACTGATATCTTTTACAATGACATCAATTGATGACTTAGTATCAATAATATAATCTATTATTCTTGAACTTTCCTCCTTATAAACAACAGATCCGTTAATTTGAAGATCTCCAGACAAAAAAACATCACCTGATTTACCACACGTTGAGACCTCATAAGAATCATGAAATTCATTTAAGTTACATACT
This sequence comes from Cytophagaceae bacterium, assembly GCA_029237685.1. Taxonomy (GTDB): domain Bacteria; phylum Bacteroidota; class Bacteroidia; order Cytophagales; family Cytophagaceae; genus JACMQM01. The sequence goes on along the minus strand of JAQZBV010000078.1, from coordinate 8,310 downwards.
GAGACATCATACTTAGAATTTATAAAGTTTGTTTCTATTAACTCAAACTCGACACATATCACTTCTCCACTACCATTAAATCTAGTTTTCAAAGGAGCATTTATAGTGTAGTTTATAGATATTCCAATTTTATCACTTTCGATTGACGTTATTGTTGCTGTAGCCCAGTCAGCATTACCATGGGTAACTGTTTCACCTAAGGTATACCCCCCACTTGGCATCATAATATCAGGATCATACTTGAGACAATAATCAATTCCCATTACTCCGCTCCCAATATTTGTAGTTGCTACTAAAGAAACACAAATATATCTATCACTAATACTACATTGCAAAGGCAAGTCTTGTATAGCATATTTACATATATCTACTACCGTAATATTTTTTTCATACGTATAAATACAACCCGGTAAAACCTCATAATCATACTTAAGTAAATGGTTACCTAAAACAGATGGTATAAAAGATGACGATGATATTCCATCTATTTTAAATGTGCCAATTGCAGGAATTCCGTCAAGAGGAACTTCATAATCACCTTGAAAATAAACAGAATCAACTGTAGGCAAATTCAATGCTAATAAATCTGTTTTATCAACTATGACATTTTGAGTGATAGTAAGGGGATCATTCGAAATTCCATTAATATGTATTATTTGAATAACGTCTGTCTCTATGGGGAAGATATAATTATGAATTACATTTATATTATTACAACTAATGTTATCGAACCCTTCAAAATCCGTTTTAACAATAAATATATCTTGCCCGCCTATACCAAAACTATTTGTATATCCAGCTATAATATATCCACTTGGACCAATTTCTATTTCAGAAAAATAGTCGTCCGCTGCATATCCATAAGTTTTATACCAAATCGGTGAACCTAATTGATCTACTTTAATCAAAAAACCATCAAATCCTCCCAAACCAAAACTATTAGTATAACCTGCAAGTATATAATTACCAAAGTCATCAATTGCGATATCAAAAGCTCGATCATCGCCTATATTACCATACACTTTTGACCATTGCACATTTCCTGAGGCATCAATTTTTGTTAATCCTAAATCTTCTCCACCTGAACCAAAAGCACGGTATTGTCCGGATAATATATATCCACCGTCAATTGTTTGTTTTATACAGTCACCGGCATCGTTACCTACACCATTAGCATCTCCAAAATTCTTACTAAATATTATACTTCCACTACCATCAACTTTAATTACCAATTTATCAAAGTAATTAGATTGATACTTTTGAATACCAGATATTATAAAACCACCATCATTAGTATTATCGACATAATAAAATCTTTCATTATTACTTGTACCATAGGATCTAGACCATAAAACATCTCCATTTGAATCAACTTTAAGTAAATATCCATCATCACTACCTTCTCCATAGCTTTGGGTTCTACCAGCAATAACATAACCACCTCCAGGAATTTCTTTAACGCATCCTGAAAAATCTCCTTGTGATCCCCCATAAGTTTTAGACCATGCTATATTACCAATTGAATCAGTCTTAACTATATATATATCTTCATTACCCTCTCCAAAGCTAGTTGTATTACCTAATAAAATAAACCCATTATCACTTGTTCTTTCAAGATGAACAGCTGTCTCACTTAAACCTCCTCCATAAGTTTTACTCCACAAAGTATTTCCTTCTTCATCAATCTTAGATAGTAATAAATCATTATTCCCATTAAAAGAATTAGTCGTACTAAGAGAAACAGCATTGCCATTATGAAAAAAGGAAACCGATACAGCCATATCAGAATTAATACCACCATAAGAAGACTGAAAAAGATTTTGAGCATTACCTATACTCAATAGACCGAATATTAATATTAAGCTAAAAAAAGAGCGCATATGGATATATTATAAAAAATGCAACTTATAACCCCCTTAGGAATTATCAAAAATAATAAATAATTCTTGCCATTCAAAAAAAAGTTAATAATTTCGCTTGCATAAATCATTTTTCATTTTTCACTTTTTACTTTTTGTTTTATGAGATTATCATTCACACTACTTTTAGTGGCATTATTCCCACATTTAATTATCAGCCAAGTTACCCCATTTCAACAAAGTTATGGCGGTCCAAATAATGATTTAGCTAATTCAATAATATCGCTTGGTAATAATGGATATTTAATATTTGGCACAACAAATAATTTTAACTCTAGTGGAACTGATTTACTTCTGACTAGAATTAATAGTGAAGGAGCCGTGCTATGGATGAATAGATATGGAGGAACACTAAATGAGAATGCAGAACATATAGAATTAACTAGAGACGGAGGATATATTCTTTTAGCTAATACAACAACTTTCGGTGCTGGCAACAGTGATTTGCTAGTAATAAAAACCGATGCGAATGGCACTGTTAGCTGGTCCAGAACATTCGGTGGATCAAGAAATGATTTTTCCGCATGCATAAAAGAAGTACCAGATAACGGATATATTATTGCAGGTAGAACCCAAAGCTTTGGTAGAGGGGGAGATGATGGATATTTGATAAGAATAGATAACCAAGGAAATATCCTATGGAGTAATGCTTATGGTACAAATAATAATGAACGATTCTACTATATCGATAATGCGACTAATGGTGACTTCATAATTACAGGAATTGAGAATACCTCTAACACTTCAACGTATGATGTACTAGTTATAAGGACAGATATAAACGGGAATATTCTTTCTAACAATAGTTTCGGAGACAATGGTGGACCAGCTAATGATGCTAGTGATTGTATAAGAGCTACACCTGATGGTGGATATGCATTTTCAGGACACTATCAATCTTACGGTTCTGGAGGCTTAGATTTAGCATTAACTAAGGTAGATGCTCGCGGACAAATTGAATGGACTAGGGTTTTCGGTAATACAGGAAATGAACGAGCATGGGATTTCCAAATTGACGAATCCAATAACTATATAGTTGCTGGATATACAACAAGTTATGGCAACGGCAACAATGAAGCATTGGCAATACTTATTAATAGTGACGGTATCCCTCAATGGAGTAGGACATATGGAGGTAGAGCAAATGAAGAATTCAATGAATGTATAATAAATAGTGACAGTATTGTATTCGCCGGTTATACAGAAAGCATGGGAGCAGGAAGATCTGACTTATATGTTGTTAAAACAGATTTTTCAGGAATTTCTCCGAATGGATGTTTAGGACAAACGAATCTAATAAGAAACTCAAATATTACACCTCTGATACGAAGAGTTAATCAAACAACGACAAATCTAAATCGGCAAACATTATCCTCAACAATAGCTATTACGAATGCACGCATCAATTTAAATAATATAACAACAACTAATCCTTGCCTTCAGCCCACGCCAGTAAAGCTAATTGGATTTTCAGTTTATAACAAAGACAATAATAGCTTTTTAAACTGGCAAACATCAAGTGAAATAAACACAAATCTATTTATAATCGAACAAAGTTTAGATGGAATAACATTTGATTCAATAGGCTTTACAAAAGCGTCAAATAGAGGTGATACTTATCAAGAATACAACTATTTATTACCTCCAATAAACTCATTAAACATCTATTGTCGTCTTAAAATAAAAGACCACGATGGCTATACAGAGTATAGCAATATAATTTACTTATACAATGAAAATGAAAAGATAAAAGTATATCCGACATACTTTAAAAATATTTGTCAAGTACAAACCAACATAAACAATGGTTTTATAATAAATATTGAAATTATAGATATTAATGGTAATGAATACCACAAAAAAACATACTCGAACCAAGAAAACATCACAATAAATACAGAGCAATGGCCTGAGGGCATTTTCATAATTAAAATAACTTCTGTTGATGGGAAAGATTTTGTAATTAAAAAAATAATTAAAGAATAGTTATTGTAAGTACCCCTCTAAATCTGACAGTTTAAGGTTAAGCTATTCATGTAATCAATCCCTAAATGATATTTAAATCTTATATATTATTGCCCAAAAATAGAAAGCTGTATTTTTGGGCAATTTTCTTATCCGAAAATTGTTCAACAGAATAAATTCTTGCTTTTAGAGAGAGGACTTTCTTTTCTGCATTATTGTTAAGGCATGACAAGGTATATTTTGCTGCAATTTCTGCTTTAGAATAATCTATTAAATATCCAGATGTATTTGCATTAATAATATCGCTACAACCTCCTACATTATAGGAAATTGCCGGCACGCCGCATGTTATGGTTTCTAATAATACTAAAGGGAAATTATCCGCCCTAGTCGGATAAACAAACACATCCGTCGCATTCAAAATCTCCACCATCTTTTCCTCCTCTTTGACATAACCCATGGGATGCACAATGAGGTTTTGAAAGGCATTGAGTTCCGGCATGCTGTCTTCGCCCATTAAGAGGAGGTGAATAGGGAAAGTAGTTTGTTCGTTGAGGTGTTTTAAAATATCATAAAGGTCAGAGCCTCCTTTGAAGAAATTACCTTTGAGTTTTTGCGCGATGAAAGCAATTGTTTTCGCATCGCGGGGAATCCCGTATTTTTCTTTCATCGCTTCCTTATCAAGCGGTTTGAATTTGTCCAGGTCAATACCGTGCGGAATCAATTCGATGCGCTTGCCTTGCAGCACGGGGCTTTGCACCGCCATGTTGTACATCCAGGTAGAAGGTACTACTACCGTAAAGTCCACGTCTTTGAACAGACGCTGCTTGCGGCGGATGAGCCAGTTGCCTATAGGCAAACCGATGGTCGGGTAAATCTTGCGCTCCCCTTTCGCCGCTTTGAGATGCTTCCAGGATTCATCGCCGAAAGTATGCGCGCCGTTGGCCGTGAAGGCCCACATGTCGTGCAGGGTCCAGACGACTTTATATTTCTTGGCAATGGTGCGGATATGCGAAGTCATGAAGTAACCGCCCACCGTGTTGTTGATCCAAACCACATCGGGTTTTATTTCTTCCAGTTTGTTCAGGATGAACCAGGGAGAAAAAGGCAGCCAGACGTATTGCAGGCCGAGCAGGTTCATGCCGATGTTGAACAACCGTTCTAGCTTGGCTTTGAAACCATTGCCTGTGGTCTGGTAAATGTTGGCCTGATCCAATGTTTTGGTACGCACCAGAAAAAAGAGTTCATGACCATGATACTTCTCCAGTGCTTCGGCCGTGCGGTAAGCCGCTATGCCAGAACCACCGGAGCGATCAGAGATGTTGATGATGGCGATCTTCACCTTAAGCCGTTTTCTTTTTCCATTCTTCTTTTACGTACAGACCAATCAGTCCCGCTAAGAAGAGGATAAAAAACCATGAACCGATGAGCGCCACTTGTTCGGATCGTTTGTAATGTTCCGGTTCAAACTTGAAGGTGATCTTGTGTTTGCCTGCCGGTACACGCATGGCACGTAAGATATAGTTCACACGCAAATGCGGCGCCAGCTTATCGTCGATGTAAGCGTTCCACCCCGGTTGGTAATACACTTCAGAGAAGACCACTAATTGCTCTGATGATGCGTTGTAATCGTACGACAGTTGGTCCGGATCGCTGTTCTCTACTAGCGTAATGGTACCGCTGCTGTCTCTGTTCGGTGTAAAGACTGTGATCAAACTGTCGAAGCTCTGCTCCACGACCGCCACACGCGACACGTCCACTTTACCCAAGGCATCCATTTCTTCCTTCGCACCTTTGACAGGCTTGATCTCCGCGGCAAACCAGGCGTTGCCAAAGGCACCCGGGTTTTGCTGTGTATAGACCTGCCCTGACTTGCGATCGGAGAAAATGATGTACTTCGTATTCAGCATGCTGAAGATCGGTTCGTTGAGTTTGAAGCTGCCGCTGTCATCCATGAACTGGTTATCGATCACATCCTGGTAGCGCGACAATTTGATGGCACTGTATCCGCCTACCGATTTGTGGTAGTAAGAGGTCGTGGCATCACTGAAAGGGTTTTTGCTTAGGTTGAGTACACGGTAACTTAAGGTAGTGTCACGCAAGATCTGCTCGTCGGCAGCCGTCATCTCTACCCAGTTCTCGTCTGTTTTTTTCTTTTTAAAATCGGAAGCCTCCAGGTAACGTTTGTCCACCCAGGCAATGTCAATGATCACCAGTAGCGCCAACACAATGTAGGTAGTCGTCGCGTTGAGTTTGTCCGTGAACCAAGCCCACAGTAAACCCGCGGCAGCCAAGACAAAGAAAAGTGTACGGAAAGAATCCGTTCTGAATTTAGAAGCACGGTCGGCACGCAGTGCTTCGAGCAGCCATTCCGGATAACCTGTTTCGCTGTCGCTCGCTCCGTAGAAATCAAAGAAAGCACCACCCATCAATCCGAAGATCAGGGCCAATCCGCCGCAAATGCCCAATGCCCATTTCAGTCCTTTGTAGAAATCGGCTTTCTCCACTTCCCCTTTGGCCAGTTTCACCAATAAAATACCGCCTAAGAAAGGCACCGTCATTTGTGCGATACACAAAGCCATGGTCACCGAACGGAATTTATTGTAGAGCGGCACATTATAGAATAAGAAATCGGTAACCGTTTCAAAGTTTCTTCCCCATGACATCACAATGGAAAAAAGAGTGGCCGCTAAAATCCACCACTTGTATTGATCCTTGATTACGAACATGGCCAGCACAAACAGAAACACGATGATGGCACCAAAGTACAACGGCCCCGCCGTACCGGGTTGATCACCCCAATACAAAGGTACTTGTTCCGCATAACTTTTCGCTTCCACGCGCGGCACACCGTTAGCGACGAGTGTTTTGTAAAAGTTTGAACCTGCACCCAATTTTTCATTGGACGCACCGCCGTAGAAATAAGGAATGAACATCGTGAAGGATTCCATTTTGGCACTGCTCCATCGCAAGGCATATACCTTATCCAAACCTGTATTGTCTTTGGACTCCGCTTTCAATTCAGAACCTCCGCGCATGGTTTGTTTGGAGTAGACATAGTTCGTCCACATTTTAGACACGTTCGGAGCCACCGCAATGATGGCGCAGATCACCACCAATGCCGTGGCTTTGGCGAAGTGCACATAGGTCTTGTTGATGATGGCCATGATGAACTCATACAAGCCCATAAACAATAAGACGATCAATAAGTAATAAGTGATTTGGTAGTGACCGTAAAAGATATGCAAGCCTAAGAAGAACGTAGTGACGAGGGCTCCGACGATATAGTTACGCTGTTGGAAGATCAGCCATACACCGGCCAGAACTGGCGCCATGAGCCCCATGTCGTAGACCTTGTTGATATGACCAGCCTCAAAGCTGATGATGTTGAACGTAGAAAAGGCAAAGCCAGCGGACATGGCAAAGGCAAGCCAGGCATTGGCTCCGAGCACTACCATGAGCACATAGAAACCGATGAAACAAACAAAACCGATCGCTATTGGTGTAGGCAGAGATTCGCGCAGCGCTGCATGTACACCCGCCACGTAATTGGTCGTATGCCCTACCCAAACCGGCATACCGGAGAAGCTGGTGTTTGTCCATAAAACTTCCCCACCGTTTTTCTTGATGTAAGTATCTGCTTCTCTGGAAAACCCTTTGGCCTGAACGACGTCGTTGGACACAATTTCTTTTCCCGAGAGTGTCGGATGATAATAGACGAATAACACAGCAATGAAAGCAAGGTTGGCAATCAGGTGCGGAAGAAATTTCTTAAAAAAGCCAGTAGTCATAATCGAAAGGTTGATTCAGTTCTTCAAAAATAAGACAAAAAAGCTAAAAAGCACGGGAAGGTGGAGTTATTAAGAGGAGATGATAGAGCTTAACTTATTTTAAGGATGAATGTTTTTTCACTAGGTATGAGAGGCTTATATATTGGGCATGTCCCCGCTTTTATCGTTTCGACTTAAATGATCCTCAGTACAGCGGGGTCGGGCTATCCGCTGCAAGTCCTCGCTCGGATCAAGTCATGGAAAATATCCCAACATGAAGGCTCGCTGTGGGCTCTCCGCTCCTATCCCTCATGCAAAAAAGAGAGCGGAGAAACAGAGCGGAGAGCGAAGTGTCTCATTTCTCATTTCTCATCTCTCATCATCACCTGTGTAAAATACAAACCACTCTGCAACCTCTTCCTCGCCGCAGGACTATAGCCCTCGTAACCGTATGGTGCAAAGCACAAATAGTAAGGCGCACGGAACAATACCGTTGGAGAGGCCTGATTACACACATCAACAACTTGCCCTTCAATGGGATAGAGTATGGCCGTATTGTAGAAAGATAAATGAGGCCCTATCCTGCGGCCGGGCAAACGGTAATAAGCATAAGGCGAATGGATGTTACAATACGGATCTTTCTCCCGCTTATCTTT
>JAQZBV010000179.1 GCA_029237685.1 Cytophagaceae bacterium | reverse complement strand
GATTTAGGCGTATTTGATATCTTGCCGGGAGGTGGATTCAAACTCCTGGAAAGAGCGCCTGGTGTGAGCGTAGAAGAAATTATTCAAGCCACAGAAGGCAAACTTATTATAGAAGGAGTTATTCCTGAAATGATCATCCATTAATTTAACAACCAATCCCTATGCGTAGTCTATTCATTCTATTTTGTGTCGCTCTATTTTTAAGTGCCTGTGATGCCTTAAATTCTGGAAGCAGTTCTTCTTCAGGATCTGGTTCTGCATTAGACCTCAATCTTTTCCCCATTGATAAGGATAAAGAATTAGGGAACCAGGTTGCCGGTGAAATTGAAAAAGATGCTAAAACTTATCCTTTACTGGATGAAGTAAAATATGCAAAAGCCTATGGTCACATTCGTCGCATCACGAATAAACTTTTAAACTCCGGCAAATTGGAACACCGTAATGATTTTGACTGGCAGGTAAAACTCATTCAAGACGACAAAACACTCAATGCCTTTTGTACCCCTGGCGGAAAAATCTATGTCTATACAGGCCTCATCAAATACCTTAATACAGAAGACGACCTGGCCGGCGTAATGGGGCATGAAATCGCACATGCGGATAAAAGGCACAGTACTGAGGCGATGACACGCGATTTGGGCATTACCACCTTGCTTAATATCGTCGCAGGACAAAACCAATCGATGTTAATTGGTTTGGCAAAAAATTTGATTGATCTAAAATATTCCAGGACTCATGAAACAGAAGCGGATGCTTATTCTGTGCAATATTTGTCCGGCACCAATTACAAATGCAACGGGGCCGCATCTTTCTTTGAAAAAATTCAGGCATCAGGCGGATCACAAGGTCCAGAGTTTTTATCGACTCACCCAGATCCTGGAAACAGAGTACAAAACATTAATGCGCAAGCAAAAACTAAAGGATGCAATACGACAGCACCCGCATCGGATGCGCAGTATGCAGACTTTAAAGCCAGTCTTCCTTAAACCTTAAACTTATTTATTATGCGTAGCTTCACTCTTCTCTTCCTCGTTCTTCTTACATTAAACAGCTGCAAAAAGAACGATGAAGAAGGAGCATCTACGTGTACTCCCTTAAATCTCAATTTATTTTCTTTGCAACAAGACATAGAACTTGGAGCGCAAGTAGCGGCAGAGATTGAGAATGATCCGGCTACGTATCCCATATTAAGCGAGAGTACTTATCCTGAAGCTTACGGCCATATACGTCGCATTACCACTAAAATATTAAACTCCGGCAACGTCAAACACCAAGGCGATTTTGCATGGCAGGTAAAAATAATCAGAGACGATAATACATTGAATGCCTTTTGCACACCTGGTGGTTACATCTATGTATACACCGGCCTCATCAAATACCTGGATGCAGAAGATGACCTGGCAGGAGTAATGGGACATGAGATTGCTCATGCGGACCAAAGACACACTACGGAAACGATGACCCGAGAGTATGGTATCAATACATTGCTTCAAATTGTTTTAGGAAACGATCCAAGTACCTTGGTGACTCTGGCAAAAAATCTTACTGATCTAAAATATTCCAGGTGTCATGAATCAGAAGCGGATGATTATTCGGTTCGTTACTTGGCCAATACCACTTACCGCTGCAATGGAGCCGCTTCTTTTTTTGAAAAAATTCAAGCAGCCGGGGGAAGTTCGGTACCTGAATTTTTATCTACACATCCTGATCCGGGAAACCGCGTACAAAACATCAATGCTGTAGCAGACAGCAAATCATGTAATAAAACAATACCGGCATCGGATGAAGACTATGCGGCTTTTAAAGCCAGCCTTCCTTAGTTAATTATAAATTTGACTGCTTATTAACCTATCCGAGAATTGATCAATTATATTCTATAAAAACAGGGAAATGATCGGAGTAGCCTCCGTAATATATTTTTCCTTTGTAAGACCTGAAGGGGCCATTTTTCAATACTTGTTTGTAATGCAAAAAAGGGGGATGATATACGGCAGCAGTGTTTACCTTATATTTCAGACTTCCGCTTTTCTTTTCTTGTTTCCAATTCGCTGATAACAAAATCTGATCATAGATCAACCAGTCTTTTTGAAATTTCAAACTCCCTGCCTCGGCAGTAGATAGTAATTCAAAGGGATTGAAAATTGTTTTTCCATTGGTCAAATTGACCAGAGAAGGATCCGCAGCAGTGTCATTAAAGTCCCCCATAATAACGATCTTACTGGAAGGACTACTTTTCACTACAGAATCAACGGAGTGCTTCAGAACAGTAGACAACAACATACGCTTATCATTGGACTCCTTCACTCCTGCTCTTCTGGAAGGCCAATGGTTTACATACACCCATACTGTATCGCCCTTTAGTAATCCTTTCACAGCCAATACATCTCTTGATTCAAGGCAGTCCTGCGCTTTACAGGGCCTTAGTATTTTATGAAACAAAGGTTTGAATGACGGCGAATAAACCAAAGCCACATCGATTCCTCTTGGATCCTTTGATTCTTCGCTTATGCAACGGTAATTCTTTCCGGACAATACAGAGGTTCTGATGAGCTCTTCTACTACCTCTTTATTTTCAACTTCTGCAAGCCCAAGAATAGACAACCCTTCCTTGTCAAAATTGGCAATGACCTGAGCGATGTGTTGTTGTTTATTTTTATACTTTTCTGTATCCCATTTTAAAGGAGAACCAGGAAGAAAATCATTGTCCGATTTATGAGGATCATCTACTGTATCAAACAGATTCTCGACATTATAAAATGCGATCAGACCTGTTTTAGGACCTGCTTTTTCAGATTCCTTAGATCCTGTAGCCCAGCCTAAAAGCCCTAGGAATCCCAGGACTGAAAGCAATAAAAGAAAGATTGTTCTAAAACTCATTAATTAGTATTATTTTTACCTCAATATACACATCCTATTTATGAAAAAATCAGAGATTAAGATCATAATTGAACTAGACGATAAACAAGTTCCTGAAAAAATACTTTGGGAAGCAACAGACGGACCTTCTGACAGGCTTCAGGCGACTGATGCGATCAGTATTGCCATTTGGGATCATGTACAGTTAAACACCATGCGCATGGATCTTTGGACAAAAGAAATGCCTGTGCTTGAAATGAAACGTTTTTTCATTGAAGCCATTGGCGGTATGGCTGATACGCTTGAAAATGCTACCAGCGATGCTAAAATGGCGAAGATGATCCGTACGTGCTGCACAAATCTCGTAGAGCATGTAAGACAAACCGAAGAGAATAAGTAATTGCTATCCATTTATAAAAAAGAAGGGCCTCGACTAAACATAGTCGAGGCCCTTCTTTTTTATAGGAAGAATTATTATTTGACTATTTCCACTTTCTCTACCCACTTATTACCAGAAGCAGTAAACAGCACCACGTGGTATAAACCTTGTGCAAAGTTGTTCACTGACAATTCGTGAGAAGAAGCATTCAATTCTTTTTCCTGGTATACGACCTCTCCATTTACATCCACAATCATAATGCTTCGGATTGGATCTTGTGCAAATCCATTCACATGCACCGTGGTCGTAGCCGGATTAGGATAAATTCTAAAGCGGTGATTATTGGTTTCGTCTTCTATTCCTGTACATACAGACAAGCCTAATACAGCGGCATTCGACAAAATACTGTTTGAACAACCGGAAACAAGAACCGTGTAGCTTGCCGCATCAGAAGCACTCACATTATTGAGATTTAAAGATGGACCGTTCTCAGAGAGCAGATCAACATTATTTTTCTTCCATTGGTAAGATACAGAAGGTCCCGAAGCGGCTACTGTAAAGGTTACATTGGCTCCCGGACAAACAGTCTGTCCAACAGGCTGGGTATTGATATTTAGATTTTGAATGACTAATTGGGCGATGTTTGAAGTAACTGATCCACAAGAGTTCGATACAGTAACAGTATAACTACCCGCATCTTCAAAAACCACAGGTGAAATAGAATAATCTTGTGCTGTAGAAGTTCCATTGGCATTCGATGCTCCTTTTTTCCATTGGTAGTTGAAAGGTGCTGCTCCAGAAACAGCAACACTTAAATTAAAGGTGTTGCCTGTGCAAAGTGTTGTAGACGACGCAGGCTGAGTAGTAATTACTACGTCGTTCAGAGCGAGTACAGCGATGTTAGAGGTGATCGTGCCACAACCAGTGCTCATTACATCTACAGTATAGTTACCCGCATCTGCTACAGCTACCGGGTTAATGCTATAACTTGGTGATTGAGCACCACTAATAATCGCTCCTCCTTTTTTCCATTGGTAACTTAAACTTCCAGATGAGGTAGCAGAAACAGCAAAACTAGCCTGGCTTCCTGAGCAAACACTTACCGAGCTCGGATGAGAATTAATCGTTAAGTCAGTGGCTACACTTAATACCGCTGCAGGTGATGAGGTCACTGTTCCGCAAGCATTGGTAACCGCTACCGTATAATTACCCGCATCGCCGGCTACTACTG
>JAQZBV010000077.1 GCA_029237685.1 Cytophagaceae bacterium | reverse complement strand
GTTGGCTACTGCTATTTCAGAATACAAACTACCCCAGGTAAATTGATGCGGCAATCTCCAAACATTTCCGGCTGTTGCCGCGATGTTTCTAAACGTAGTGAGATCCGCTCTCATGTTCGCAGCGCAAGTAGCATTGTGGCTGTACAATCTCCAGTTGTTGAACAGTTCTGTATCTCCCCAGGATGCCCATCCACCGGGACCTTGAGCGTTGGCATAGTTGATGGCTTTGGTGAGGTAAGAAGCAGTACCGGTTAACTTCCACAATTCATACGCAGCGAGTGCCATGTTTTCATTGTGACTCGCATCGGCATAAAAAACTTCCCAGCCACTTTCCCACCAGGCATTGGCCACGAATGCCGCTTCCGCTCTGGCGAAGATGAGAATGGCTTGGTTTTGATAACGTGTACCGTCGGTAGTATTCCCCAAGGCATTGAATGTTGTAGCTCCCAAGGCCAGCGCGGCAACGGTGAGTCCCATTTGTGTTCTCGATAAGGCGGAGTAACAAGGTCTGCTGCCGTTCAATGCATCGTTTTCAGGAAGACGGTCGCCCTGGTTGTGATCGTCGGCATTACCGACCTGAATGACAAATTCATTTGTTCGTCCTGCCGGCATCGTTTTCATTAAATATTCCAATCCGAAATGCGCTTCGTCTACAATGTCCACATAACTTGTCGTGGAGTAATTCTTTTTTTGAAAAATAGAAGGGTTGATTTCGTAGGCACGCAAAAGATTATAACAAGAGTAAGCGATGGTTTCAGTAAATTTTAAATAATCTCCCGCATCGTACCAACCGCCTTGCATGTCGATATCCGCTACAGCGGCATGTGACCAATTGGCCGCGTCATTATTGGTGCCGGCTCTGTGGTACACATCACAGGAAGCATCACCGGTATGTGAAATGTTGTGATCGAGACAATCGGTGGTTCCGCTTCGGTGTACTTTGAAATAGCGGATCGCCCGGTCAAGGAAAAATTCGTAGGGATTGTCGTTGATTTTAAGGGTAACGGTGGTGGCTCCTGTGATGACGAAGGTGTAATTCCCTGGCGTACTGAGCGAAGAAAAATCGACGGCATAGTTATAGGGCTTTGAAGTCCAGTCGGTTTGCGCGGTAGTAAGGCTTGTGCCCAGCGTTCCCGATAAGACGGTGGTACCGCCGCTGTTTTTAATGTCCCAGGCCCTGCCGGCAATGCTGGTATTGGACATGACGATTACTCGCTTGAATGGTCGGCAGGATTCGTAACCGGCTTGGTTGTAGCGGGTAAAAACGGTTTGAGCCTGTGTAAGCTGGCTGTTAAGCAAAAAGAAAATCGATAACAGCATTCCGTAAGTAAAGGTCATTCTCATGGTGTCTTGTAATAGAGTTCAGCTTCACAAAGGTGCGGCTTATATCTATTGCTATCAATAAGACAAATGGATGGACAATTGTAAACAGGGAAGAAGGCCTTAAAAACGCAGACTGAGTCCTAGATATGTCCAAAAAAATAAGGAGGAGATGGGCTTAAAAAACAAGATATGAAGAGTTTTTGGTAGAAAACAATTCGAGATGCAAGCGAAATTTATGAGTCGCTGGAGGTTTAGACAGCTAGTTATCTTGCGTTTAAACGTATTATTACCACCTGGCTCGGATGTTCCGCAGGATCATCCGAGCCCCTTTTAAAAACTACTATTAGCCAAGCCGGCATTAGGGATCTGTGATCCCTGCCTCTGGGTAATTATAAACAATGCTTAGCAATTATTTCGATGTATGGATTGCAAATCCATATAGGCTTCTTTTCTCTTTATTAGTTTGTTAATAGTCACGGATGATCCTGCGGAACATCCGCGCCAGGTGAGTATTGAAAAATTTCATCTTCGCTCTTTTATCTTTTATTTCTCTTCCACCAATTCAATGTCCATGGTTTTTATCAAACCATCTTTGAAAGTGTAAATGTGTTTGACCGTTCCGTCAAACATTAAGTTATCTTGTAAGTCTTTTACAATTTGATGCACGACAACTTCCAGGCTACCATTCTCTCTCTCGTTAAATGCCGTTGGATAAACCTTTGGATTAATTTCTTTCCATTGCCTGGTCCAATACTCGTTTATTTCCTGGTGTCCGCTGATGTATCCGCCTTCCCAGGCTTTTGACCATTTCACATTGGGTTGCATGGTTTCAAGAGCAGTATCAATGGATCTGTCATTGAAGGCGCTGTAAGCCTTTGCGATCACCTGTTCGAATTTTGTTGTCATAGTTATTAATTATTGAATTCGGTTAATAGGATAATTTTATTTCCATCTTAATATTCGCTCTTTCATACAAACCACTTTCCAATGGAACTTCAACGAAGCCATATTTTTTATACAAGTGAATGGCCGAAGCCAGGGATGTATTAGAGTAGAGATAAAGTGTTTGAATGGACTTTTCTTTCGCTACTTGTAGGCAATGCGTAAGTAGAAGCTGACCAATGCCATAACCTTGTGCTTGTTCTGTCACTGCCATTTTACCAAGTTGATACACTTGGTCTGTATCACGTAAAAGAGAAGCAGTTCCTACAATCAATCCGTTAAGTTTGACATAAAAAATATACCCTCCCTTATTTATGATTTGTTCTGTGGGGTTTGAAAGTGATTCTTCGTCTCCTTTTTCAACTTTAAAGTATTTTTCAAGCCACTCGTAGTTTAGTGTTTTTATGTGTTGTTTTAACTCTTCTGTAAACTCTATCAGTTCAATTTGATCATCCATAAACAATTTGGAATATTAGACCATTCTGGCGCGGATGTTCCGTAGGGTCATTCTTGCCCTTTTATTCATTTTAGTTTTCTTGTCGTTTAAAACTACAAAACAAAAAGTTCTGTAGTGTATCAAAGGGCGTAGTATGGTCTTCTGTTACGCAACGAATTTTTTCAAAACCATTTTTAAGTTCGTTAGTCAATGTTTGTTCAGTGTATTGTTTGATTTCAAGTCCACTACATTTTGTCGGTCCGTTTTCTGAAAAGGTCCCAATGGTCATAAAGCCAGTTACGGATTTTTTCGCAGTATTGATATATTTTGAAACTTGTTCAGACGTTGTCAGAAAGTGAAAAGTTGCTCTGTCGTGCCAAATATCAAAAGTCGTGTTTGGTTCAAATTCTGTAATGTCGCTAACAATCCAATTAACTTGTTTTGCTTTGTCACCTAAACGTTTTTTTGTTTTTTCAAGTGCCTTTTCTGAAATGTCTAGAACGGTTATGTTTTCAAAACCATTATCTAGCAAATAGTCCACAAGTTTGCTGTCGCCACCGCCGATATCAATGATTTTAGCGTCTTTCGTCACACCAAATGAAGAAATGAAGTCAAGCGAAGTTTTTGGAACTTCTTGTGTCCAACTTACTTGGTCTGATTTTTTAGTTTCATAAACTGTTTCCCAATGATTTTTTCTATTTGTATTGTCCATTTGTATGTCTGTTTAATTTTTGTGCGCTGCCTTTTTGGGAAACGTATCTCACCAACCTGGCGCGGATGTTCCGCAGGATCGTCCGTGCCCATTTTAAAACTTTTATTATTTATTCTAGCCGACATAGGGATCTGTTATCCCTTCCTCTAGGTAATTATAAGCTACGCCTAGCTATTATTTTGATGTAGGCATTATAAATCCATATAGGCTTCTTTTCTTTTTATTAGTTTGTGTCAAAGTCACGGATGATCCTGCGGAACATCCGCGCCGGTTATGAGGGATCAATCCGCTCTGAAATTATTTAATTATTTTGTACTGCTATAAGTTAGTTTACTTTTAAGTTTTGTATGGGTCTTATAGTTTGAGTATTTATCAATATGTTCAATTAGTAATAAACTCAAATTTTCAGCTAACCAATTCTCAATTTGGTTGTCAGCAATCCACCCGATTTTAGTATATCCTTCGCATAATATATATGATTCGGTTGGTGTCCAAAAAGCTTTGAATAAATCATGATAGCTTTCCCAATCATCGTAGTTCTCTTGAGTCCAAAATTGAATTGATTCAGGTATTGCTATTCTAAAAGCTGGAGCTTCTCCACTTCCACCTCCTAAGATTATATCCCCGACTTTTCCATCAAAATTTTGTTCAGTATTGGGTATTGATTCAAGCAGTTCATAAATAGCGATTTTTCTTGTTGGGTTGTTAAATCCAAAATTCGCGGTTGACGGGCATTCAATAAAACCTAAATGGAGATGTTGGTATTGATCTATTGCTGCCATTTTTTATTCTTAATGGTTGTCATTAACAATTATATATACGCCAAACCTTCCAGCTCCCCCTAATCCAAAAACCTCCCACGCTCCTCCACCGTCGGTATCCGACAAGTCTCCTTCTTGCCAAACCATTTATAACGGCTTGCCGCCATCCAGTTGTAAAAAATATCACGGATGAAAGCAGGTACGATGCGGAAGATGGAAAATAAGGTCCACCAGCCGCCCATGTCCCAGAGTAAGTTTAAGATCGCTTTGGTTCTGTAGGATATTCTGCCTTGAGAATAATAGACCATGCTGCTGAGTGAAGAAGCTTCACCGTAGGGAAGAAGTTTTGCCGCCGTGCTGCCTTGTAAGGGAGCAAAGAGCAAGACTTTCTTTTTGTCCTTGCGCATTAAAAAATCGATGGCACGGTTGCACAAACCACAGACGCCGTCGAAGAAGACAATGTTTTGCTGGCTGTGATCCGTGTCCATAAGCTTTATTTTTTGGTTCCGAACAGCTTTTCTATTTGGGCTGTTCTGTAATCAAATATACGATTCAGTTTGTTTTTTACAACCGGATGTACCAAATCCCCCAGAAAACCGAAGGGAAGGATATAAGTAACAATATCGTGCATGAGAATACCGTCCGGAGTTTCAGTGAAATGGTGCTGATGGTGCCACATGCTGTAAGGTCCTACACGTTGTTCATCCACAAAGAAATGGGGTTCCTGGACGTGCGTGATCTCTGTGACCCAGGTGGTAGGAATGCTGAAGAGTGGTTTTACGATGTAGCGAATCAACAGGCCGGGATACATTTTTTCAGGAGGAACGCCGACGATGTCAAAACCCATTTCGTCCGGCGTTATGAGTTTCAAATTTTGCGGACTGCAGAAGAAAGCCCAGGCTTCCTGAAGCGTGCACTGTAAGACATATTTCTTTTCGAAGGAATGTACACTCATACTATTTTTTGGAATTACCGTTAGTTGACTTTAAAATTAATGAGCTTTCTAATTAAGTTAAGCACCAAATTCCAAATGATAAATTCCAAATAAATTCTAAATTCCAATCTATCAAAGCTATTGCCTTTATCTGTTTGGTATTTCACAATTGGAGCTTATTTGAGATTTGGATTTTGGATTTTGTAATTTATCCCTCCATTGATCTAATAAGATTATGGGAATTATAGCCCTAATTTAAAGCTTCTTTATAAGTAGCAATGGCGCGGTTTCTCGCGAAGACATGTTCTACGATGGGTTTCGCATACTGAGAGGTTCCGAATTCGGGCACCCATTTTTTGATGTAAATGTGTTTAGGATCAAAGCGATCCGCTTGCAACAAAGGATTGAAGACCCGGAAGTAAGGCGCTGCATCGCAGCCGCATCCTGCGGCCCATTGCCAGCCGCCTACGTTCGAGGCCAATTCATAATCCAATAATTTTTCCGCGAAATATGCTTCCCCCCAGCGCCAGTCGATGAGCAAATGTTTACTGAGAAAACTGGCTACGACCATGCGTACACGGTTGTGCATAAAACCTGTCGCATTCAATTCGCGCATGCCAGCATCCACGAGGGGATAACCGGTTTCACCCTTGCACCACTTATCGAACAACTTTTCATCGTTTTTCCAGACAATGGTATCGTATTTAGGTTTGAAAGAATCTTTTGCCGAATGAGGGAAATGGAAAATGATCATGTGATAAAATTCACGCCAGATCAATTCGTTCAGAAAGGTGGCATTCAGTTCCATCGCATGTTTTACTTTTTGACGGAGGCTGATGGTGCCAAAACGAAAATGCACGCCCAGGTGCGAGGTGCCGTGTACCGCAGGATAGTCGCGTTGTTTGTCGTATTGCTTGATCAGGCCGACAGGGACTTCAGGAGAGGGGAGTGGAATGGCAGAAACTTCGAATCCGATCTTTTTTAAGGAAGGCAAGGGAAGAGGATCTTGTGGCAGCAAATGCTTCAATCCTTTTTCAGATGGGAAAGAAGCTACTGCTTGTTCTGCGTATTTCGCTTTCCAGGCACGCATGTAAGGTGTATAAATCGTGTAAGGTGCTCCGTCTTTTTTTACGACTTCATTTTTTTCAAATACCACATGATCTTTATAGGAATGAAAAGTGATCGCGTGTTGATGCAGGAGATCGTGTATCGCCTTGTCTCTTTGCAGGGCGTAGGGCTCGTAGTCGTTGTTGGTATAAACGGCTTTGACGGAATATTTCTTGATCAATTTTTCAAAAACCTCGATCGGTTTTCCTATTTCTACCAGCAAAGAACCGCCATGCTTTTCATAAGCGGCTTTCAGTTGTTCTATGTAGTGGTAGATGAAGGTTAAACGGGCATCTGCTTTGTCTTCCAGGTTTTCAAGGATGCTCGTGTCAAATATAAAAAGCGGTTGAACCGGATGAGGAGATTGCAAGGCATGGTACAAGCCCGCGTTGTCTTGCGTACGCAGGTCTCGTCGGTGCCAGAAGAGGGTAATGTCAGTGTTCATTTTTTTTATAATGTTCAATCACTTGATCGAGGCAAATGGCAAACCATACCGTATAGCGTTCGGGATGTTTTTTGACATCCTGTTGAATGTCTTGCAGATTCACCCATCGGAAGGCGGCCACTTCTTCGGGATTTAAAAGCGGAGTGTCATTGCTGATGCCGATGTACACGTGATCGTATTCGTGTTCTGTTAAGCCTTGATCGAGTGCTACTTTATAAATGAAGGAAAACGCATGAAGCAGTGCCGGTTCAATGCCCATTTCTTCTTTGCATCTTCGGTGTGCGGCATCCAGGGTGTCTTCCCCGGGTCTTGGATGAGAGCAGCAAGTATTCGTCCACAATAAAGGAGAATGGTATTTGGTAGCGGCTCTTTGCTGAAGAAGGAGTTGTCCTGCGTCGTTAAAGACAAACACCGAAAACGCGCGGTGCAACAAGCCCTCACGATGTGCCGCTATTTTTTCTTCGACACCTTGCTCCTGATCCGATTCGTTCACGAGGATTACTTTTTCCATGACTCAATGTCACCAATTCAACTTACGATCGCAAATTAGATCGCGTAAGCTTTTAATTGCAGGCTGAGTAAATTACGTGCCGTAAAGATCCTGCTTTTTACCGTACCCACCGGAAGGTCCAGCTGATCCGCAATCTCTTGGTACTTAAAGCCATCAAAATGCAATTGAAAGGGAGTCTTGTATTTTTGATCCAATTGCGCTACCGTTTGACTGATCTCTTGGTGCAGTGTTTGTTGGTCCGCTGCATAGTCAGAGGTATACCGGTTATTGTTGAGGAATACCTGATTTTCTGTATCGTCTGTAACCACCAGTCTTTTTTTCTTCCTGCGGTATTGATTGATGAAAGTATTCTTCATAATCGTATGCATCCAGGCTCCAAGGTTGGAACCTTCAGAAAATTTTGCACGATACCTCAAAGCTTTCAGCATGGTTTCCTGTACGAGGTCCTGTGCATCGTCCATATTGGAGGTCAGCTTGAGGGCATAGGAGCGAAGTTTTTGCTCGTATTGTTGCAGTAGGTATCCAAATTCAATTGACGTCATCGCTATTTTGTTTAATGAATATATATTAATGTTTAAACAAAATGATAGAAAAGAAATGAAAAGTCAAGGATTTGTCATTTTTGTTTTACTTTTCTTTAAAAAAGATTAAACAACAGAGGCAAGGAATCGAATAAAGTCCTGAATAGTAGAGATTTTACAAATGGATGGAGCGGTGACGTTATCCAGTTGAGAACCGGCCACATAAACAGTAATGTTGTCACCCAGCGTTTTGTGGAGCAAGGAATGAGTTTGGGAAAAATTGTCCAAAGCCGCCGGGTTGATCACAGAAGTTACAAAAAGTCTGCATTGGTATTTCTTGGCTACATCTACGAGGTCTTCAGGAGGCACCGATTGCCCAAGGTAAATGACATGGTAGTTCATTTCCTGCAAAAGATAGGAGTAGAACAACAAGCCCAGTTCGTGTAATTCCCCTTCCGGCAGGAATAGGATGATCTTAGGATCACTTTCCTGCTTGGGTCCATAGAGTTTGTCGATGGCAACGATCAGTTTTTGTCGGATGAGATTAGAGATAAAATGTTCTTGTGCCGGATGTACATCTCCTACCTGCCACATCACACCTACCTTTTGCAGGAAAGGATAAATGACTTGAAGCATGGTTTCCTTAAAGCCTCGTTCTGCAATGCAGGAATTGAAAACAGTTAAGAATTGCTCTTCACTCAGGTCAATCATAGCCAGGGTCAGCTTTTCCAGCACCGCATGGTCATTGCCCGGAGAAAGTTCTGTGTCGACGATACAGGCATTGATAGCTGCTTCGCTCATGGAAGCTATCTTGGAAATTTTCATTCCCTGGTGGTATAAAGCGGCAACCTTGAGCAGGTGTTTCGCTTCTTCATCGGTATAATAGCGGATATTGGTTTCCGTACGTTGCGGTGAAATCAAATTGTAACGCTGCTCCCAAATACGGATCGTATGCGCTTTCACGCCGGTTAGTTTTTCTAGATCTTTAATGGAGTAGGAAGCCACTGGTACAGAATAATCGGATAGAAAGGGATTAATGCTTAAAGTTAAGACAACAGGATTTAATATAACCCCCAAAGAAAGAATTTGTTCTGTAGATTTCTATGAAGTATTCTTATCTGTGGATGAAGATGGTTTGATCCGGACACCGCTGGTGTAGAGAAACGAAATACTACCTGCTTTGTAGGTTATGTATGTTCATCTTTTTATTATATTTACCATTATGATGTCTAAAAAGTGTAAGTATGCTTTGAAAGCATTGACCCGATTAGCGAAGAACTTTAACAAGGGTCATCTTCAAACGGCAGATATTGCGAGGTTAGAAAACATACCCAAAAAGTTTTTAGAACAGATTCTGCTGGAGCTCAAGCATGCACGTATGGTAGGCAGCAAGCAGGGTAGCGGTGGCGGTTATTTTTTAATTAAGAATCCCAAAGAAATTTCTGTAGCGGATGTCTACCGATTGTTTGATGGGGCCATTGCTTTGTTGCCTTGTGTTTCCATTAATTTTTACGAGCGCTGCGAAGACTGTACCGATGAAAAAAGTTGCGCTATGCAACGTGAGTTTATTAAAATTCGGGAAGGTGCGCGTAAGATCATGAGTAAAGTAACCATTCATTCTTTCATTAAAGATTCTGATAGTCAATAGTTTGTAGTCTATTTTTAAGATTCTGAAAAAATAATCGTTAAAATACTACTAATTCTATAGAATATATATAATTTTGTAGCCTCGATAGGGAAAACAACTTAGTTTTTCTGTATCGGCACACTAACATGTACAACATTTGCCTGTTTTGAGGGCAATCAAACACCATCCAACTCATGCTTTTCATACATTCTTCTGCAACAAATTTAAACAGCCCCTTTAATTCTAGTATTTTGATAGAGTATATAGAACTTAAGGGCTCCTTTAATAATCAAAACTCATTTTCTAACTCTATCTGCTGTTAAAAATCTTTTATACATCCAGGTTTTAAGCGACGCACGTCAAGGTCACTTAACATTCAACAACTCAAAATCATTGTAGACTGATTAATTTAAAACGAACATGAATAAACTGTATACTTTATTAGCCATTACCCTGCTTGCATTGGCGCAGACGGTGGCGTTTGCACAAACCGAGAGATACATCAAAGGTGTTGTTAACGACACGGAAACCAATACTCCACTGCCGGGAGTAGTGGTGGAAATTGTGGGAAGTAACACAGGAACTGTGACCGACGAAAACGGAGCGTTCTCTATCAATACTTACCGTCCCTTTCCTTTTACGTTGCGCATTAGTTCTGTCGGTTACCTGCCACAAGAGTTTGTTTTGACAGATTCCACAAGCGGTCCTTTTGCTGTGGCTCTTGTTACAGATAATAGAGATAACGAAGTGACCGTTACTGCGAGACGTCGTGCGGAGACCGCTCAGGATGTGCCTATTCCGATTACTGTTATCGGCGGCGGTTTGGTAGAACAAACCGGTGCTTTCAACGTGAACCGGGTGAAAGAATTAGTTCCTTCTGTTCAGTTGTATTCTTCTAACCCTCGTAACACGGCCTTGAACATTCGTGGATTGGGTTCTCCATTTGGATTAACGAACGATGGTATTGATCCGGGTGTTGGATTTTATGTAGACGGCGTATATTATGCTCGTCCTGCAGCGGCAACATTGGATTTTATTGACATTGAAAGAATTGAAGTTTTGCGCGGTCCTCAGGGAACATTGTTTGGTAAGAATACTACGTCTGGTGCCTTTAACATTTCAACGAGAAGACCAAGCTTTAAACCCGGTGCGGCATTCGAAGCGAGCTATGGTAATTATAATTATGTACAGGCAAAAGTCTCTGTCACGGGACCGATCATTGCTGATAAATTAGCGGTAAGATTATCGTTTTCAGGTACGCAGCGTGGAGGTAACATCTACAATACAAGGACAGACCGCTATACGAATTCATTGGATAACTTAGGCGGAAGAGCACAGTTCTTGTTTAAAGCATCAGAGCGAGTAAACATTTTAGTAGCAGGAGATATTACTCGCCAACGTCCGGATGGTTATGCTCAAACATTGGGAGGTGTAGTAAAAACAAACCGTGTGAATCAACGTCAGTTTGATACCATTATAGCAGCCTTGAATTATGAACCGGTAAGTAGAGATCCTTTTGACCGTAAGATCGACCATGATACACCCTGGAAATCCAACAACGATTTAGGTGGAGCTTCCGTTAACGTAGATGCTAAAATTGGTCCGGGCACCTTAACGTCTACTACAGCCTGGAGATATTGGAATTGGACCCCTTCCAATGACCGTGATTTTACCGGATTATCTATCGTAAGAAGGTCTGAGGGTAACTCTAGACAAGATCAGTATTCACAAGAAGTTCGTTATGCCGGCGATATTTCTAAGCGTGTCAGTGGTGTAGTCGGAGTCTATGCGATCTATCAGGAAATAAAAACGCCTCCGGTGCAAACAGAAGAAGCGGGCAGTGATGCGTGGAGATATTATCAAGACAGTTTCACTCCGGCTGCTACTGCCAACTGGTCTACTCCAGGGTTATTAGATGGCTTTGGAATTCAAACCAAATCTTCTTTGAAAACGTTTAGCGGAGCGGTATTCGCCAATGTTGATGTAGCGGTTACAGAAAAGTTTCACGTATTGCCTGGCCTTCGTTTCAACATCGATCATAAAGACGTGAACTACAATCGTACGACTTATGGAGGTTTGCAAAGTCCTACTCCGGCGCAACAGGCCATTAAAGATAAGGTATACCAAAATCAAGCTTACACCGCCTCTGTTGATAATAATAACTTAAGTGGTCAATTGACTCTCTCTTACAAATTGGCAAAGAACATCAATACGTATGCAAGTGCTTCCACTGCATATAAACCAGTAGGTGCCAATGTCGCAGGTATCCCAAATGGTACAAATGCAATAGACTATGGCATCGTTAAGCCGGAATATGTAAATCACTTCGAAGCCGGTATTAAAACGAAGCCTACACAAAACTCTACGATTAATTTCACTGCTTTTGATACGGAAGTCAAAGATTTTCAAACACAAGTACAGAGTGCTGAACCTGGCGCAAACAGAGGTTACTTAGCGAATGCAGAGCATGTGCGTGTGTTTGGTGCTGAGTTAGACGCTAATGTCAGATTTCAATACCTTTCTGTGTACGGCGCTTTAGCTTATACAGATGGTAAATATGAGAAGTTTACAAACGCTCCACTTCCATTGGAAGAAACAGGTTCAACAGTAACCTATAAAGACATCTCAGGTGGTGATCTTCCAGGGATTTCTAAATGGGCAGGTTCTTTGGGTGCTGAGGTATCTACTCCAAAAACAACGTTCCTTGGTTTTGATGGGAGCTTCTTCCTTGGACTCGATAGTTACTATCGTTCGAAATTCTCTTCAAGTCCATCTCCGTCAAAATACTTAAACGTGCAAGAGTATGCTATTGTAAATGGCAGATTAGGTTTCCGATCTTCAGACAACGTATTCTCTGCTTTCATCTGGGCGCGTAACATTACAGACTTTCATTATTTTGAACAATTGTTGCCGGCTACAGGTAACGCAGGCCACTACGCTGCGGTACTTGGCGACCCAAGAACATACGGTGTAACGCTTCGCGCTAATTTCGGTTCAGCTACGAACAATCGTTAATAGAAGGATAAGTTTAAAAAAGGAAGGCCCGTGATGCGTATCACGGGCCTTCCTTTTTTGTGGCAATAGATTGCAGTCTGTTCTGGCTGTCTACCCCTGAATCCCCCGAAGGGGGCATTACAGTATTGAGTATATAGCAACAGCAAGAACTTGTTCTGTTGCTATATACTCACTGTATACTGAGCAAGTCCCCTTCAGGGGATTTAGGGGCCAGAAGGTTAGAAATATAAAGTGTAATTTTTAACTAACAACTAACAACTAACAACTAACAACTAACAACTAACAACTAACTACCAGTGCTGAAAGAATAAAAGTGCTTGTTCTGGATGTGATCATGATAGCCGAAAATTTAATTTTAAACAAAAAAACATCCCGAAAGATACTACGCTCGGGATGTTTTAAAAATAAAGAACTCAAATAGTTTATTTGGCAGTTGCTGTACTGATTCGGCTTACTCTGCCCTTGGTATTGGTAGTGATGGTTTTTACAACCGTTCCTTTTTTTACTGCTACCGGAGCACTGTACACCGCAGATTGCGCAGTAGGTTCAGTTCCATCGGTTGTATAACGAATCGTTAAACCCGGAAATTCCACGTTGATATAAGCCAATTCGTTTTTAATCACGATGCCCGGAGGAGGTAAACGGTATCCGATGCCATTGGCTAAGTAATCCAAACGCGGCAATTCTTTTTGTCCAAGACGGTTAGCAAATTCATTCCAGGCTTGCAGCAACAATTGGTTTCTTTTTGTCGCGTCCGCTACCTGAGCCCAGGCAGGATCCTGTGACCAGGCGCGCTCTGAAAGTGCCAATACACGAGGGAACAATAAGTATTCAGCCATTTCTCCGCTCTTTGTGTTTTCTGTCCAAAGCTGACCTTGTATGCCCAAAATATTTTCTTTGCCTTGTGGCGTAAGACGAACCTTATTCGCAAGGCCGGCAAGGTCCAAAGGATTACCCAATAAATCTACGCTGGCATTTTGGTAGATGTTCAATGGTATGAATTCGTACGCTTTTTTAGTATTGGTAAATCCTCCCCAATAGTAGCCCGGTTCTTTCGGATCTTTGCTGTAAGCCAGATCGAAATACAAATTGGTTACGTTAGACAAAACAGTTTTGTAACCTGCATTGGCCAATTGATAAGCAAAGTCTTCTTGCCCCCAGCCCCACACGTTGTTCCACACATTCGGTCTGAAATTTTTATTAACGAATTGAGGATTTGGAATATGTTTGACTACATCGCCTTCTTTTACTTTAGACAAAGCGATTTCTTCCCAACCGGCTGTTGTCAATCCTTTCTTTGACAAGATGTCGCTGACACGCGTTAAGAAATAATTGGAGACACCACCCAATTGACCCACTTCAGGTTGTTTGGCAATCAAGTCTGCGCACTTAGGAGATTTTTCCCATACACCGTGTGGTACTTCATCACCACCGGTGTGAATCGTAGTCAAGGGTGCACCTGCTTCTTTGTACAAATCTTCGATGCTGGTCACTACTGTGGTGATGAAATTGTAAGTAGATTCCTGACAAGGACACAAGACATTGTCTTTCCACATTTGTACCGACTCGTATTTAGAAGAATCCTGTAAGTCGTTCAATAAATATTTCTCTGCTTCCGCAGTTTTGCCTTCTGCTTTCAAACGGTTGTAACGAACCAGCATGGATTTGATCGCAGCTCTGGAGTGTCCCGGGAAATCTATTTCAGGAATCACTTCGATGTTGCGTGCTTTTGCGAATTTCAAGATTTCAATAAAATCGGCTCTCGTATAATAACCTGATCCGGAATTTTTATCCTGGAAAGCACCCGATCCGAAAGAAGGAAGTATCATTTCTTGTTCATCGGTAGAGAAACCTCTTCTGCTGCCGACTTGCGTCAACTCCGGCAATTCTTTGATCTCTAATCTCCATCCTTCATCGTCTGTTAAATGGAATTGAAATTTATTCAGTTTATAAGCTGCCATCGCATCCAATACCTTCAGGATGGTTTCTTTTTTCTGGAAGTTACGCCCTACATCTACGGATAAACCACGGAAAGCAAAGCGCGGTTTGTCTTTTACTGTAATCTCTGTAATCTTCCATGATGACTTAGAAACATTCAGAGGAGTTAAGGCCAACAACGATTGTACACCATAAAAGGCACCTTCATTCGTTCCTGCTTTGATGGTAATGCCTGAAGTTTTATTTACTACTAATTCGTATGCTTCGTCTTTTAAGTTAGCGTCTTTTACAAAAGAAACCTGGCCGGCATTCGGCTTTTGAACTTCAACAATCCCTGGCTTGTAATTAAGTCTTGTCGTCCATGCTGTTTGTAAAAACTCAGCGCTCGCTGTAAAATCTTTTTCAGTAGAAATAATAAAAGCTTCACCGATAACCAAAGAGTCTTTACCTAGTGTATAAGAAAGCGGCGTAGGAGTGATCGGACAAATGGCTGAAGCAGGTAATACTGTCAAAGCAGAGTCTCTTTCAAAACGAACCGTTTCATTCTCACTGATTACTTTATCATTGGCTGTACGGTTCAATTGTTTTTCTGTAAGGAAAGGCAATACCGTTAACGCGCCTGCTTCTTCAACGGTTGTTTCTCCTTTGCCATTGTTGAATACAAAGAAGAAACCTGCCGGTGCATCGCTCTCGTTAAGCGTCCAGTAACCGCCGTACAAATCAAACTTTACAGAGTCTCCGGGTTGAAGAGCTTTGAAGTCAGCTGTTGGTTTCAATACAAACAAATCACCGTTCACATGTTCGATGGTAATTCCTTTAGGCAATTTATCCTGGTTGTACTTTCTGCAAAAGTTGAAATACAAACTCCAGTTTTTATTTTCTAAAGCAGCAGGCCCATTGTTTTTCAATTGCAATTGACTCAGGAAAAGGTCTCCTTCGTAATAGTTGCCAACCAATCCCCAGGTCAAACTAATGTCTGAGCCCTTTGGTCTTTGCTGCGAGCAGGATGCTACGATGCATAGAAGCAACAAGAATGATAAAATGCGTAATTGTTTCATAAATCGATTTAGAGGAGTAAGGAGTAAATCTTAAAGGATATTCAGTAATTGTTCTTTTATTTTTTCCAGTTCTTCTTTCATGCCGATCACCGAGCGTTGGATGTCTGCATCGTTGCATTTAGAACCGATGGTATTAATTTCTCTTCCGATCTCTTGCGCCAGGAAGCCTAGTTTTTTTCCGCTGGCTTCTTTGTCTTTCATCGCTTCAATGAAGTAGTCCAGGTGTTTTTTCAAACGAACTTTTTCTTCACTGATGTCTAATTTTTCAATGTAGTAGATCAACTCTTGTTCAAAGCGGGATTGGTCCACACGTTCTTTGCCTACGTATTCTTCGAGATGATTTTTAATTCTGTCCCGGACCTGTTGGATACGAATCGGATCGTGTGCCTCTACTTCTTTTAGTTTTTCTCCGATGAATAAGATGTATCCGATGAATTTTTCTTTCAGCAGATCACCTTCTTCCTGACGGAATTTATCACATTGAGCAATCGCATCCTTCATGGCCTTCGCTACAAAGCCCCATTCTTCACCGCGGTTTACATTTTCTATATCTGATTCAATAACCTTTGGCATGTTCAATACCGTGCGGAAAATATCATCAGAAGGGGCACCCACGTATTCGGCGGCTTGTTTTATTTTATCGTAATACGCTTTCAACAATTCCAGATTGATGTTGACACGAGCAGTATTGTCGTTTTTCTGTTTGACTTCAATAGACAAAGAAACTTTACCGCGCTCCACTACCTGCGTAAACAGGTTTCGGATCTCCAGTTCCTTTTCAGCGTACTCTTTTGGTACACGTAGCGAAAGATCAAGAAATTTGGAATTAAGGCTCTTGATTTCGACCTGCACGTAAAGATTTTCATTTTCAGCTACAGCAGAACCGTAGCCCGTCATTGATTTGACCATAAGTATAGTTTTCTCTAAAGTTATGAAAACTCTTTACCTTCTCAAAATGATGGGGTTGAAGAACTCTTGTCATTCAAGAAGACTTAGTAATTGGTGTTCGAGCATTCATCCTCCTATCAATGAATAAATATACGTGGACTTATAGGGTTCGACCTGCACAATTCTGCCTTTGACTATTCATTTTCTACATCGTCGGGATAAACAAAGAGATGAGCATAAAAAGACTATCATGAAGCAGAGAAGTGTGGCTGGTGTCCATTAGGAGTCACAGCATTTAAGGCGCATGATCCTTTCTGTCAGGATAAACAAAGGAAAGCGCGGGAAAAGACTATCATTTGAGTAACGATGTTTTGTCAAAGAATCTATTTTGGGTGTCAGGTCTTTGACCTGACACTGCTGGACAATAGCAATGAGTATTCGTTTCCATACGAACAGTGTCAGGTCGAAAGACCTGACACCAAAATAAAGAGAAAGAGAAACAGAAAGAGGCGACACTCTTTCTGTTTCTCTTTCTCTTTCTCAAAAGTCCCCTTTAGGGGATTTAGGGGCCAGACAGATTAACTAGGAAACAAAAAAACCGAACCCTTGCGAGTTCGGTTTTAAAGTGG
>JAQZBV010000178.1 GCA_029237685.1 Cytophagaceae bacterium | reverse complement strand
AGCCTACTCCAGAATGGCTCTTGGTGTTCATTATCCGTTGGATGTTTTCGCGGGAATAGTGATGGGAGTAGGGGTGAGTTGTGGTACGATTTATACTTACAATCGTGTAGCTAAAACTAATCACTCTAAGTTTTTCGATTGATTTTGATCCGTTAAAAAATAATTATGGAGTGCGAAGCGCGAGTACTGAGGGTTTCTCTATACTCCATACTGTCATGAACTAAGTTTCTTCATCATCGCAAACAGCATCATTGAGAGCTCTTCTGCTTTTTTGTAAAAATCATTGTAAACTTCCTCGTCGGTATTTTTCCGGTCTTTCAGGATATCAAAAATAGCTACACATTCGAAAGCGGATCCTCGGGCAATGACGTAAAAATGTTTTCGGTCGGCTTTGGTGCTTCTTCCCGTCCCTTCGGCGATGTTAAGCGGGATGCTTAAAGAAGCTCTTTTCAGTTGATTGGTAATTACTTTATAAAGAGAAGGATGGGCATAAACAAATGATAATACTTTTTGATCGAAGGACTTTGCCTTCTGATAAACGGTGAGTTTTTCGAATTCGAACATAAAAATAGAATTGAAAAAATGAAAAAAAGTATGGAGTATGGAGCGTGAGTACTGAGGATTTCTCCATACTCACGCTCCATACTCCATACTGTATTGTACCTAGAGTCGGAATCGAACCGACACACCTTTCGGTACACGATTTTGAGTCGTGCGCGTCTACCAGTTCCGCCATCCAGGCATTCCGTTTGAACACCACCTTAAAACTAAGGGAGGGCAAATCTAAGAAATGAGTTTGACTTAAGCAAATCGAACCTACAGGATATTCAAGTTAAGTTATAACAAGCTCTTAATAAGGGAATAAGAACTTGTTATATGGCTTACACCCTCAACGATCCTCTAAATCCCCTGGCAGCATAATAAGACTCCGCTCCATTATGATACAAAAAGACGGTATCGTAACGGCGATCGCAAAACAGTGCGCCACCCAATTTTCGGATGTCTGCGGGTGTTTGTATCCAGCTTGAGGTCTTTAAATCGAAGGCGCCCAATTGTTGAAGCTCGCGGTATTGTTCTTCTGTTAAGAGTTCAATCCCCATTTCTTCTGCCGCATCGAGTACATTGTTTTTGGGTTTGTTTTCTTTCCTGGAGTCCAATGCTTTTTTGTCGTAACAAAAACTTCGGCGTTCTTTAGGGCTTTCAGCTGAGCAGTCGTAAAAAATGTATTCACCTGTTTTCTTATCGTAGCCGACAACATCCGGTTCGCCTCCTGTTTGTTCCATGGCATTCAATGACCATAATTTTTTGCTCCCTTTCAGCTTGGCTTCTACTTTGTCCCATTCAATGCCTTTGTGTCGGGTTTTGTTTTTTTCAAAACGTACTTTGAGGAGTTGAAGTAATTCCTCTCGTTGTTTAGCGGATAATTCTTTTTTAGTGCTCATGGCTAATGATCAAAGTTAGACTGTATGATGTTTTTATTCCTTGCGTGTTATTAACGAACAGCGCTAAGTTTTCTGTCGGCGGGTCTGAAATACCAAGAGACTGCAGTAAGAACAATCAATAAGCTTGGTCCGAATAATGTCACCGCGCTGTCTCCAACGGAGAGATGAGAAAAGATCGCTCCTGCCATCACAAAGAAAAATCCGGCATAGGCCCATTCTTTTACTAATGGGAATTTAGGAACAAGCACTGCGATCGAACCCAATACTTTCCAAATGCCTAGTAGAGTAAGTAAATAAACCGGATAGCCTAAATGGTTCATCATCTCTATATTTTCCGGTATGCGCAAGAATTGAACGACTCCGGTAAAAGTCATTCCAAATGCCAGCCAAACGGTGGCGATCCAATAGATGATTTTATTTCGCTTAGTCATATCTATTATTTTTTAGGGTTTAAAAGATTTTGTATACGGTTATGTGCCATGTTGATCCCTTGCGCAAAGGGAAGCTTCAGGAGTTGATCTCTTAGAGCGACCGATCTGTAGATGACATGCATCGTAAGTTTGCTGGTCTCCGTACTAAGTGATTCAAAATCCAGGAATTCAAGTTGCACGTCGAACGGTGTGTTTTCCATTTCAAATGTGCGTATGATTTTTTTGTTGGGTACAAAGTCATGAATGGTTCCGTTGAACACATGTTTGTTGCCCATGGGATCCGTGGTTTCAAATTGGTAACCGCCATGCTTTCTGTTTTCTAATTTCAGAACTTTCGTTCCCATCCATTGTTCTACCAATTCAGGTTCAACATACGCAGTAAAAAGCAAATCCAAGGGCAGATCAAATTCTCTTGTGATCACTAGTTCCTGCTTGCCTTCTTCGGCATTAATCTTTGTTTTTTTTTCCATAAATACTAAGCTTTTTCCCGATAGCTATCTCCCGATAGTTATCGGGAGGGTTTATGTTTTTTCATCACCGCTTCGAGTTTATTAAATCTATTGTCCCACATGTCGCGAAAAGGCTCAATGAAATCGGCTACTTCCTTCATTTTTTTAGCGTTGCTGTGGTAATACATTTCCCGGCCGTTTTGCTCTTGTTTCAGCAATTCACATTCGGTAAGTATTTGCAGATGTTTGGAAATGGTAGGCCTTGCCGTGTCAAAGTTAGAAGCGATGGCGCCTGCTGTCATGGATTGGGAAGCGACCAAGAGTAGGATAGCCCTTCTGGTAGGGTCGGCGATGGCTTGGAATACATCTCGTCTTAAATTCATTTGTGTAGCTATTTGGCTACTAATATAAGTGTAGTTATTTGGCTACGCAAATAATGAGGTGAATTTTTAAGAAAAGGTGTGTAGGATGGGGGATTATTTGTTACGAGAAGAGTGGAAGGATCTTTCAGTTTTTGGCATTTCCCGCCTTCCAGCATTGGAGGATAGTATAACTTTGATGGCGGGACCGGGCTCTCGCTCCAAGTCCGCCCAACACACAGATCCACGCGCTTCGGGCTTTCCACTCGATCCCTAACGCAAGTGTTTTTTAATGAATTTTAGGATTTCTTATTTCTTTAACCACATCGGTTTGGTTTTCAATACCCGTTTATGAATCTTGCAGTTCTCCGCATGCGCTCCGGGCAGGTATCCAATGCTCATTAAAAATTCATTGACAATTTCTCCTCCGGTGAATTTGAATGTTTTTTTAAACAACTTCACCCATTCTTCTTTGGTTTTGGGATGATGATGTGCCAGCCACTTTTCAAAAGAACCAAACTCTTTTTGTAAAAGAAGAATCGTTTTCGCGTTTTCTATGGCTGCATTTACTTTTAATCTATTGCGTATAATACCGGCATCTGCCAGGAGTCTTTCCCTGTCTTTTTCTGTATAAGCAGCTACCTTTTTGATGTTGAAATTGTGGTAGGCTTTTCTGAATGTCATTTCCTTCTTCAGGATCGTTTCCCAGCTCAACCCGGCCTGGTTGATTTCAAGGACGAGTCGGCAAAATAATTCATTGTCATCGTGTATAGGAAAACCGTAATGGTTGTCGTGGTAGTTTTTATGGAAAACCTTTCGCTCTTCCGGCATGAATTCAATGGCGCTGCAGTATGACATGTTTCAGGAATGATTAGATGAGCAAGTTTCGGGTTTATTAAATCTTCAACGTGTATTATTTTTGTTTGCTAAAAAAGCTTTGGCTAAGTTATAAAAGAAAATGAGAAAGCATACGGAAAACTTATTGCCCCAAGATGGTATCGTCAATTACTACGGGAAGATTTTTTCGGATGAAGAAGCATTGACATACCTGCAGAAAATGCTTCAGGAGATCGAATGGAAAAATGATGAAGCCATCATATACGGCAAACACATCATCACCAAGCGAAAAGCGGCCTGGTATGGTGATCGCAATTATTCCTATACATACAGCAACACAACCAAACATGCACTGCCCTGGACAGCAGATTTACTGGCATTGAAGAAGATAGTAGAAGAACTCACAGGAACGGTATTTAATTCCTGTCTCTTAAATTTATACCACGACGGAAACGAAGGCATGGCCTGGCACAGCGACGATGAAAAATCGCTGGGTAAAAATACCAGCATCGCTTCTTTGAGTTTTGGAGCGGAACGTAAATTTTCATTCAAGCATAAAGTATCAAAGGATACGGTTTCTCTGGTGTTGGAAAACGGAAGTTTGCTGGTGATGAAGGGAAGTACTCAAACCCATTGGCAGCATAGTCTTCCAAAGAGCACGAAAGTTAAAAGTCCCCGAGTGAATCTAACGTTTAGAACCATGGTTTAATAGTTAGTAGCAGGATTGTATCTATTTGACAGATAAAGTAGTAATTGCTTATTGGTGCTATTTTTACATCAGTGCTGGATATTTACAAAAAAATGAGCAACCTTGATGCTGTCCATCGAACGTAAGGACGGAGATCTATTAAAAACCAGACTATAGAAACATTATGAAACGCACAGCAAAAGCACATTGGGAAGGCAACCTGAAAGAAGGCAAAGGAAACCTGACGACACAAAGTGGAATTTTAACCAGCACCAATTACAGTTTTAAAACTCGTTTTGAAGAAGGTGAAAAAGGAACGA
>JAQZBV010000076.1 GCA_029237685.1 Cytophagaceae bacterium | reverse complement strand
GCATATATAAATATACGTTTTTTCATCGGGAGTTGTGCGGTTCTCCAAGAGTGGAATTTGATTATCCCCTGATTTTGAGCCGGTAAGTATTTTAAAAGGGAGGTACGAACGGTTCAGTTCTACGGCAAACTCAGTTGCCTGAGGTCCATGGATGACAACTTCCAGAAAAGGTTCTTTGATCCATAAGGCAAGAATGGCCCAGTTGGTCAGGTAACTGCTCTCTGTTTTGATCAGGTGACTGATCCGTTTGCACATGTCTGTAGCCGCTTGTATCCATTCTTCGTGCAAATAGAAATGTCCCAGCAGAAACAAATTTTTAGCAATCGCTGAATTGGAAGAAGGAATCACATTGTCGAAAATTTCTTTTTTGCGCGCAATCAAATCGGCAGAAGCATTGGACGTGTAAAAGAAATAGCCTTCTGCTTCGTCGTAGAATTCGTTGAGTGCTGTGTTCATCAAGTCTTTGGACAAATGTAACCAGCGCGGTTCCAAAGTGGCCTCGTGTAAAGCAATGAAGCCGTCGATCACATAGGCATAATCATCCAGGAATCCTGGATTTTTTTTGCCGCCTGTTTTATGAGAGTGAAAAAGATGCGCATCTTGCAATAGATTTTTTTCTATGAAATGCGCGTTGGCAACAGCCTGGTCTAATGCTTTGCTGCTGCCTGAGGCTTTATACCAATCAACCAGTCCTTTCAACATCAAGCCGTTCCACGAAGCAATTTGCTTATCGTCCAGAAAGGGCCTTGGGCGTGTACTGCGAAGGGCTAAGAGTTTCGCATAGATTTCGGTACGTCTTTTATAAAAGTAATCCGGATCTAGTCTAACGTCTTTGATAAAGCCCGCATCAAAGCGCTGGCGGAATAAAATGTTATGTCCTTCCCAGTTGCCTTCTTCCTGGATGGAGAAATATTCCAACCAGATGTCTGCTTCAGGTGAAAAGACAGGGATGAGTTCTTCTATCGTCCAGACATAAAATTTCCCTTCTTCCCCTTCAGAGTCCGCGTCCAATGCGGAATAAAAGCCTCCGTCTGCGGTGGTCATTTCTCTGGCCAGCCATTCCACGGTTTGGTCGGCAACTTCTTTGAAGTTACGGTCCTGAGTCAGTTGATAGCCGTGACTGTATAGACTGAGCAATTGTCCGTTGTCGTACAACATTTTTTCAAAATGAGGGGCCAGCCATTCGCCGTCGGTAGAATAGCGTGCGAAACCACCGCCTGCCTGATCATAAAGGCCTGCCATAGCAATGCGGTGCAAGGTCAACAAGGTTTGATCCAATGCTTCTTTTTTCTTGCTCGTGTAATGATAGCCCAGCAAGAATTGCCAGATAGAAGGCATGGGAAACTTCGGTACTTTATCCAGGCCGCCCCATACCGTATCAAACTGACGTTCCAGTCGGGTATAAGCTTCTTCTATGATGACATCGTCAATAGGCTTCGGCGCGGCGATGCCGTATTTTTGTATTTCAGATGCTTGTAAGGTATTGGCAAAGCCGTTGGCTGATTTTTCTAGGTCTTCCCGGTGTTCTTTGAATGCATTGGAGACTTGACCAAGGATATGTATCCAATGATCCTTAGGAAAATAAGTGCCTCCATAAAAAGGTTTTTTATCCGGCGTCAGGAAGACGTTCAAGGGCCAGCCACCTCGTATATTCATGGCTTGCACGGCATCCATGTAAATCTGATCCAGGTCGGGACGTTCTTCACGATCTACTTTGATGCAAATAAAATGGTTGTTCATCCACTCCGCCACTTCGGTATCTTCAAACGATTGTTTTTCCATCACATGACACCAGTGACAGGAGGAGTAGCCGATGCTGATGATGATGGGTTTATCTTGTGCAACGGCAAGCGCTAAGCTTTCTTCGTTCCATGGTTTCCAGTCTACCGGGTTGTAGGCATGCTGCTGCAGGTAAGGACTGCTTTCATGGATCAAGGCATTGGAAGGGTGACTCATGTTAGGAATGACGTTGAATGGTTTGTTTTAGTTCCAGGATTTCCTGACTCACATTGAGCTTCTGATTCAATTGTTCTAAATCCCGCAAGGTTTGTTCCAGAAATGTTTTGTAAGCCTGTGTCTTTTCGTAGAAGGGTTTGTGTCTAAGGTTTTGCCGGGCTTGCTGCCACTGGTCAAGCAGGCTATTGGTTTCTTTGTCAAAAAAAGTTTGGCGAAATTTATCCCAGATATAGGCAACGGCCAATTCATTGGGGTGTACGAGGTCCTGGGCGTAAAAACGGTAATCGCGTAAGTCGTCTAATACTATTTCGTAAGCCGGGAAGTAGTGCACATTATTGTATTGTGTATTTAGTTGATGGCACAGGACACGCAGCAGCGATTTACTGATTTGATTTTCTTCCAGGCCATCTCTGGTATGGCGCACGGGACTTAGGGTAAGGATCACCTGGCATTGGGGAAATTTGGTGAACAGCGTCTCCAGTGCCTCTTGCATGGTTTTTAACAAGTTTTCAGGAGTACAAAGTTCTTTTTGAAAGAGTTTTTTATTTTGCTTGTGACAATTGGCTACCATTTTGTTTTGCTCCAACAAACGGTATACCCAGGCTGTGCCAAGCGTCAGGATGCAGACTGCATTGGGTTTGCGGAGCTGTTCATGCGCTTGCTGTAACTTTCCTTCAATGGTTTGATTTAATTCTTGCTCGCTATAACCATAGATCGAAGAATGAAAGCGGTAATCCAGCCATACTTCCCCAGTATGAAGGGGCTGTGCCTCGGTGTCTGACAATTGACAAATGTTTCGAAGAATGGCTGCAATCGAAATCGGATTAAACGTTGTGCCGAAGGTGTTGTTTAAGGTGTCGAACTTACCGGCTTCTAACAAGCTGCCGATTTCTTCTGCAAAACATGAACCTATTGTTAAGAAAGGGCTCTTATGATGGAGTTGAAGTAACGATTTATTAACAGAAAGCTCCGTACGAAAATGCATGTCCTTGTATTTTATTTTAAGTTACATAGGATTTAAAAATATATCATGTGTTCCACGATTCTTTTTGTATTTTGTACAAAATAGATCCCTTTTTCTACCTATTCTTATTCATTTAGCATGAAATCAAAACAGTTCATCCATACTTATTTTAAGTCTGAACAAATAGAAAGTTTGTTGTTGCTGGCCATTGGTTTGATCACCATGACAGAAGCCTTGTATTTTTTGTGGGGCTATAACTTCAGAGAATTTTACAAAGGTCTTGCCTGGCCTTTGCTTTGGGTGGGTATTGTAGAGGTTGCTTTCGGAGCCAGTATTTATTTCAGAAGTGTCGTGGATGTGCGTAAAGTAGAAGGATATTTTAACGATGATCCGCACAAATTGAAATCGGAAGAATTGCCTCGTATGATAAAACTGATGAAGAATTATGTGGTCTACCGTTGGTTTGAAGCGATTTTATCCGTCGTAGGCGTATTGTTGATCATCTCTATGAATTCAACCTCTGATTTTTGGATGGGCATAGGCACCGGCCTGTGGTTCCAAGGTGGAGTAATGCTGGTTTCCGACTATTTTGCGGAGCGTAGAGGAGCGGTTTACATCAAGGGATTGGAAGAAATTAATGTCTAGCATTGCATCGTATGTCAAGTAAACCTATTGTCACGGCCCTTGCCTCTTATGGTATGTCCGGCCAGGTGTTTCATGCACCCTTTATAGAGGCGCATCCCGCTTTTCGTTTGAAGTATATTGTAGAGCGAACGGCTTCTTTATCTGCTGCTCGTTATCCTCAATCCGTCATTGCCCGTTCGTTTGAAGAAGTGCTGAAGGATGAAGAGGTGGAATTGGTGGTAGTGAATACTCCCAATTCATTGCATGCGTCTATGGCTAAGCAAGCCTTGCTGGCAGGTAAACATGTGATCGTAGAAAAACCGTTTTCCGTTACCGTTGCAGAAGGGAAAGAGGTCATGGAAATCGCCCGCCAACAAGGGAAGACATTGAATGTATTTCATAACAAAAGATTTGAAGGGGAGTTTAAAACGGTTCGGCAATTGATACAAGAGGGCGTGTTAGGCAAATTGTCTTTGTTCGAAACGCATTTCGACCGCTACCGTCCGGAAATCGGGCCTAAGAAATGGAAAGAAGAAGATGTGCCCGGAGCAGGCCTGCTGTATGACCTGGGACCTCACATGATTGATCAGGCATTGGTATTGTTTGGCTGGCCAAAGGCCATTACAGGCGATTTGCAAAAGCAACGAGAGGGGAGTCAGGTGATTGATTATTTCCACATCACACTGCATTATGAGCAACACGATGCCATCGTTACTGCCGGTATGTTCGCGGATGGCCCGGTGGTTAAATATTTGATCAAAGGAACGGAAGGAATATACACGAAGTACGGCGCAGATCCTCAGGAGGCTTTGTTGAAGCAAGGCGTCTTGCCTACTACCTATGACTGGGGCAAAGAAGCGGCTTCGCAGTGGGGGAAAATAAGCTATGCAAACGGAGAAGAATCTTTTGTCCCTACACAAGCCGGCACTTACATGGACTATTATGAGGCCATATACCAAACCTTAAGATTCGGTGTACCACAGGCTGTGCTTGCTGAAGAAGCATTAGATACCATTGCCGTCATTGAATTGGCATTGAAGGCCAATGCATTGCCTGGTAAAAGGGTAGTGGCAGAGAAGATTATGCCATCATCCGCGACTATTTAAATACATTAATTTTGGTATATTTACGGTTCAATTCATGCAGGTGGGTTGAACCGTTTTATGTTTAATGATTTTTATTGAATTGATGATGAGTAAGTTTTTCCAATCTTTTTTAACTGGGGTGTTTTCTAAAGAAATAAATGAAAAGGGATTACGGGTGGCAAGCGGCATTTTAGGCTATGCTTTCTTCACGGCTTTTTTTGTCATCACCTGGGTGTATTACAAGGAACGCATGATTCCTTTCGATGGCGCATTTCAGTGTTTTAAATTGATCGATGCGCAATGGTTCAATATCGAAGCAGGTCGTTTTGGCGTCATCGTGACACAGATTTTACCGTTGTTGGCTTTAAAAGTTGGAGCGAGTCTTGAAAATATTCTTCGGCTATACTCTATCAGCTTTGTGGCTGTTCAATTCATTGTCTTTTTAATTCTCTATTATAAGTTGCAAGACTACCGC
Organism: Cytophagaceae bacterium; assembly: GCA_029237685.1. Classification (GTDB taxonomy): domain Bacteria; phylum Bacteroidota; class Bacteroidia; order Cytophagales; family Cytophagaceae; genus JACMQM01. The sequence goes on along the minus strand of JAQZBV010000076.1, from coordinate 15,507 downwards.
GCAGTACTCGCTTTGTTGCTTGCTCTATGCCTGGCTTATCGTTACCAGTTCTACTACAGCGTATCGGAAATTCATCAAACGATTGCTCCTCTGGTTTTAGTGTTTGCATTGCTAAACGCTCCGCTGGTATCGAGCTTATCCATCAAAGACCGGCGGACTTTTGTCGCTCTGTTTATTGTGGTTTGTTTGTGGCTTTCTAATATCCATATTTTGTCTTTAGTTTTGCTCACATTCATTGTTGTGTACGCGGTGATGAATAAGAAAGAGTTGCTCTCCCTTCCTTATTTCTGGGTGTCACTGGTAGGCGGCTATAGCTTTTATGCCTATAAAATTCTCACCGTTGAAGAAGGAAGTTACCAGGCCTCTAAAATGATCAGTGCCGATAAAATAAAAACCACGATCACGAACCTGTCGGATATACCGGCATTCCAGTTTTTCAAAGAAGAGTTTTTTAGAAGTTATTATATCCTTGTATTTGCAGCGCTGCTATTGTCGGCCATTTATATTTACAGAAAAAACTGGCTGCCTTTCTTTTATGTCTTGCTGTCTTGCATAGGATTTTTTATCCTGATTATTTCTTACAACATTGTTCACGATTCTCCTATCGTGTACCAAAACTATTACGCTTGTTTTGGTTTGTTGATCGCCGTTCCTTTGGTGATTGAATTGGTAAAACTGTTCAAAGTCAAAATAGTCTTTGCTGTCGTGGCCTTGTTGTTGTTATTCAGCACCATCAAAATCATCAAGTGCAGTCTGATGTATGAAATGCGCATGGAGTATTTTTCACGCATAGAGCAAAATGTAAAGGACATGCCGGAACGTAAATTCATGATTCATTCTTCCAATGTTGATTGGAACATGATCTGGACCGAGTGGGACATGGGTTTTGAAACCCTGATGCACTCGGCCATTGCTTCGCCGGATTCCGCGATTTCTTTTACCATCGCTAATAACTATTCCGATTACGACAGCATGATGTATAAACCCAATACCTTGATTGGTGTATTGTTTTCTCCCTATTGGTTTACTTCAGACAATCTTCCGCAACGTTATTTCCCTTTGCAAAATACTCCGTATCGTATCTTGAATAAAATTCCAGCAGACAGCAATGCCAATGGGAAGATCAAAGCGACGGAGCTGGAATTGGATTTCGCTGCATCGAATGCATCCGGCTTGCCGTATTTTAGTTACCACATCATCCCTTTGATCATTCGGAACAAATCCAATGATACACTTTATTCGAGATCCAATGATGCAGATTACATCGGTTTAGGTTATCGCTTATACGATGATCAAAATAAATTACTGGATACAAGAAATACGTATCCCTTGGAAATGGACGTCTATCCGCGGGCGGCGAGGTTTACAGGACTAGAGTTGAAACATGTAAAAAGAGGCAAATACGTGCTGGAGGTTGATTTTATCTACGGCCATGAAAAATGGTTGAACAGAAGTAAAAGATATGCCTTTGAGGTCTATTGAGGATCTTCAAAAGTATATTACTTTAAAGCTGATCAATGGAGTTTTTGTCTTATCAATGATGTATCCGCGTGAGGGATAGAGCGGAAAGCCCGCAGCGAGGCTGAGCAGATTGCTAATGATTATAAGATTGATTCGAGCGAGGACTTGGAGAGATAGCCCGACCCGCAGGGGCACGCCCAATGAATGAAGCTTAATGTAGCAATCACACCACTGATCTTCTTTATTTTTTTTACTATTTTCTTACTCCAGCTTCAATATATCCCTTTCATCGAAATCGAAAAAAGGATTATGCGCTACTTCAAATAAGTGCCCATCCAGGTCTTTGAAATAAGCGCTATAGCCGCCCCAAAATACTTTCTGAGGAGTTTTGGTGATGGTGGCGCCTAACTTTTTTACTTCTTCGATGATGTCATTGACTTCTTGATCCGATTTGGTATTGTAAGCGAGTGTAATGCCTGAAAACCCTTGCCCTTCAGGCGGTACCTGAGCGTCTTCCGCCAGCGCTTCTCTGCTGTATAATGACAGTACGATACCATTGAGCTGAAAGAAAGCAACACTGTCCTGACTGGCTTTCGCTCTTTGCCATCCTAATCCTTTTTCATAGAAATCGATAGCCGCTTCAAGGTTTTTTACTCCTAAGGTGATCAGATTGATTCGTGCATTCATGGTAGTCTTTTACTATTAAACAGCTTCTGCGCAGAAAATCCAGGTGCTTACTTTTACCGTGTTGCCATTGAACTCCATATCGGGTTCTTGTTTTTCTATTACTTGATGGACCTTAAATCCAGAAGTCTCCAGCAAGTCTCGCAATAAATGCTGATCGTAAATTTTAAATCCGAATTGTGTGACCGGAATATTTTCCATCGTGGATTTGGAACGAACAGTTAAGAAAAACTTACCACCTTGTTTTAATACACGGTGTATTTCAGTGAGCTCTACCGAAGGATTGCTCCAGAAATAAATTGTATTGATGGTAAATACTTTGTCAATACTATGCGATTGAAAGGGAAGTTTGTCTGCGGAAGTAAGGAAGAATTTTACCTGCCCAGTTTCAATGTATAATTTGTTTAAGGCTGTGGCTTCACTGATCATCAGTTCGGAATAATCGCAGCCGTAGTAGGTGATGGAATCGTCATCGCCTACAATGTCTTTAATGAAAAAACCGTTACCCATACCGATCTCCAGGATGGTGTCGTTAGGTTGTATCCCCATTTCCTGTAAGGTAAACGTATTCATGAGTGCATTGCTGGCATTCATGTTTTCTCCTACTTTTTTCCCCATGTCACCATCGGGCTTGCGAAGCTGTTGTGCGAGTTGTTGTAGAAATTCTTTGTCCATGGTAACTTATGAATATATCGGTTAGCTTCACTTGCCCCTAAATCCCCTGAAGGGGACTTTCCAGTAAAATGCTGTTGAGGTATTTTTACTTCCTTTCTATATCAAAGTAGATATTTATTTAGTGTTATAACAAGTCCCCTTCAGGGGATTTAGGGGCAAGACAGCTGGTTAGAGCACTTGCAATATTTTATACACCTGCCCATTAAACGAGGCTGTTTCAGAAACTTTCTTATTCATAAATATAGCACCAAGAGGTGAGGTAGGAGCAATAGCAATGTATTCTATAGTATCCGCCTTGATATTTCCTACACTGATCGATAGGTAGAAATTACCTTTATCGGTGAGTATTAAACTTCCTAAGGCGACGGTTTCAGAAGAAGTATTGGGATTGATCTGACTCAATGCTTTTTTCAACTTGATGGTCTCTTCCAGTTGTTTGGCATTTTTGTCTTTTTCAATCTGCATCATGGCCCGTGTGGTTTCGTACTTGTCACCCGCACTGCTTTTCTCTTCGTTATTAGCGGCTTCCTGAGCGTCTTTCATGGCTTTTTGGTACATCTGTATCCGTTCTTCTACAAAAGAGGAGCAGAGGTCGTAAAGCGTGTGTTTGACAGATGGTTTAGTCATGTGGTAAGGTAAGAATTATCGGGCAAAAAAAAATCCTTCCGTCCCGATGGCTATCGGGATTCGGGAGGATTTTAAATTATTCAGTGGATCAGATTTCTTACTGTGTGTCAGTAAGAGTTAGAGCAACAGCAAGAAAAGCAATCAATTTGTTGCTCTTGCTAAATCCTCGCAACTGCTTAAGCCGATACTACTTTGAATTTCAACTCTACTTTCACTTCTTTGTGAAGATCGATGCTTGCGATATGATCACCAGCTTCTTTCACATCAGATTTGAAAGAGATTTTTTTACGGTCTACAATCAAACCTTTTACGGCTAGCGCATCAGATACTTGAAGGGTAGTTACCGCACCGAAGATCTTACCTGTTTCACCCACTTTAGCAGGGATGTCCAATGTAATTTCAGCCAGTTTCGCAGCCAATTCAACAGCGCTAGTTTTTAGCTTCTCTGCTTTGTGAGCTACTTGCTTCAATGTTTCAGCCAATTCCTTCTTTGTAGAAGAAGTAGCAAGGATAGCAAAATTGTTAGGAATCAAATAATTTCTTCCGTAACCAGGTTTTACTTTTACCAGGTCATTTTTATAACCTAGACCTTTTATGTCGTCTTTTAGTATTACTTCCATGGTTGTTCAATGACTATTTAAGTGAATCAGTCACGTATGGCATTAAGCCAAGGTGTCTTGATCTTTTTACCGCTTGAGAAACTTTGCGTTGATATTTTAAGCTCGTACCAGTCAATCTTCTTGGAAGAAGTTTACCTTGTTCGTTTACAAATTTCAACAAGAAGCTAGCATCTTTGTAATCGATGTATTTGATGCCCATCTTTTTGAATCGGCAGTATTTCTTTCTTACTTCCGTTCTGTTTACAGATTCATTTACAAGTGTCATACTGATGCCTCCTCTTTTACTGATTTTTTGAACTCACCATTTTTTCTTTTTTTGCTGTACGCCAAAGCATATTTGTCTAAGGATACAGTTAAGAATCTCATCACGCGTTCATCACGACGAAACTCTACTTCAAACGTTTTGATCAATTGAGGATCAGCTTCGAATTGAAGGAGGTGATAGAAACCAGTGTTTTTGTGATCGATCGTGTAAGCGAGTTTTTTCAAACCCCAGCTTTCTTCGTTCACAATTTTAGCTCCCTGATCAAGCAAGTATTGCTTGAATTTTAGTGCGGTATCCTTCATCTGTTGGTCAGATAAAACGGGAGTTAAAATGAATACCGTCTCGTACTGTTTCAGGCTCATAAATTATTGTTTATAAATTTTTTAAGGGTCACAAAGATAGTTATTTCTAGTATAAACACAAAAAAATCCCGCTATTTCAGAGAAATAACGGGATTAAATGCCTTAAAAAAGAGCTGTTTATCGGACTTTAAAAGTGGTTTCCCCGATCAAAGCGTCTTCGCAATAGATTTGAACGGTATAAGTGCCTACTTTGTATGGACTTCCTTTTTTGTATTCAAAAGTCAGTCTTTTTGCCGTTTTGTCGTATAAAACGTTGGTTTTTAAAGTATAGTAAAGCTGTTTACCTTCAAAATTAAACTCTCCACCTCCTGTAGACAGCTCATACAAAGCTGCTCCGTCCGGTTCGATCAGTCTCATGATCACTTCTCTGTCCTTTACATCGGCTACTTTATTTTCATTCAGCGTGAAGCCGATTTTCAATTTATCAACTTTCTTCGCTTTCACCTCATCCGCCGGACGGGCTTTTCCTTTGGTATCCAGCGCTTCTACTACAAATTTATCCGCTCTTAAGACTGAAGCCAGGGTGACTTTGACCTGCAGGTCTTCTTTTTCCTGGTTCAACTTAGAAATGTTATTCTCTTTTTCGTTGATGGTGATTTTTTGCTTGGTGATGATCGTGTCTTGTTGAGCCAGGAAGGCTTTCAAGTCAGCAATTTCTTTTCTTCCGGATTCCAGTTTCAGGTCGAAGTCCCGTTGCAAATCAGCATATAAAGACTTGTATTTACGTGCATCACGAGACGCTTTCACCATGTCTTCTTTCAATTGTCTGATCTCATCTCCAAGACGTGTCGTATCTCCTCCCAGATCCAGTATGGCTTTTTTCATGCTGTCCAGTTGCTGGATTTTCATTTCAAATTCTTTGTTAAGAGAATCAATTTTAACGGTCTGCTCAGTCACTTTAGTGGTTTGCAAATCCAGGCTTTTTTTCTGGTTCAAGGTTACAAATCCCCAAATCCCGTTAGTACCTATCAGTAAGAGTACCAATAAGATGATCAGTCCTTTTTTATTGTCTTTTTTCTCTCCGGTCGTCATTCTTGAAAAACTTATATTGAACTATAAATTTATACATATCGTCGTACTTTGCAATCATATAGATGTTTTTTTTCTAAATATTGAAATGAATGTATGATGTAGAGTTGTAGGATCAAAAGGGGATTTAATTGTTAAGGGAGAGTGTATGTGCGGAAGATTAGAAGGGCGTTTCCCTTCGGGCCGGGCTTTCGCCACTCTCCCGCCAAGGCGGGATCAGACAATGGCTCAATCCCTAACGCAAAGTCATACAGCTACTAATATCTCAATACAAAATGTTCTTTCACTTGTCCCGGTTTAAAAAAGACAATCCCGAATTGAAAGAGATCAATTGTCTGTTTTACTTCTTCCATACCCTTGATGGTTTTCCAGGCTCTTTCCATATCCGGCGACCAATGGATATCATCTAGTACAATTACGGTGTTTTCATGCGCTTTTTCCAGACAGGTTCTGAAAAATTGGAGTGTGGGTTCGTAAGCATGGTGCGCATCCAGAAAGGCAAAGTCCAGAGAAGGAATACGATCCATGGCGATGCATAACGTTTGATGGATATTGCCTTCGATCAGTGAGATGTTATGGGCCTGAAATTGGATAAAGGCTTTTCTTGCCATAGCCGCGTAATCCGGATTGCCTTCCATGGTATAGACGCTTGCTTTTTTATTGGCCTTAGCCATATACAAGGTTGATACGCCCAGGCAAGTACCGAGTTCCAGGATGTGTTGCGGTTGGAAATGGAGGATCAACCGAAAGAGCAGTTCGGTGTCTTTAGCCGAATGACAGGAACGTTTGTAAATATCTTTTACAAGTACTGATCTCGGAGGAGTAGTTTTATTGAACGAGCCTGCTCCCAGATCAATCAGGGTAAGCTCAGTGGAATCCCTGGCCAATGTTTGCCGGTACTCGGTCAACTCTTCCAATGCATAGTATTTTTTTCGCAATCGTATGACCAGTGTATACAAATCATAAATGAAAGGAGAATGTATCCCATGCGCATTGGTCGCTTTTAAAAAATAGCGCAGAAAGGAAATGATTCGGGAAAGTATCAAGAATTTAGTTGTTAGTTGTCAGTTGTTAGTTGTTAGTTTGGGTTATCGAAGGATAACTAATAACTAACAACTAACAACTAATTTAACTTATAAGGTGTCATGAGTACGAACTCTGGAATCACGACATCGAACAGCTTGCCGTCGATGATGCGTTCCATCGTATAAGTACCAGACATTTTACCGATTTCAGTTTTTAAATTGCAACCAGATACATATTCGTGGCTTTCTCCGGGTTCGAGCACCGGTTGCAGGCCTACTACTCCCTGACCTTCGACTTCTCTTACGGTACAGTTCGTATCGACGATAAACCAATGTCTTCTCAATAACTGTACAGTATATTCACTGAAATTATCGATTCGTATTTTGTAAGTAAAGACATAGTGAGATTGCATCGGATTGGAATAATCCTCCTGGAAAGTTGTGGTAACACTTACTTTAACACCGTCGGTAATCTCTGTAGCCTTCATACACTATTACTGGTTGGAATGTATTTGATGTAACGACTAAATTTAGTAAAAGTTTATATAAAATAAAGTTTGCGCCATATATTGTGGATAATAATGAATGCGCTATGAGTGACGTAAAAATAGAAGAAACCTGGAAAAAGAGGCTAAATAAGGAGTTTTCGGCACCTTATTTTTCGCAGTTGATTGAGTTTATCAAAGAAGAAAAAAAAATATACCAAGTTTTTCCACCAGGTCCTCTGATATTCAATGCTTTTGACAAGTGTCCATTCGATGATACAAAGGTGGTGATCATCGGTCAGGATCCTTACCATGGGTTGGGGCAAGCGCACGGCTTATGTTTTTCCGTACCCTCCGGTGTAAAACCACCTCCGTCCTTGGTGAATATTTTCAAGGAATTGAAATCGGATATTGATAAGGATATTCCTTCTTCCGGAAACCTGGAGCATTGGGCCTCTCAAGGCGTATTGCTCTTGAATGCCACACTTACCGTTCGATCGAATACAGCCGGTTCTCATCAAAATAGAGGTTGGGAAGAATTTACAGATGCCGCGATACGTGCTTTGAACGAGGAAAAGAAGGATCTCGTGTTCTTATTGTGGGGTGCTTATGCACAGAAAAAAGGAAGTTTTATCGATACCCAGAAGCACTTGGTTTTAAAAGCAGCACATCCTTCTCCTTTTTCTGCTTACAATGGGTTTATGGGGTGTAAGCATTTTAGTAAAACGAATGAATATTTAGAAAGTAAAGGGATTAAGCCGATTGAATGGTAATAAAGTGATCAGTTGACAGTGATCAGTATAAAAAAAGAAGCGCTCAACGATTTTAGTTGAGCGCTTCTTTTCTTATACTGTTTTTATTTTTACTGACCACTAACTACCGACCACTGACCACTCCCTTTGCTAGCTCTCGATGCCCAATCATCGTTTTTGTCTCCACATCCCATACTTTCAAACGCAGGCACCTGAAGATATCGATAGGGTTGAGTGAGGTTGTTTTAGCCGATTGCAATTCGGGTATTTTTTCAAATGCTTCCGGAAGTCTGTAAAAAGGAATTCTAGCATTTAAGTGATGGATGTGATGATAACCGATGTTGCCGGTAAACCAGTGCATTAATTTATTCATCTTCATATAACTGGAAGAATTCATTGCCGCACTGATATAGGTCCATCCTTCTTTGTCTTCGAAATGAGTACCTGGGAAATTATGCTGTGCATAAAATAGGTAAGATCCCATCGCACCCGATATAAAGGCAGGGAGCAGAAAAGCCAATGCGAAATTTAAAGGACCGGCGACCATATAAATCAGTACCGCTAAACTGTAATGGAGCACCAAGGCAATGGCCGCATCCCAATGTTTGTCGGGGCTGCGCATAAGAGGCAATAAACTCAATCCAAAGGTAAAGGTAAAGATGTGACCCAGCAGAATGGTTAAGGGATGTCGAATAAAGAGATAAGCCCTGCGGTCCGAGGCTCTGAGTGATAGAAATTTTTCCTTAGTAACGATAGGAAACGATCCTACGCTGGAGGTAAATAACTTAGAGTTATGCTTGTGGTGGTAATCGTGCGAACGTTTCCACACACTTCTAGGAGAAAGAATATACAGCCCAAATAGCGTGAAGATAACATTGGCCATGGCTGAATTTTGCAAAATGGTTTTATGAAGGTAATCGTGGTAGATGATAAACATCCTTACAGAAATCAAACTAGCCAGTATGCAAAAAAAGATTTTCAAGGCAACAGGTTCCACCCAATAGATCGATGCATAAGCGCAGATAAGCAATACTAAAGTAGAAATGGTATGCATCCAGCTTTTCGGTCGCTCTTCTTTGGCAAAAGGCTTAGTCGCTAAAATAAGTTTTTTTCCTTCTAGAATCATAGTATTGAGTATAACGAAACACTGAATGTACGGTTAATTATTCAATATATTCTTTCTTAAAGTGAAGAATGACTTTATTGGGAAATTAATACCTCTAAAGAGGCATGATAATTTGAATATTTTATCTCAATTCATAGATCTAATCGGTAGCCAAAAATAGAAAATATAGTTTTAATGTCAAGAAAAAAATATTCTAAACGTTGAGCCTTTGTTTACTTCACTGAAGACTTCAATTTTGCCACCCATTGCATCAACCTGGTTTTTAGTGATAAAGAGTCCAATTCCTTTCGCATCACTGTTGCCATGAAAAGTTTTGTACATGCCAAATAATTTTTGACCATGCTTTTTCAGATCAATTCCCAGCCCGTTATCCGAAATTTCAAGTACAAGACTATCATTCACAAGATAGGTTTGTATACTGATCTCAGGATTTCTGTTGGGATGTCCATACTTGATTCCATTTGTAAGCAGGTTCAAAAGAATACTCTCCATATAAGCGGGATTCCATAGAATAGAGAGGTCTTGGTCGACTTTGTTATGAATGACTGCCTTTTTTAATTTGATTTCACTTCTCAATAAGTCGGTTGTTTTTTCAACGTATTGGTGCAAGTTAATTTCTTCTTTTTGCTTGCTGATATTGGTTTGTATTTTAACAATTTCATTCAGGTTTTTGATGGTCTCATCTAATGAATAATAAATATCCTTGAGATGGTCAAATGCTTCGTTGAGTTCTTCATGAGTTTCTGAAACCTCAATGACATCCAACAATAATTTAAAATTACCGGAATGTGAACGAAGATTGTGCGATACGATGTAGGCAAAATTAAGTAAGCGTTTGTTTTGCTCACTTACTATATCCAGCGTTCTGCTCAGCTCGTCTTCTTTTTCTTTTTGCCAGGTGATGTCGGTATGAGTACCCATGATGCGAACAGGCTTATGTTCCGCTGTCCATTCAATCACTTTACCTCTTGTCAATATCCATTTATAGCTTCCGTCTTTGCAGAGCATGCGATGCTCATTGACGTAGTCAGGAGTATAAGCGTTGAAATGCATTTCCAGATCTTTTTTACAACGTTCAATGTCTTCCACATGCACACGCGATGCCCAAGCCTCATATGTATTCGGTATCTCATGGTCTTCGTAACCGATGAGCTGTTTCCATTTGTGAGAATAGAATACTTCGTCGGTGATGATGTTCCAGTCCCAAACACCGTTACTAGAGCCTTCCAATGCAAATTGCCAACGTTGTTCACTTGTTTTTAATTCTTTTTGGGTTGATAAGATTTGACTGATGTCAGTAGCGATGCCTAGGAATCCGGTGATGTTGCCTTGCTTGTCTTTAATGGCTGTAATGTCCAACTGAACAGGAAGGGTGGAATTGTCTTTGCGGACATACGTCCATTTTTGAGAATCATACGCTCCTGTTTTTGCCAATGCAATAAGCGCTTCGGAATCTTTAACGCGAACACCCAAAAGGGTTGAAAGTCTTTTACTTTTTTCTTCCAGCTCTTTACCTAAATGAAAGACTAAAGGTGATAACTGATTAATGACTTCTTCCCTCTTATACCCTAATAATATTTCGGCGCCTTTACTAAAATGCGTAATTAATCCACTGGTATCCGTGGCAATTATGGAGACATGTGCGTCCGAATTGAAAAGTGAAGTCAATTCCTGGTTGACTTTTAATAATTCTATTTCTTTTTCTTTACGATCAGTGATGTCTTGTACTTGTGTAATGAAACGACTGGATGTGCCGTCATTATTTTTTAGAATAGAGATATTGACCAGTACCCATATCACGTTTCCATTCTTATGGAAGTATCTTTTTTCTCGCTGTATATTTTGGAAAGGTTCGTTGGTTGTTTTTTTAATGAGAGAAACATCTGTTTCTAGATCGTCCGGATGGGTAATGTCCATGAAGGTTCTTTGGAGTAATTCTTCTTCCGAATAGCCGACAATGTCGCATAACTTTTGATTGACCTTCATCCATTTTCCTTCTTTGGAGACTATAGCCATGCCAATAGGAGAGTATGTAAATGCTGTGCGAAATTGTTCTTCGCTGTGTTGCAATTCCCTTTGTGTCTTTTTCTCCTGATCAATATCTTGTATGGTACCAATAAGGCGTATGCACTTGCCTTCACTGAATTCCGGTAATCCGATGGCTCTGGTCCATTTTTTATTTCCGGCAGCGGTGATTAACTCTAACTCTATATCATAACTTGTCCCATATTCCAGCGCATTTTTTAAAGCCTCTATCACTTTTTCTCTGCTTTCTCCGCTGAAAAAGTTGATGGCCGTTTGCAGATCGGGTTTGAAATCTTCCGGCACCTCATGTATTTTTTTTGTCATGGGATGCCAATACACGATATCGTTTTTGAAATCTACTTCCCAACCGCCAATGCGTGCAACTTCGTTGGTCTTGGTTAAAAAAATCTCAGAATTTTTAAGACGGAGCTCTATCTCTTTTTGTTTTGTAATGTCGAAGTGACAGCCCACCATTTGAATGGGCCGTCCATCCTCGGTCCAGCGGATGACAAGACCAGAAGACTGCATCCATATGATGTGTCCTTCTCTATGCCTGTAACGGACTTCTGTTCTATAAGGAATTTCTCCTTTACTGGCAATGTGTTCTTCAAGTATGTTTGAACTTTTGACAAAATCTTCCGGAAATGCTTTTTGCTTCCATGTTTCTCTGGAATGTTCATCGTCAATATCCGAATAGCCCAGACTCGCTTTAAATTCTGGGCTTACAGAAAGTTCTTCTGTTTGGATGGCTGGTATCTCCTTTAAGGAAAGGTGTGTTTTACTAAAATACAATTTTAAAATAGTAAACAATACGCTAAGGCTTCTTCGTGTAAAATAAATGATGTTGTTTACGAACCACTAGAACTGTTAAACAGATTAGACCTTTAGTCAATCAAATTAAACATACGTTTGAGTCTGGATTTTTTTAAAAATCCTTTTTGAGGGTCGTTGGAGAAAAATATCAGCACAGGCTTTCCTACAATATGATCGGCCGGCACAAATCCCCAATAACGAGAGTCTAAGGAGTTGTTCCGATTATCTCCCATCATGAAATAATAATTTTGTTTAAACGTATAGGTGCTTACTTTTTCACCATCAATCAGCAGATAGTTGCCTTTGTTTTCTACGGTTTTCCATCCTTCAAAATCCTGTATTGTTTTGGCATAGATCGCTACATTATGACTATCGAGCGCTAGTGTACTGCCTTCTTTGGGAATCCATACCGGACCGTAATTGTCTACTGTCCATGATTCACTTTCTTTGGTAAATGGCCATAAGGGATTGGCGCTCTCTTTGACTTTATCACTCATGAAATCTATTTGAGTGGCCACGTGATCATCCATCAAGCTTTTAGCGGTAGCCGGTTTAAGGTCTAACACATAGCCGGAAGTACTGTCTGTGAAATTGTAGAATGGTCTTTCTGTATTATCAAAGTTTGGAATGTCGTACCGTTCAAAGATGCGTTCATTCACCATGCCATTCGTGGTTACCAAGTAGGTGTATTGAAGATCAGGAGGACTGAATGCTTTCTTTCCGTTAATGAATACTTCCCGTTGTTTAATTTGTAAGGTATCACCGGCAATGCCCATGCAACGCTTGACATAGTAGGTGCGAAGGTCTACGGGATGTTCTTTTTCTTCCGGCCAGTTGAAGACCACCACGTCATTGTTTTTGACATGTGAGAAACCCGGTAAACGGAACATGGGCAGCTGAATCAGATCACTGTAGGAAGGAATATTGGTTCCCCATATTTTTTGATGCGTGAGCGGTATTTGCAGCGGAGTGGCCGGTGTGCGGGCTCCGTAATGATATTTACTGACAAACAAATGGTCGCCGACCAACAAGGAACCTTCCATCGAAGGCGTAGGAATTGCAAAGTGTTGAATAAAGATCCAGGGAATAAACAACAACAAAAACAATACTTCAAGCAGCGATACCCACCATATTTCTTTTTTCTTGGGTTGGTCTTTTTTCTTGTTCCAAAAAATCCAGTTCATAACGTCTGTTGATTAATCTAAGGTTATGCTAAGCTACTTTATTTTTTGAGAATAGCAGAAAAAAACTCCTTCAGAAAAGGAGTTTTTTAAGTGAATAAGAAATAGTTAAGGGATTAAATCGAATATTCTACCCCATCTGACTTTGTGGAATAAGTTTTTGGAAGGATCCATAGATAGCCAGATCATATAGGCTTTACCTACCACATGATCTGCCGGCACAAAGCCCCAATAACGGGAATCAGCTGAGTTGTGGCGGTTGTCTCCCATCATGAAATAGTAATTTTGCTGGAAGGTATAGTCTATTACTTTAGCTCCGTCAATGATCAGATAACTCCCTTTATTTTCCACCGTATCCCATCCTTCGTAATCACGAATGGTAGTTTCATAGGTGGCTATAGTCTGCGAGTCTAAATGGATGGTGGTACCGGCTTTAGGAATCCAGAGGGCTCCATAGTTATCAACTGTCCATGTTTTGGAATATTGAGCAAAAGGGAACAATACGGGATGTTCTAATCCATCGATACTCACGTCTATATGTTCGATTTTGGATGCTACACGGTCGTCCAGCAGCCGCTGAGCGAGCTTCGGTGTAACGCTCAATACATACCCATAAGAGCTGTCGTTTTTTGCAAAAGTTTGTCTTTCCATTTCATAATTAGGAATGCCATATTTAGCAAAAATGGCTTCGCTGATGATACTATTGGTGGTAGCCAAATACTTGTATTGCATTTCAGCAGGCGGTTCTACTCGTTTGCTGTTGATGAAAACTTCCCTGTTTTTGATTTCTATGGTATCTCCTGCAACACCGATGCAGCGTTTGATGTAGTTTGTTTTGAGGTCCGTTGGAAATTCTTCCAATGGATAATTAAAGACTACGACATCATTGTTCTTCACGTGTGTGATACCCGGCAGCCTATACGTCGGTAGTTGAATCGCGTCAGAGTAGGAGGGGATATTGGTAAACCATATTTTCTGATGCGACAAAGGAATCTGCAAAGGAGTAGCAGGAGTACGAGTGCCATAATGGAATTTACTCACGAAGAGGTAATCACCCACCAGCAAAGAGTTTTCCATAGAGGGCGTAGGAATGGTAAAGGCTTCCATGAAGATCCATCGGATCAAGGTGGCGGCGATGACCGCAAACAATAACGATTGCCACCATTTTTCTTTGGCTTTCGGTTTTGTCTCTTTTTTCTTTTCCCAGAATTTGAAATTCATAGATTATTTTTTTAGCCAGTGAAATATTATTCAATGATCTTGAAAGGGGGATAGAAAGGAAAAGCTGTTTGTTACTTGAAGAAGTTGTTTAGGACGTGCCCCTTCGGGTCGGGCTATCCGCTACAAGTCCTCGCTCGTGTTGACGTTAATGCTTTATCAAACTTCACAGTCTCGCTGTGGGCTTTCCGCTGCTATCCCTCACGCGCATTGGATAACGCTATTGTTATTATTTTATTTTTAAAAGATCATCCATTCCAAACACCCCTGTTTTCCCTTTCAACCACTCGGCAGCTAGTACGGCGCCTTGTGCAAAGCCTTCACGAGAGTGTGCGGTATGTTTGATTTCTATGGTGTCAATAGCCGATTCGTAAACGATGGTATGTGTGCCGGGAACATTCGGTTCGCGTTTCGATACGATAGGTACTTCATTCGCTTTGCCTAAGGCTTCGTTCACCCAATTGGTTTTGGCCGGATAGTGTTGCAATATTCCTTCAGCCAAGGTAATGGACGTCCCGCTTGGCGCATCTTTTTTCTCGGTGTGATGAATCTCTTCCGTCGTGATGTGGTATTCCGGATAACCGTTCATGACAGAAGCCAACCATTTGTTGAGGTGAAAGAAAATATTCACGCCCACGCTGTAATTGCTCGCATAGAAGAAGGCGCCTTTGTTGTGTTGGCAAATGGCTTCAATCTCTTTTCTTTTTTCCAACCAACCGGTGGTGCCGCAGACTACCGGTATCCCGTTTTCAAGGCAATACTTTAAGTTATGAAAAGCTTGTTCGGGTTGTGTAAATTCTATGGCTGCGTCTGTTTTGCTGCCATTCAGTGTATGAAGCAGATCATGATTGTTTTGATCTATTTTGTACGTGACTTCATGTCCTTTGTGAAGTGCGATTTGTTCAATGGCTTTACCCATTTTCCCATAACCGATCAGGGTGATGTTCATTTCCTCAACGAAAAGTTTAATGTTAATCCGGACGCAAATTGGTGATTATTTGCCGTATATAAAAATGGTTTCACATGCAGAGACAAATCATCGCTCACGTCGAATTCCATCAAATGACGGTCTACATAAGCATCAATGATATTTAAGGCGTAAAGTGCCACACCAAACACCACCGACATGTCGCGGTAGCGGCGGTAATCGTCTCTCAGA